>NZ_JAMPTM010000028.1 GCF_025403375.1 Frankia gtarii
GGGGTGGCCGGCGGCGGGGTGGCCAGCGGTCGAATCGCGGGCAACCCGTGCAGGTTCGGTAACAGGGCCCGGAGCTGGTCGACCCCGGCCCGCGCGGTCGGGTCCTTGGCGAGCATGGCGGCGAGGACGGACCACAGCTCGTCGGTGAGGTCCGGCGGGCGGCCGGGCAGGAGGTCGACGTGCGCCCGCAGGATGGCCAGCGGCGCTCGCCCGGCGAACGGCGTGACCCCGCACAGCAGCTCGTACAGCACGATCCCCGCGGCATAGACGTCCGCGGGCGGGCCGGCGACACCCTCCTCGATCATCTCGGGCGCCATGTAGAGAGGAGTACCGAGAATGCCCTGCCGCGTGGTCAGCCGCGTCGACGCGTTCATCAGCCCGGCGATCCCGAAGTCGGAGATCTTCGGGTGATACCCGCCGTCATGCCGGTCGAGCAGGACGTTCTCGGGTTTGAGGTCGCGGTGAATGATGCCGAGCTCATGCGCGGCACCGAGCCCGGTGAGGATGTCGACGGTCGTTGCCACCGCTTCCGCCGGTGGGACCGTCCGGCGCCGTCTCAGCTCACGACGCAGGTCGGAACCCTCGATGAAGTCCATGACGATGGCCAGGTGCCCGCGCTCGGCAACGAGATCGCGGACCCGCACGACAAAGGGTGAGTCGACCCGGAGGAGCACCGAGCGTTCCCGCATGAACCGGGCGACGATCTCCGGGTCCACCATGAGCTCCGGCAACAGGAGTTTGAAGGCGAGCGGCTCGCCGTCCTCATCGCGGCCGCGCCACACCTCGCCCATCGCACCCCGGCCGATCATGGTTTCCAGAGTGTAGGAACTTCCCAGCTTTGTCGCCAACGCCCGCCGCCCTCCCTATGCCAAGATCCCAGCGGCGCGATTCTCGCAGACATACCGGTCATATGACGCACGCAGGTCAGATTAGACGTTCACGCGCAGGGCAGATTAGACGTTCACCTGCAAAAATGGGGAATTGCGCATAGATAGGACGGCTGCTCCCAGTCAGGCGCCGACGTGGGCCGCGAGGTGCTCGCCGGTGCGGGTGGAGCGGGCGGAGCGGGCGGCGACGAGGTCGTCGAGGTGGCGGCCGGTCAGGGTGGCGCTGGCCCGCAGCCCGACGACGGTTCCCTCGAAGCAGACGGTGCCGCCCGCCGTGCCTGCGCCGGGGCCGAGATCGAGGTCGACGACGCGGTCGGCGATCATGATCGTCTCCGGCTTGTGTTCCACGACGAGCACCGTGTTGCCCGTGTCCCGCAGCCGCAGGAGCAGGTCGTGGAGCTCACGCTTGGTGAACCTGCGGATCGGCCTGTCCGGGTCGAAGAAGCCGCAGCCGCCGAAGATGCGGCCGTACCAGCCGCCGACGCCGTAACCGGGGATCGTCAGCGCACCGTCGTTGATCGACC
The DNA here is from genome assembly GCF_025403375.1 of Frankia gtarii. GTDB lineage: Bacteria > Actinomycetota > Actinomycetes > Frankiales > Frankiaceae > Frankia > Frankia gtarii. The sequence continues at coordinate 1,412 of NZ_JAMPTM010000028.1, forward strand.
TGCTGTCCTCGTAGAGCTGGGTCAGGCCAAAATCGGTGACCGCGCCCCGACCCTCGCAGCGCGGACACATGCCACCGACACGGGTGAAGGTCTTCTTCACCACCTTGGCCGCACCGCGCTCGACGGTGATCGCACCGCTCGCCCGGACCGACCGACCGAGGGAACGTTGAAGGCGAACGCGCCCGACGGGCCGATGTACGGCCGCCCCAACCGGCTGAACAGGATGCGCAGCATCGCACCCGCATCGGTGGCGATGCCAACCGTGGAACGGGCGTCGCCACCGATGCGCTGCTGGTCAACGATGATCGCGGCCGTCAGTCCGTCGAGCAGGTCGACGTCGGGCCGTGCCTGCGTCGGCAGGAAGCCCTGCACGAAGGCGCTGTACGTCTTGTTGACCATCCGCTGGGACTCCGCGGCGATCGTGGCGAACAGTGGTCTCCGTCTGCGTCACCTGGGCCCGACCTGGCCAGCCCCGCGCAGTACACCGCCATCGCCACGCTCCCGGCAACAGCCGCCGCCCACCTGGCCCGCCGCCTGCGGGTGGGACGAATGTTGCCGGATGGAGCAACCCGCGGGCCGCTCGGCGGGATCTGGGTGGTTGTGGAGGGACGGATGGATGAGGACAGACATCGGGAGTTCCGCGAGTTCTTCGCGCCGCGGCTGCCGCGGCTGCTGGGACTGGCCTACCTGCTCTGCGGGGACGCCACGGAGGCGGAGGACCTGACTCAGATCGCGCTGGCGCGGGCGTTCGTGGCGTGGCGCCGGGTCCGCGACAGCGACCATCCGGACGCGTATGTACGCCGCATCCTGGTGAACGCGAACAGACGGCGGTTGCACCCCGCGCTGCATTCCGAGTCGGTCGGATCGCCGAAGCCGCCCGATCGGGGACGTCACCACAAGCGGGTGGCCTCGGCACATGACATCAAGGCTCATGACAGCGCGGCGTAGAACGCTGCGGCACACGGCATCGAATCGATGACGGGAGGTTCCGCATGACAACCGACGAGGCCACCGTCGCGTGGCTGCGTGCGGCGGCCGAGGATCTGCGGGCGCATCCTTCGGAGCGCATCTGGACCAGCGTCGAGGCGCGGATTTCCGAGGAACGCCGACGCCGGGCGGCGAGGCGAACGATCCCGCTGGTCACGGCGTTCGCGGCCGCCGTGACCAGCGCCGCGGTCGCCTTCGGCGGCACGAGGACGGGCAGCGACGATCACGTGTCGCTGGTGCCGGCCGCGCCGACGTCCGGCACCACGGTCCCCAGTCCCACGATGACGGCCGTTCACCTGTCCGCGGCCGAGGCGGCGGCGATTCCCGTGGAATGTTCGCAGTCGGGTCCCGGTCAGGCTGATCCGGCCCGGTCCCCCGCCTTCGGTCTGGTCGAGCGAGCGGCGGTCCGCGACGGTATGGGAATCAGTATGAGTGTGATGCTGTCCAATGGCCCTACGACGGCCGAATGCGAGATCCCACTCGATGCCGCCGGAAGGCCGGACATCTCGTTCGCCTATCAGTATGGATTCAGCACGGCGCGCACTCGCCCCGCCCCCGACCCCGTTTCCATCGACATCGCCGGCACCCACGGTTGAAGTCCGCCACCGCAGGATAACCGCCTTGGCCGCGTCCGGAAGCGGATCGATCCAGGTCCGCCACCCGCCGCCGCCGGAGCTGTCAGGACGGGACCTGCGCCACGAAGACCTGTTCGTGGTCTGCGGGTGTCCACATCCAGCCAGCGCCCGTGTGCGAACCCGGCAAGCAATCCGACGGCAGCCTTTGGGCTCGGCGATGCTTTTCCACTCTGGCGGCGGGGCCCTACGACTCCCCGCGAGGTTCCCTTTCCAGAAGCACCCTCGACGGGGTGGCTGGTGGCCGCCGGGTCGACGGGCAGCCCGAGTCGGTAGTCTTCGTGGCCCGAGCCCGGGATCCTCACACCGGGCGATGCGGATCGCCTCACAGGCGCAGCGCGGCACGGGAGGAGGCAGTCGGGGATGGGCGTACGGGTGCCTGTGATCGCGCTCACCGGATACCTGGGCGCGGGTAAGACGACGGTGCTCAACCATCTGCTCCAGGCGCCCGGGGCACGCCTCGGAGTGGTGGTCAACGACTTCGGAACGATCAACGTCGATGCCGCGCTGGTCACCGGCCAGGTGGACGAGCCGGCCTCGATCGCGGGCGGCTGCCTGTGCTGCCTGCCCGACACCGACGGCCTGGACCAGGCGCTGGAGAAACTGAGTCGGCCGCGGTTGCGGCTGGACGCGGTGATCGTGGAGGCCAGCGGCGTGGCTGACCCGCCCCATCTGGCCAGGCTCATCCGGTTCAGCGGCGTGGACCGCGTGCGCCCCGGCGGTCTCGTCGACGTGATCGACGCCGCCGCCTACTTCGACACCGTCGACACGGGCGGGCTGCCGCCGGCCCGGTTCGCGTCGGCCTCCCTCGTCCTGATCAACAAGACCGACCGGGTTCCGCCGGCGCACCGGGGCGAGACGGTGGCGCGGATCACCGGCCGGATACGTGAGAGCAATCCCCACGCACACGTCGTCGACACCACCCATGGCCGCATCGACCCGGCACTCGTGTTCGACGCCGCGAGCCCACACGACCCGGTCGACGAACTCCCGCTCGCAGCCCTGGCCAGGCACGACCACGATCGCGACCACGAGGACGAGCCGCACCCGCGCGCCGACGCGGTGACCGTTCCCGCCGCCGGCCCGGTCGATCCCGGCCGGCTGGCCGACCTGCTTGAGGATCTACCCGCGGACGTCTACCGGCTCAAGGGCACCCTGACCGTGGACATCGGACGGAGCCTGCGCGGCTACGTGGTCAATGTCGTCGGACGACAGATCCACGTCGCGGTCAGGCCCGTGACAGAAGGTCCCAGTGGACTCGTCGCGATCGGCATGCAGCTCGACCAGTCCACCGTCCGTGCCCGGCTCGAAGCGGCCCTCCAGCCCTGCGTCGCCCGCCCCGCCGCGGACGGTGCGCGCCGTCTCGCCCGGTACCGGCGCCTGAGCGCCTGATTCCCACCTACTGCTCCGCATCGGACGGGACCTGCACCGCGAAGACCTGCTCGTGATCTGCGGGTGTCCACATCCAGCCGGCGCCCATCCGCGAACCCAGCATCTCGGTCGCGTTCACCGGGTATGGCTCGTCGGTGTTCGTCATCCCCCATCGTTGCGCGATCATCTGGGCGGCACCGCGGGCGGAGGCAACCGCCTGCTGCTCGTCGGAATACACCCCGATGATCCTCAGCACCGGGTCTTCGATCATTCCACATTCGATGCATCCGACCTTGCAGACGAGCCAGTTGACCTTGCCGTTCACAGGGCTTTCCTTCCGCAGTTTCAGCAGACGCCTGTCACGGCTGCCCCGCCGGAACAGCACGTCGACGCCACACAAGACGCTCGGCCAGCGCCCCGACGGTTCCGTCGCGGCCGGCTGGCAGTCCGCCACCCTGAACACTTCTTACTCGCCGAGGCAGAAAAATCTTCTTCGGCCATCACCTAAGTGGTCCGGGTGAAAGCTCGGCACATTCCGGCGCCGTCACGCATGGGCCAATTCCGACAAGAAGGCCAAACATGACCTTGGCACCGGCGATGCTTCTACCCTGCCGGTGGCAGCGCCCAGCGGCCCCCGCCCGCGCGCAACCGGCCCGACGCCGCTGGCACAGGCCCGGCCTGCGACCACTGCGACCACTGCGACCACTGCGCAGAAGGCCCTCGGACGCTGGCGAGGCCGCCATGCGCTCGACACTTCCAGGCTGCGATCATAACCGCAGATGCGGAGTAATTATCGAAAAAGCTGTGCATCTGCAATATCTTCTGTTCTATGCTCCCTCCCCTGAGGATCTGTTCTGCTGCGGGGGTGACACATGAGAGGTCCGTGAACTCGCCGTCCCATCTCCGAGCCACCTCCGTGACGCGAGCGGCGAGGCTCCAGCACAGCTGGGCGTACCCCGACCACGGAGAGCAGACCGAACGGGTCTGTCGACCGGTACCTGCGTGCAGTTCCGGGAGCGCTGAATTCTTCGGTCTCGCTCTGCGAGAAGCGGGGCGCGTGCGCCCATGCAGTTCGAGGAAGGCCGACCCTGCCGACGCGGCCGCCCCGGCCGGCCGCAGCCCCACGAGTCTCCAAGCCGGCAAGAATTCCACCGAGGCCGGCTCGCGCCGTCTCGCAGGTCAACGGTTGGCAGGTCATTCCGTCCGTCTGTCAAGAAAAAAGTTGATGACGAAGAAATCCCTACGGGCTCCCCTGTTCACGGCGTTTGTTCCGGGTGCCGCACTGGCCGTCGCACTGCCAGGAACCGCCTACGCGTCGACCACTATCAACGGGGAGACCAACCCGGACTCCGTGCGGTACGGCGAGTCGTCCGGCCCGACCAGCGTCGGCGCGCCCCAGAAGACCACCGTCGGTTGCGGCGAAGGCGACGGGACGCTGATCAGCGGCGGTGCCGGTATCAGCGGCGGCGACATCACGACGTCCGACTTCAACGCACCCGGACAGTCGGGTGATCACCTCAACGGCAGCTATCCCGGCGACGGGAGCGGGAACCCGCTCACCAGTTCGCCAGCGAACTGGACATCCACCACGCATACCGGCGGGATGGGCTCGACGAGTGCTACGAGATCCCACGTCTGGGCGTTGTTTCTGACCGGCAACTGACCGGTACGCACAGCACGGTTGGATCTGGCTACCGGTTTTCCGTCGATACGGGAGCTTCTAGCGGGAAAGCTCGTACTTGCGGCTCTGTGCGCAGGCTGGGCGGAGGGCCTTGCCTGGCCGAAACGGGTGTCCAGGTCGTCGCCGGGTGGCGCGGTCGTCACGGTGTCCGCGCTCGCGCTGGTCTTCGCTGCGGCAGTGCCCGCCGTCGCGGCGCCGGAACCGGGTGCACCGGCGGCGACCGAGCCGCAGAAGCCGGTGATCCACGTGACCACCACCAATCTTCCCGTCGCTAACGGGTCGGGGGCTTACGCGACCGCGGTGACCTCGTGTCCGGCAGGCAGTGTGCTGGTCAGCGGGGGCATGTGGGGCAGCAAGATCGATGCCACCGACCCCGTCCCGCCGATCAACGGGCTGCACGCGAAAGGGACCTTTCCCAGCGACGCGAGCGGGACCATGATCGCCAACGGTGCGCAGAACCCCGAGTTCTGGGCGGCCCTGGGTAACTTCGGTGGGCAGGCCGAAGACGGCGACAAGATCACCAGCTTCGCGGTATGCGCGGCGGGAACGAAGCTCGACCACCGGGTGGTCTCGGTGGCCTCCGTCGCCGGCCCGAACCGGCTCGGCACCGCGCGGGTCACCACCGCGTGTCCGGACGGAACCGTCGCGGTGGGTGGTGGCTCGCACACCCCGCCCCGGAGGCCACCAGCCCGCTGTTCGGCCAACCCGTCGACCTGACAGCCTCGGTCGCACCGGGCGTGGCCGACGTGGGCAACCCAAGCGGTACCGTGACCTTCTCCGACGGAACGACCCCCTGGCGACCGTCCCGCTGACCGCGGGGAAGGCCACCCTCAGCACCACCAGACTGCAACCCGGCACCCACCCCATCGCGGTCAGCTACAGCGGCGGCCCCACCTTCAAAGCCAGCACCACCACCGCACCAACCACGATCACCATCGGCTTCAGCCAGCCAACGGGCGCTGACCGGACTGACCATCTGGTCAGCGTCCGTTCCGCACGAACAACGTTTCGCGGTCGTACCGCTCAAGTTCATACCGCTCAAGTTCGTACCGATCCCGCTTGTATCGGGAGTACCGGTTGTAACGATTTTCCCGGCTGACCGTATTTTCGTCGCGGCCGGGCCGCGAAAACTTCCGGGTTCGGTCGGCGTCGGCCGGCGCTGAACCTGCGGCCGCGGGACCGGGCGTGATCGTGGTGACCCTCGGCGGGGTTCCCGGTGGCTGCGGGACAGTTCCCGGCGTCGACGGAGCGGCTTTCCTCGACGCTGGGGCTCGCGCCGCGGGTACCGGTGCGGTGGCTCGCGGCCGGGGCGCCGGCGTCGCCGCCGGGGGCGGGGATGTCCGCCCCGCGGGCTCGGCGGCGATCGCTGCCGTCTCGGCCGGCGTACCGCCATCCGGCGTGGTGAGAACCTCCCGGGCGGGTTCGGGACTCAGGTCGATCGCCGGTGCGGTGCCGCTCCCACCCGGTTGGTTCGGCGGTGGTGGTGCAACGGCGGGCAGCCAGCCGGCTTCCGCACCGAGGGACGTCGAGGGGGACCTCTGCTCCCGCTCGGCACCCATGGCGATCGGCACCGCCGCGGCGAGCAGGGCCAGCAGGGCGGCGGCGGTCGCCAGCACGGCCGCCCGCCGGCGGCGACCACCGTGCCGGTCAGCCGCCGGCCCGGGTCGCAGAGCCGTCCGGCGCGTCGGCAGCCGGGCCGTGTCCGCGCCCGGTACACCGGGTCGGCCCACTGATCCCGGCGTGCTGGTCGCGTCCGGCGTGCTGGTCGCGTCCAGTGTGCTGACGGCGGTCGGTGTGCTGACGGCGGTCGAGTCGTGGAGCATGGGAGCCCCCTCGACCTCGCCGCCGATCGGCAGCACGGTCGGAGAACGCCAGCCGTCGAGGGCCCGGGCGACGGCCGGCGCCGAGTCGTCCTCCGCCTCCGTGCCGCCGAGCAGGCCCAACAGCACCTCACCCGCGGTCGGCCGGGCGTCCGGTTCCTTCTGGAACGCGCGTCGGACCATATCGATCATCCCTGCCGGCAGGCCGGACAGGTCGGGTTCCTCGTGCAGCGTCCGGTGCAGCAACACGTCGGGCGCGCCGTCCCCGAAGGGCGGCCGGCCGGTCGCGGCGAAGGTCATCACCCCCGCCCAGGCGAACACGTCTGCCGCCGCGCCGATCTGATCACTGTGGGCCTGCTCCGGCGCCATGTACCCGGGCGTGCCGATCCACGCGGCGTCATCGTCGACCGGCGAGGTCGTCCCGAGAGCGTTCGCGATGCCGAAATCGATCACCCTCGGCCCCGCGGGATGCAGCAGGACATTCGACGGGGTGAGGTCGTGGTGTGCAATGCCGGCCGCGTGGATCGCGGTCAACGCCGACGCCACCCCGATACCGAGGCGTTCCAGATCGGCGGGCGACAGCGGGCCGCCGGCCGTCACCGCCTTGCTGAGGGTCGGGCCGGGGACGAACTCGGTGACCAGATAGGGAAATTCGGCGTCCGGGCACGCGTCCAGCACCTCTGCGGTGCAGAATCCGGCGACCTGCCGGGCATGGGTCGTCTCCCGGCGAAAACGCTCGCGGAACTCCGCCACACTGGCAAGTTCCGGACGAATTACTTTTATGGCGACGAGCCGGCCGGTCGACGACTCGCCCAGATAGACCGTCCCCATGCCGCCCTCACCGAGCAGGCGCAGGACCCGAAAATCGCCGATCGTCGCCGGATCCGCCGCGCGCAGCGGCGAGCCGGGCTGGTCGACGGCGGCAGTCTCCGTCGCGACGCCGGCGTCCGCGATGCTGCAGGTCATCGGTTCCACCTCATCGGGCCCGAGCATGGGTGCGGATGTCACATCGTCCGAGTTCGTCCGATTCTCCCCGGGTCGGCGTCACCGGCTCCGGAGGCGTCGGTCGGGAGAACCGGCACTCTCCGCTCCCGCCCAACGGCCGACAAAACCGTCACCCGGCATCCGACAAAGCCCCGACAAGGACAGACAAGGGCCTATCAGGGCATTCTGCTCCGCCTGCACGGTGCCCGGCCGTCATCCGGTGAACGAAAGGGCCACGGAAACCCAACCGGCTAACTGCCGACGATCTCGGGCTTGCCGCCGACGACGGGTCACGTCGGACGACGTTTGTCTGGCCGTCCGGCCCGGAGTGGGTCCGGTGGCCAGGGGCGACGCCCGCTACCTACCCTTCGGTCGTCACCGTGCGGCGCATATCCGCTCCCCGAGGTCGGTCAGCTCGGTGCCGGTTCCAAGCGGCAGCACGAATCACACGATCATGACTGGCGGGAGCCGGGCAGGTCGAGAGGGATTCGTAGGGGTGGGGCCAACGGTGTGGCCCGGTCCGAGCGAAACGCTTGTACCAGATACGAGGCGAGTCGCCGCGACGCCGCGGTCGTCATCTCGCGTGTACCGGCATTGATGCCCCCGCTGGCGAGCAGGATCAGCGACAGGTCGGCGGGGTCGAAGTCATGGCGCAACGACCCGGTCTCCTGCGCGCGGCGTACCAGCTGGGCGAACTGTTCGTGGGCCCGCTGCCGGAAAATCTCGAATTCCGTCCTGTGCGGAAAAGCCGCGGTGAATGCGGACAGGAAGCGCCGGTCACGATGTTGCTGGGTGCACAGCTTGAGGATGAATCGGCAGAACCCTCGCCAAGGGTCCGGGTCGGCCAACGCCACGTCGAGTACGTGCGCACAGGCCGCCAGCTGCTCCGCGAAGGCCGCGGCCGCGAGGGCCTCCTTGGTCGGGAACCGCCGATACAGGGTGGCTGGTGCCAGCCCCGCGCGGCGCGCGATCTCTTCCATCGAGATTTCCAGCCCCTCGTCCGCGAAGGCTGCCCGCGCCACCTCGAGGATCTTGGCCCGGTTTGCGGCGGCATCCGACCGCAAGCGAGTGGCCACCGTGGACCTCTCTCTCACTTTCGACTCGAGCTGATGACTCTTCCCTACCGGACTGATAGGAAAACCAGTGTACGGGTCATGAGCGCCGACCACTGGGCCCCGGCCTGCCGGCCGGCAACCTTCCTCCGTGGTGGGTGCCCCGGCGTCCGCCGCTCGCGCGACGTCTGCCGATATGGAAAGGCATTTGATATGACCAGCATGCCGCTGGCTGTCCTGGGGCTGGTGCCGCGGACCTCCGGTGCCACCATCACCGATGCCACCATCACCGATGCACTGCGCAACCCCGATGCACTGCGCAACGCCGTCGACCTCACCCGGAACAGTGAGCGGTTCCCCTCGTGACGCTCTCCTCCGTAGACACCGCTTTCATCGAAAAGAATCCCTCCGCCGCAATGATCACTACGACCGCTGACGGCACGGCGAAGGCGGCACGGGTGATCGTGGCGCTCGTCGACGGCAGGTTGTGGAGTACCGGCACCGTCGACCGGGCCCGTACCCGTCGGCTGCTGCGCGATCCCCGGTCGACGCTGTTCGTGTTCTCATCCGGCCACGGCTACCGTTCGCTCGAGACGACCGTGAAGATCATTGATGGGCAGGCGGGGATAGATGCGAACGTCCGCCTGTTCCGCAAGATCCGAGGGCGGCCGGAGGGACCTATCGAATTCTTCGGAACCGAGTACGACGAGGAGGCTTTCCGCACGGCAATGATCAACGACGGGCGGATTATCTACGAATTCGATGTCCTACGGTCATCAGGCGTCGACCAACCACTTACCGAGGCGCCCACGCTCGACTCCCGCTCTCAACACCAGTCGTAACGGTCAGCACAACCCACGACCAGTACTACGGCCCATCGCCATACGTGGGGGTTCGGGGGGCTCGGCCCCCGGCAGACATGACGCGATCCCACCGGCGAAGCCGCCCCAAAGGCGACGCGCAGGCATGATCAGAGCCGAGTGGGCAGGAGCGGGGTCGAACCGCCGACCTTCCGGTCCGGTCAACGGATCGCAGGTCAAAGAGCGGCAGCGAAATCCTCGATGACCAGGCTGACGGCCTCGTAGAGATCGGCACGGCGTTTGAAGAAGTCGTCCGCGCCTGGCTCGACCGCCGCCCGCAGGAAGCGCCACTGCACCGGGCTGAGGTCCTGCGCCTCGTCGATCACCACATGCCGGTATGGCCGTTGCGGTGCCCGTTCCAGCAGACGCGCCGCCTCGATGCAGATCATCTCGTGAGTCCACCGACCGGAGGCTCGCAGTTCTCGATCGAACTGCTGCCAGGCGGCCCACACCTGAGCTCGCTGGCGCGGCCCGAGCGGGCGGCCCCGCCCGACCCGGCGCGCCTTCTGATACCCCGCCTCGGCGAGGATCTCCTGCGCGAGGATGACCTGCCGCCATTCCTCCGACAGAAAGCTCTCGGAGAAGGGGAGGCCGAGACCGCGAGCGACGGTGCGCCACACCGCCCGTTCCTCAGCGCCGGTCAGGATGGTCGGCTGAGGTTGCCCGGCCCGAAAGACGTCGTAGGCGATCTTGTTCATCGTCGCAACGGTGATCCGATCACGCATCAGCGGATCGTGGACCAGCAGGTCGATGTCCGCGGTCAACGAGTCGCTCATCGTCGAGGTGAAGGTGGTCAGGAGGACCCGGCCGACCCCCTGCGAGGCGAGATCGCGCGCGGTGCAGGGCCACGACGGTCCCCGGTCCCCGGTCCGCCGGTCACCCGTGCCGGCCCCCGAAAACGGGCCTGAACGATACGGCGCTGGGTCGGGTGCAGATATACCCGCCACAGGGCAAACGGGTGCCGGAACACCTCCAGCAGTTCCTCTGGCCCGTCCACGAGGACCACCCGATCCGCGCTGCGCTCAACCGCGGCAACCACGTCATCGGAGTCGAAGGACGCCCGGTCCGCCTCGGATGCGGCCCCGATCTCGGCCCACACCTCCTCCAGTGTCATTCCCGCCGCCAGGCCGAACAGCGCGTCCCACTGGTTCGGGGGAAGGAAGCCGCGCGCCATCTCGAGCTGCCGCACATCCGTCAGCACTCGAGCGAAGGCCAGAGCACCCGGGCGAAGGCCAGTGTCTGCTCGTCGATGCCGAGCCGACGCAGATCCTTGTCCGCCACGTCGGCGAACAGCCTGCTGGGGACCTACTCGGCCCGTCTGGTCAGCTCCGGAAGCGTCGCGTCGATCGCGACCACATCACGAATCTCGATCCGTTCCGTCGCCGCATTGATCGACACGCGACGCCGCCGGGCCCAGGCGTAGGCGTAGGCGTCGTCATGCGGCAACACCTTCAGCAGCGTGTAGGTGTCGCCGTTTTCCGGCTCGAGGACCACGCCCCGCCAGAACTTGTCGATGCGGATCGACCGGAACCGGTTGTCACGTACGTTCCCGATCTTCTCCAGATGAAGACCGGCGTGGGTCGCCGCCTCGAACTTGGCGAACACCTCGAGCACCCGGTTCTGTACCTGTTTCTCCAGGGCCGCGAATCCGAGCAGGAACTCCTTGTCGATCCCGAGCCGCGCCATGTCACCGTCTCCCGTCGATTCCGCAAACTTCGCTGCCCCGCACTCCCCGCCCGCGAGCCACCTGCTGTCCGCCTACGCGGGCCACCGGGCGCTCAGCGGACCACCAGGCTCAGCGAGCCGGCGGGCTCAGCGGGCCGCCGCAGTGCCATCCGCACCGGCAAGCAGCTCCCGGACCACGGGCACCATCGGGTACTCCGGTCCCCAGACCCGCAGCAGGTCGGCGAGCAGCGCAGCGAGGCTCTCGGCTGCGGCGGCCCGATGGCCGGCCCCGAGCTGCAACAGCCCGATCTGGCGGCGCAGTTCGAGGACGCGGGGATCGTCCGCGCCGAACACTCGGGTCTCGTCGGGTAGCAGCGCGCCGAGCTGCTCCAGCGCCCGCGGCGTGTCGCCGATCAGAGCCCGGCAGGTCGCCTCCCGCAGGCGCGCGAGCATCAGCCGTTCGCTGTTCCGACCGTCTCGGCGGGCGAGGTCAGCGACCAGCCGTTCGTACTCGCCGACAGCCTGGCGGAAGTCACCCCCTTCGAACAACAGCTCGGCGAGCTCGAGACGAAGCGCGAGCACATCGGCGCTGTCGGTTCCCAGCGCCCGGCCGGCCCGATCGACGGCCTCCGCCAGGATCGCGGTGGCCTGGCTGTATCGGGAGGAGCGGGCCAGCGAGCGGGCCTCATCCCGGGCCTGGCGAAGCTCGACCTGGTCGATCCCGCTGGTGGACGGCGACCGCCGCTGCGGCACGGTCATCGCGTCCGACCGTGCCGGTTCCACGACGCCAGGACCCGGCAGGTCAGGACCCGGCATGGGAGAGGTCGGCGCGGTGGTAGTCGGCGTGGACGGGGCCGGCGCGGGAGGATGCACGCGGGCGGTGATCCGGTTGTACATCCGGACCGCGTTGTCCGCGGCGGGATCGACGATTCCGGGAAGGGGAACCAGGTCCGCCATCCAGCCGATCAGCGCCTCATACACCGCCTCCGCCCCGGACGGGCGTTCCTCCGGCGTCTTGCGCAGCAGGTCGGCGACCAACCCGTCGAGATTCGAGGGAATGTCGGCGCGCAGGGTGCTGACCCGCGCCGGGACTTCCTCGACCTGCTGATGCATCACCGAGTAGGACGACGACCCGGCAAAGAGCCGCCGGCCGGTCAGCATCTCGAACAGGGTCGCGCCCAGCGCGTACAGGTCGGTAGCCGGCGCACTGAGCCCGGCGAGCACCTGCTCCGGGGCCATGTAGGCGGGACTGCCGAGATGCTGTCCGGTCGAGGTGATCTTCGACAGGTCGGTGCGATCGAGTGCGACCGCGAGACCGAAGTCGAGCACCTTCACCGTGCCGTCCGGCTCCAGCATCAGGTTCGCCGGCTTGAGATCGCGGTGGACAAGGGAGGCCCGGTGCGCGACAGCCAGCACTGCGGCGGCCTGGGCCGCGATGGCCGCCGCCCACCCGATCGGCAACGCTCCCTGCTCGGCAACGAGATCGGCGACGCTGATCCCATGTACCCGCTGCATGACCAGGTAGGGCCGCCCCTCGTGGGTGCCCGCGTCGTATACGGCGGGAACCCCCGGGTGCACCAGCCGGGCGGTTATTCGTGATTCACGGATGAAACGACGAACGAGCTCCTCGTCGGGCCGGCCATCGGGAAAACGGACGAACTTCACGGCGATCTCCCGGTCGAGTTTCACATCCCGGCCGACCCAGACCTCACCCATTCCGCCTTTAGCCAGCGGCAGAGCCTCCAGCTCGTACCGCCGGTCGATCATCCAACGTCCGGCCATCGCGCCCCCGACCAGCCTTCCCCCAGCAGACGGCTTGAAATCTTACTCCCATCGAGAAATATCCACCGGGTAGGAGCCGGCATTACCGAGAATCAGGGTCGCCGCAGACCCGCAGCCGGCCCTCGGCTACACCGAGGTAGCCGGCCCGAATGATCTCCTCGCCCAGTTCGGCCACCTCGCGCGCTGATCTCGCCAGCTGCCCGAGTCGGCGGAAGTCCGCCCCCAACTCCCGCTGGGCGGTCAGTGCCAGCGCGGGAATGCGGACCCGAAGCAGGTCAGGCCGCGACAACGTCCCACTCGACCGGCTGCTGGCCCCGTCCTCATCGCCGACGCCCGGTCCCCCGGCCGCCCGATAGCCCGCGGCCCGTAGGCTGCCCGCCAGAAAATGTGGATCGAGGCGGTCAGGATCGACCCGCAGGAGCGCAACCTTCGGCCCGAGCACGGCGCCCACCTCATTGGTCACCTCGGCCGCGATCCTTCCCGCCGCGACCGCGCAGACCACATCTCCGGATCGGAGCAGCAGCATTCCGGGAAGTTCGCCGGTTCGACCGGACGCTCCCCGGCCGCACCGCACGTCGGCGGCGGTGAGCAACGGCAGGTCGCCACCGTCGGTTCTGGTCTGCAACGGGGCCGTCAGCACCGTCAGCGCCCCGCCCTTCGCCAACTCTCCCACCGTGACCCAGGCCGGTTGCGTCGCGCCGGTTGTTTCGGACACCACCGCGGGCTCCGGGGTGGAGTCGGCCGCTGCGACCGGCGATGACATGTCCGGCGGCGGCGACACGTTCGACGGCGTAATAGTCGGCGTCAACGCTGACAGCGACGACAACGCGGCCAGGAACTCCTCGCGCACTGCCGGGAACTCGCGCTCGATGACGCTGTCCGGATACACCGGGACGTGACGCCGCGGATTCAGATCAACCTCGCCGTCGAGCAGGTCGGCGACCGGCATCCGCCGAAATCCGGGCGGCAGACCCGCTTCACCCGGTTCCATCGCCTTGCCCGGCTCGCCTGCCGCGGCCGAGCCGGTGAACGACAACCAGACCCTCTCGACCGCGCTCGGATCGGTGCTCGCCAGGCCCATGAGCACCTGGGCGGGGGGCGCGCCCTCGCCGGGCACCCGCAGCACCCACAGATCCGGCGCAGAGCCGGCGCCGAACAGGTCCGGTGGCAGCCCCAGCACGGCCCGCAGCGCCCCGGCCCGCAGCAGATTCGCCCTGATCCGTCGCCCAGCGGGTCGGGACGCGGCGGCGGCCGGCATGATGACCAGCACCGGCGCGCCGCGCCGCCCGTGGGCCAGGCAGTGCTGGACCCAGGCCAGCTCCGGTTCGCCCCGCGGCGGCACCCCATAGCCCCACCAGGGCGAGTCGACCAGCTCGTCGTGGGGCCAGGACCGCTGGCCGGACGGCGGCCCGCACAGCACGGCGTCGGCCCGCTCCCCGACAAGGGCATCCGCCAGCAGGGAGTCCGCCGCGACGATCCGTGCACCGACGCCATGAAGCAGCAGCCCCGCGGCGGTGATCCGGGCCGCCATCGGATCGATGTCCTGGCCGAACAGCCGGCGGACGCCCGCGGCCCGGGCCGCCTCCAGCAGCCCGCCGACCCCACAGGCGGAGTCGAGGACGGTGAGCTCCCCGGCCCTTTCCCTCAGACCGGCGAGTCCGACCATCAGTTCCGCGACCGCGGGCGGGGTCTCGGCCACCTGCCGGGAGTACACCTCGCGATAACGGACCCGCAGAACCTCGAAGAGCGCACAATGTCCGTCCCGGTCGGCGGCGGCGGCCGCGGACCGGGCGACCGGCACCCAGTCCGGCTCCCAGCTCGACGGGAAACCGCCGGGAAGGTCCGGTGCGGCCCGCTCGATCGCCGGCCCCAACAGGCGAGCGGCCGCGGCGTCGGGCTCCCCGAGCAACCCGATCGCCGCGTCCCGGTCCAGTTGGTGGTGGAGCAGGAAGCCGCCCAGGTGCCCGACCAGCTCACCCAGCCGGGGATCGTCGACGGTCCCGCGGATCTGCTGCCAGACCCGGTCGCCGACCTCGACACGAAACGGGCGGTCATGCTGGTCGAACCAGTCCTCCACCGCCGTCAGCGCGAACAGCGGACTGGTGGAGGTGCCACCGACCGGCTGCGGAAAATCGACGAACCGGCGCCGCCAGTTACTGACGGCCGCGCGGCCCACGCCGGCGAGGCGGGCGATGTCGGACGCGGTGACCGTGGCCGAGACGTCGCTACCGTTCGGCATCGCTCAGTTTCCCGCCGCCGGCTCGACGCCGGAAAGGAGACGGGCCAACACGCCGCTCGTCTGCAATGCGGCAAGGTGCTCGGCAGCTCGGCGCGGGGGCGCCCCGCCCCGGACGAGCAGACCGGCCTCGATGTTCTCCTCGACGCCCGAGGAGGTCAGGTTGGCGCTCGACACCAGCAGCGCCCGCCGGTCGGCGACAGCGATCTTGGCGTGCATCCGGGCGCCGAGGTGTCCGCGGCGACCGGTCGGCCAGTGCCACAGCTGCACCCCACGCACGCTCGCGAACGCGGCCGCCGGCTCGCTGCCGGCCAGTCCGCCGCCGGCCCCTTGAAGAGTCTCGACGACGATGCTGACCGCCACCCCCCGCCCTGTCGCGGCACTCAGCGCGGTCAGCAGCGGCGGGTAGGGGCGCGCCGCGTAGGTCATGAACATCAGCTCCATGGTGGCCTCGGCGACCAGGTCCATCAGCACCCGGGCTGTCGCCCGGACCGGCACCTCACGGCTGCTCGGTCCGCTCCACACCGACTCCACTCGTGTCTCGGCGGCCCGCCCGGCATAACCGGCGCTGACCCCGTGCAGGTAGGCGGCGATCACCGCCTCCTCCCACCCAGGCTGCCCCACGGCTACCCCGGGCGGGGACGATCGCGGGCCGATCCGATCAGCGAGCTCACCCAGCCGGGCCGGGCCCAGAGTGCTCACGGCGACGGCGACCGCCGCCGCAAAGTCGCCCGTCCGGCCCGGTTCAGACGGTGCCATCAATGCCGATCACCTGCACACACTCACCGGGATTCCCGATCATCATGGATCTCCGGCCGTCAAGGAAGCTCGTCGAACAGGGCGAGGTCCCGGTGCTGCGGGCCGTCCCCGAGAGGAACAACGAAACGGCGGTCGAGAAATCGGTTGCCGCGCTCGCAGGTGGTCTCGGAGACGAACAGGCAGACGTGGCAGGCGGCGCCGTGCAGGAAGTCGGCGGGTGCATACGGCAGGCGCTCGGCGCACAGCGGGTCCGAGGAGCAGTGCCGGGCGTCGGCGAGGGCCCGGCGGGTGAGCCGAAGCAGCTGGTCGGATTCGGCGAGGGACACCAGACCGCCCAGGGTGCCCTCGGCATCGGGGACGGCGGTGTAGATGAGGATGCCGCCGCGGGGATCGTCGTCGGTGCCGGCGTAGATCCGCTCACTCAGGCTGGCCGAGCTGTACCCGCATTCCAGGGCGATGGTCCGGATCAGCAGGTGGGACAGGGAGTGCAGCGCGATGAACCGCTCCCCGGGCCAGCCGTGCATCGGATCGAAGTCGCCGGCGATCCGATCCGAGTAGCGGTTCACGCGAAAGCGGCTGTAGGCGTCGCGGTGCTCGCGCATCTGGGTGCTGTCGGCGACCCGGGCCACCCACGGGCCGAGAATCTCCTCGGGCACCCGCAGGAAGATGCCCTCACCGCGGACCTCGCTGGCCGGCACCCAGGTGGCCGGCCCACGGGTCAGCGGTGCCCGGATGACGAGGTCGGGATCGTCCGGATCGGGGGCGTCGAGCCGGGTGAACCCGGTCAGCGCCCGCACCTCCCGCAGTCGTTCGGCCTGCACGACGTCGGCGTAGAAGCGGGTCAGCCGGGGCGGCACCCCGTCCGGATCGCGGCGCAGGGCGAAATCGTCACTGGGCTCCGGAAGCACCGCCGAGGAGAAGATCTCCCATTCAGGGGTACGCAGATCCGGATAGCCCCGTTCGTCGCCCGCCTCGGCGCCGTCGCCGGGAGCCGCGTTCAGCGCCGTCCGATGCCGCTCGACCGCGGCCCAGACCTCTGCATCGGTCCACCGCTCCAGCTGGCGGAACACCGGCATCACCGACCGGGAAAACCCCATCATCGTCTCGCCGGGGATCTGGTTGAGCTGCTCCCAGTGCTGCTCGACCTTGGCCGCCAGCTCGCTGGCGCCGGTGCGGGGAACGGAGAGCACCGACAGCGTCTGGGCGAACCACTGGTTGGACGCGCCGACGACCAGCAGCCGGGATTCGGCTCGGCAGCCATCGTCGGCGAACGTTCCCAGGTGCGGGTGACGGCCCCGGCAGCGGGGCAGGTTCTGGGCGCCACGGCGGCCCATCGCCTCCCGGATGTTGCGCCGCGCATCGCAGTTCACGCACCGGATCTCGACGTTGGCCCCGAGGTTGCCGCCGCGATCCTCCATCCGCAGCCGCGGATGGCTCGCCTTCGCGCACTCGCCGCCCCGGTGCACGAACATCACGTAGGGGAAGTCGTCGAGATGCCCGGCGGTGCAGGCGAGGACGAAGCGCGCAGCCACGGCCAGCGGTCGGCGGCCGGACTTCTTGCGGCCGCACACCTCGTGGACGAACTGGGCATCCTGCGGGCGGTGCAGCCACGGATTCTGGAACGTGAAGGTCCGCGAGGCGATCACGTCGAGTTCGTTGCAGGCGGTGCAGCGCAGCCAGTTCGGGAACGGCACGGTCGGCACGCCGATCCGGGCGCCCTGACCGCTGCGGTCGCCGGGGTCGGTCTCCGCCCAGGGGGCCGGCCGCAGCTCGGTGACGGTGCGGTCGTATACCCGGCGCACGGCGGCGAGCAGCCGGGGCTCGGCGATCGGCTCGTACTCGGGGACGTTGCGGTAGTCCCAGTCGTCGAGCCCGCGGACCAGGGCGGAGAAGCTTGGCAGGTCGACGAGGGCGCCGACCCCGCTGGTGAACATCAGATGGCTCGGCCGGACCGCGCCGACGCGCCGGTGGAATCTGGTGGCCATCAGGCACCCCTCCCCTGGCGGGCCCGCGCCGGGGCCAGCCGGGTCTCCCCGAGTTCGTCGCCGACCGGAGCGTCGTCGGGGTCCCGGACTTCGGAGTCACGGTCGTCCTCGCCGATGTCGGCGTCGGCGTCCGGCGGCGCCCCGAAGCTCCATCCCGGTTCCCCGTAGGCGGGGCTGTAGATCTCGTCCGCGCCGGGGACGAGGAGGTTGATCTCGTTTTCGGTCTCCCGCATCGACTGGGCGACGGTGAGGACCTCCCAGCGGCCGTGGCCGGCCGGCTCCAGCAGGCCGGTGACCTTCTGAGGCCCACCGCTCGCGCGGTAGCCGAGTCGGATCGGCCCCGTCATCATCAGCTGCCAGCGGTCGACGAGTTCCCGTAGCCGCTCGCCGAGGTACTCCTGGCCGCGCGGGCCGGCGACGGCCTCCGCGCGGGCCAGCAGCCGGCTGATCAGGCCGGTGGCGACCGGGCCGGCGAGGTCCACGGCGTGGGCGTCGGTGTTGCGGGTGTTCGCATCGTCGAGGTGGCGCAGCGCGGCGACGAACGTGCCGGTGGCGGTGCGGTCGAGCGAGCGCCGGGTGAACGGGGTGACCGACAGGGCCTCGACCTGCCGGTAGAAGCTGGCGTGGTAGGGCTCGAAGTCCTCGTAGTGGGCGAGGTCGCGGGGCCGCGCCCAGTTGTAGAGGGTGACGACGAGCCCGGGCCGGGCCGCGTCGCGGCCAACCCGCGACGACGCCTGGATGTACTCCGCGGTGTTCTTCGGCTGCCCGATGACGGCCATCAGCCCGAACCGGGAGACGTCGACGCCGACCTGCAGCATCGAGGTCGCGAGGACCACGTCGACGGGGATCCGGTCCTGACGGGCCCGGGCCCGCTCGGCCACCGGATGGGCGGGCGGCCGTTCCCGGACCCGGCTGTCCCGGGCGCGGTAGGTGTCCCGCCAGTTGTCGGCGATCGCCTGCCGCCGGGTGGAGGTGTCGAGGTCGGGGTCGAAGGCGATCTCCAGCCGCTTCAGCACGTCGCTGATGTCCGCCGAGGACACCCGGGAGGTGAGCTCGGAGATGGTCAGCATGCCGGAGGCCGGGACGATGCGGTTGGACAGCCCCTTGCGGGTGCCGTGGGTACGCACCCGGGTGGTGACGTCGTCGTCGAGGTAGCGGCGCATGCCGGCGAGTTCCCGGGTGGCGTTGAAGTAGCCGACGAGGGTCTGGTACGCCTCCGCGGCCTCCCCGTGCCGGTCGAAGAGGGTCTGCCCGGCGAGGAGCAGGATTTCGGTGAGCCGGATCTCCGCGGACTTCATCCGGGTGCCGTGGGCGCACACCCCGAGGTAGCGCCGGCCCGGGGTGGCAGGGGTGACGGGGACCTGGCGGGAGAAGAAGGTGTCGGCGACGTCGACGACCTGCGGCGGGAAGACGGCGAGGCGGCGGCCGAACACGCCGAGAACCTGATCGCGGGCCCGCTTGGTGGTGGCGGTGGATGCGACGATCTTCGGTCCGGTGAGCGTCGTGCCGCCGGCGGCGCCCGGCGCGTCGGCGGGGACGGGCCAGGAGCACAGCTCGTCGACGGCACTCTCGAACAGGCCGACGGTGGTGCCGAGCGCGCCGGAGATGAGGTGCAGCTCGTCCTGGATGATCAGATCGGGCGGGCGCAGCCGGCGCACCGGCTCGCTGGCCACGGCCGGCAGGTCGCCGCGGCGGTGGTGCCGGGACCCGCAGCCGGTGCGGGCGTCGAGGTCGTCGTGGCGGTAGCCGTGCCGGGGGCAGCACTCGCGCACCCGGCCGAACAGGATGCCGGCCTCGCCACGCCAGGGCAGCTGGGCGAGCTTGTCGACGGTGGCGATGACGAGGCTGGGGGCGTACCGGTAGATCTCCTCGTCGACGGTGAGGACCGGCAGGCCCTCCCCGGGGGAGAGCCGGCGGGAGAACGGGCAGGCGTCGGCGCCCTCGCCATTGGGGCAATAGAGCAGGACCCGGCGGGTGTCGGAGTCGATGTGGGCGTCGGTGTGGGCGGCCAGCGCCGTGCCGCACCACGGGCAGCTCAGTGTCTGCAGGACATTGGCCCGCTTGCCGTTCCCCGCCTCCCGGGCCTCGCTGATCTGGTCGCGGGCGTCCTCGAACCGGTTCGGGGAGACCCCGCCGCCGACCCACAGCCCGATCCGGAACGGCACCGTGCCCCAGGTGGCCTCGTCGGCGCGGCGCAGCACCTCGGCCGCGCAGACCAGGGCCGCCGCCCGCTGGAACTGCTGGGCGGTGAGCAGCCGCAGGGTGTAGCGCATGAGGACGGCGACGCCGGCCTCACCGGAGCGGGCGTCCAGCCCGGTGCCGATCGTGCCCTGCAACCGGCGGATCGCGAAGGTGTAGGCGGTCAGTCCCAGGTAGGCCTCCGTCTTGCCGCCACCGGTCGGGAAGAACAGCAGGTCGACGACGGCGCTGGCGTCGGCGGCCCGCTCCGGGTGAGCCGGCTCGGTCAACGCTGGCAGGTTGAGCAGGACGAACCCGAGCTGGAACGGCCGCCAGGACGCCGCCCCGGCGCCCTCGGCCTCGACCTTGGCGGTCGCCTCGGGGTAGCTCAGGCCGTGCTCGTCACGCAGCCGGGCGATGGCGGTGTGCCGGCGCTGGGCCGCCATCGCCCGGCTGGCGAACCGGAACGCGGCCAGCGCCTCGCCCTGGCGGGGCTGGGCCGGGTCGGTGAGCAGGGCGATCCCCGCGCGGATGCGACCCGAGGCCGCCCGGGCCTCGCCGATGGCCGTGCGGGCGGCGGGCCGCAGCCGCTCGGGCAGGCTCGGCACCTGCGCTTCCCGCTCGTCGAGCCAGGCGTCGTAACCGGCGGCGAGCGGCGTCAGCCCGCGGCGCAGTTCCGCGGCGTCGGCGACGGCCAGGGCATCCATCGACAGTTCGACGTGTTCCAGCGGGGTATCGGGGCCTGCGGGCGCGATGGTCGACGGGACGTCATAGGTGGGCAGCCAGGTGGTCTCCAGCCGGTGGGCGCGGCGCTCACCATCACGGATGGCGGGATGCACCGCGACGTTGCGGCCGTTCGCGTACCGCCGCTGCGCCCGGTAGAGCAGCCGCAGGTGCAGCTCCTCGTGGTCATCGTGGTCATCGTGGTCATCGTGGTCGTCGTGGTCGGCCGCGACGCCGTCCTCGGGATCGTCGACGGGCAGGAAGACGGCGCGCTCGCCGTCGAGCGCGGTCACGGTGAGCCGCGGCTGGAACAGCCAGGCCGTGTCGGCGCTCGACGGCGGCTCCGGCTGGCCGTTGACGAGGATCAGCTCGACGATCCGCCGGCCCGACCGCTCGCGCAGGACGACCACGAGGAAGATCCCCGTCTCGTCGTCGCCGACCAGCGGTACGCGGTACGCGTCGGAGCCCAGCGAGCCGTCCAGCCGGATCTCCCGGTTCGCGTGCACCACCGGTTCCCGGGCCCAGGCGGTGCGCTTGTGCCCCTCGTCGTCCTCGGTCTCCTGCTTGACGTACTGGCCCCAAGCCGCGGTGACGGCGACGACGTCGACCGCCGCGCCGTCGGGGCCGGCCGGGACGGCGAACGACAGCCCCATCGACGAAGCCCAGATCCGGCCCCGGTTCTGCGGGGTGAGGATCTCGGGCAGGTCGGTGTCGGCGTCGCCCTGCACCGCCGTCTCGGTGTCGGCCACCGTGTCGGCGGCCGCCGCCTCCCGGGCTCCGCGCGGGGCGGGCTTCGGGCCGAGCATGCCCACGAGGTACCGCTCCCGGGGTCCCATCGCCCGGTGGTGGAACACCTCGCGCTCCCCGTCCCAGGGGCCGAGCAGGTCACGGCGGACGAGATCTTCGAAGGCGTCCCGGACCTCGTACGAGGTCGCCGGGACGAACTCCACCGGCTTGTCCAGGATCTCCGTCGGCGAAGGGCCGTTCGAGGTACCCGCACCGCCCCCGCTCGCACCCCCCGATCCGGCGAGCGAGGGCGAGGCGCCCTTCTCCGGGGAGAACAGCGCGCCCTGACCGTCCTGCGTGACCACGGCCCATCTCCCCCTCGAAGCGGTCGGGTCCGGCGCACCCCGTACGCCATCACTGTGTACCGAGTTCACAGACTACACCGTGATCCCGACTCGCGTAAGGGCACCATCCCGCCCACGTCCGACAGATCGCCGGCCCCAACGGTTCGCCCGCCCGCTACGATCGACTCGACTACCTGCAGTAAGATCGCCGACACGCGATAACTCTGCGCGCCAACGGCGGGCATCCGGTGGAACGGTTGGCGTCAGGACGGAGGTGAGCCGATGGCCTCTACCCATCTCACGCTCGACGAACTGGCCGCGCAGCAGGGGGTGCGACCGGTGCGGAACTTGGCCGAGCTGACGCTGTCGGAGCCGCTGACCGAGGAGGAGTACGCCGGCTTTCTCGCCGCGGCAATGTCCGCGCGCGGAACACCAGGCGGTGGATCCGCGATCAGTCTTCGTCGAGCGCACGGGACGCGGCCGCGACCCGCTCCTCGGACGGCTCGACATAGCGGAAGTCGCGGGACCGCACGTAATCGATGAACTCGGGCTCGGGCGGCAGGTCGTGTTCCTGGAGATAGTAGACGATCTCCAGGCTCCACACCCAGTCACCATCGGTCACGTAGACGAGCGACACCTTCCTTCCACGCGACGGATCGAGCAGATCCTCCACCAGACCCGCGACCCGCAGGATGGTGACCCCCCGCTGGAGATACTCGACAAAACGCGACCTTTCCTCGCCGGGCGGAAGCGGCGCGCGGCCCCGCGCCCAGGGAACCTCGCCGTCCATTCCATCAAAAAGCTTCGCGATCTTCACGTCGCCAACAATCTCCGGCATTAGCCCTCACTCTCTACCGCGGAAGGAATCTGATCCATCGACCGTCCTGCGCAATCGACTGGCGGATTCGCCCGAAAGCATTCCTTCTCTCCTTGATGAGAATAAGGGAGCCATCTCCTCTGCTGGCCACGAGCTCGGTCGGCGCGACCACAGGGACACCGAGATGATCTGCAAGATCCTGGGCAACCGGCGCCTCGCCTCGCCCGGTTTCGCAGGACACCAGCCTGATCGGGCGGCCCATCCATTCACCGTCCGCCCGGATCAGCCTGCTCAGATCCCGACCGTCCAACGGAGTTCCGTCAACAACAAAGGAATCAGGGTTTCCATGCAGATCAGCAGTATACACGCCAGCCAGAGGGCGTACAGAGGAGGCGGCATCCCGCATCCTGTGGTCCTTCTCCGCGTAGAACGCTCGGCCGCCGTCCGTCCGCGTGCTCTCCAGGTAGACCGCGGCAAGTCTCGGCTCCAGCCGCTCCAACGGCCGAAACGCGTCTGGTGGTGTCCATCCGTCACCCGCCTCCGGCGGCGGATACCGCACTCCGCCTATTGAGTCGCGTTGTGCCATCACAACTTCTGAATCACGATCTCCATCATCAGAGATCGCAGGGTCTCCAGATGGGGCTGGCTTGGTCGTGACCGTCTCCGGAACTCCTTCATCCAGCTCGTCAGCGCCAGGTCTCTCCGACTTGACCGCAGACGCTTCAGTGGATGTGTCGGCCATGCCCTCCGAAGGATCTTGCGACCGATTATTCGACTGCTCTGGAGATTTCCCAGTGGTCGTCACCGATCCGTTCTCGGCTTCCTTCTCCACCGGCTCGCCATACCGTTGTCGACCGGGCCGATCCGCCTCCGCGTGATCCGATTCCTCAATCCGCGGTGTCGAGGCCGGCGCATCGGACGGCTCCTGGTCCGATGCGGAAAGACGACTTTCGAAACCGGCGGGATAAGTCTCCTCCGGAGCGAGGAGATCCTGGTCGGACGCGTACCGCCGTCCCGAGACGTCACCAGTTTCCGCAGCATCAGTCGGGTGCTCCGACGTTCTCCGTTCAAGTCGGGCCAGCTTCTTCTCGAGGGGTGCATTCCCCGCACCCCCGTCAGAGAGCGAGGCGGATTGGCCTGGCGGTACCGGCTTCTCGTCAGCGTCCAACGTCCGCCGCCCCGCTGTCTGATCCCCACCCAGGCTGAGGGCCCTCCGTTCCGCCGCCCGGTCAAGAAGCACGAGTTTGCGATCCATGGGTGTCGGCGCCACGGCGGAGACGTCGGCTGCGTTCCGTTCAGGGATCGACGTGGTGTGGTCACGCCCGAGTGCCCGCCGTTCGAGCGCATCCAGCTTCGCTTCCATCGGCGTTCGTTCTCGAGTGTCGCCGCGCAGCTCACGATCCGTGCCAAAATCGTCTCCGGCGGCACGGCCGTCCCGCTCTGCGTTGCCGTTCCCAGTGGGATGGGCGTCATCCGCATCATGCTGATCCAGCAGCCGTAGCTTCGCCTCGACCGCAGACGCGGGTGCACGTTCGACCGAAGTGCCCCCGAGCTCGGGCAGGTCGGGCCCACCCGAGTGAAGATCACGGGCCATCGGCGCTCACCGTGTCAGTATGGTCACCCAGCCGGAGCTGGTGCCACTCATATCAGTATTTTTTGCCCAGGCCTGCAGGACAGGCGTCGGCGGAGGGCTCAGACCTAGATCCGGACGAGGAGTACGCCGACTATCTCACCGCGGCGATGTCCGCGCGTGGGGGCCAGCCGCCGCAGTAAGCGACTACGTCATCATCGATACCGACGTCTTCTCCGCAATCACCAGCTCTCGGGCGACCGCGACGCGATACGAGGCTATGCCCGCGGGACAAGACCGTGGAGTTTACGTTTGTCTCCGTCGCCGAACTGCTCTACGAAGCGCGGCACGCTGGCTGGGGCGAGCCTAGGACCGCCGATCTGACGGAGAAGATCCGGCTCCTTCTCCTTATTCCATTCGACGAGCGGCTTCCTGCAGTCTGGGCACGGTTACGCGACCTAGCCCGCCGTCGCGGCCATCCCCTCGCCCAGCCCTTGCACACCGACGACCTGTGGATCGCCGCATGCGCGGTCCTCTATGAAGCTCCGCTGTTGACCGGTAACGAGCGCCACTTCGGCGGCCTGCCGAGCCTGACAGTGATCAGTGCAAAGGATCCGGGAACAAGTTCGGTCGACTGATCCACCGCGCCCTCTGATCCACCGTGTCCTCCTTGGATCGGTCAGCCTCACGGGAAGGGACGACGAGGGAACGACCGGGCCAGATCTCGACGCAGGTTCCTGAGGCTGATGAGCTGCCCACTCGTCGGGTCGGGTGCCTTCCAGAAGTCCCAGCCGTCCGTCTGACGCGCGGAATCCGGCAGACCGGGGCCGACGATGTCGACCTTCACCGCCGCCCCCGCCGCACTCAACGACAGCGGCTCCCCACCGAAACCGACCTTCCCGTCCGGTAGCACCTCCACGGTGCGCCGTTGGCCGCGATAGACGCCGGTCAGAGTGCTTCAGGGCCGCACGATGCCGGCCCTGAGCAGGTCGGTCAGCTTCAGGCTCCGTTCCTCGGGGGTGATCCGAGCTGGACTGGTCGCCGAAGTCGGAACCGAAGGCGAGGCGACGGCGGTCAGTGCGGGCGGGCCGGTGGTCGCGCTCACCATCGAGTTTGGTCGGGGGGAGGGACCGGCGGGACCGGCTCCGGCTCCAGCCGGCGAGGGCGGGGGTGATGCGGCCGGCGGCCGGGAGGACGCACTGGGCGCGGAGCCGGCAGCAGGGAAGTCAAAGGTCGCGCGGGCCCGAATCAGCCCGGCTCGAACGTCGGCCTCGCTCAGGTCCCGCGTGCGCCGGTGGACCAGCGAGACGAGTTCGGCTGCCGGGTCGCCGCCGTCGAAGAGCTCCGCGAGGGCGGACCGGAGCTGGCCGTCGACGAACTCCGCGCGCCACAGGTCATCGATCCGGTCGCCGTTCATCGCATCCTTGCTGAGCAGGGCAAGTACGTCCGCCGCACCGCCCGGATCCGCGGAGATGCTGACCGACCGATAGAGCTTCTGGTCGACCGGGACCGGCGTGTGCGCGTTGTAGATGCGCCATTCATCACCGTTCGTGAGCGCCACCCATCTCACTCCGGCCGACGTGGCGTAACTGAGCACCTGGGTCGCCCACCTGAGCTGGGAAAGGTCCTCCCCCAGCCCCTTCGCCTCGATGAAGAGACGGGGTCTGCGCAGCAGGAGTAAGGCGTAGTCCACCGGGTTCGCGGACGGGCCGAACCGGTACTCCCGGTTGACCTCGTTGAGGTCATGGATGTCCCAGCCCAGTGCCTCGATGACCGGTTCGATCAGGCTGGCCTTGGTGTTCTGCTCACCGATACGCAGCCCGTGCCTGTACCGCCCCAGCCGCTCGGCGCACTCCTTGAGTGTCTCCTGCAGCGTTCGCGCCACTCTCACCCCAGCCATCGATCGCCTGCTGTCCTGGGGCAGTGGGCGGCGCACTCTCCCCAGCAACAATCAGTATCATCTGGTTACCCAACGCCTCATCGGGGTTTCGCGGGGCCGTCAGCCGTGCAGCTTCCAGCGGTAGCTTCGCTGTCCGGGCCGCGGTTCGGTCCGCACGACGTCGCCCATCTGGTGCAGCCAGCGCAGCACCCCCTGGGTCGTCAGTCCCAGCGCGTCCGCGATCTCGCGGGTATCACGTGGACCATCGGCGAGCAGACCGCGGATTTCCGTGACGCGGTCCTGTCGCGCTGCCGGCCGGATGCCGGCGGAGTTCACCGAGCCGACCGAGCCCGGCCAGAGCGCCGGCTGCAGCACCGGTTGGTGTTCTCTGCCTTCACCTGCGCCGCCGGTGCCGCCGGTGCCGAGGCCGTCGGCAAGACGCCAGAGGGTCCAGCGGCGATCCCGGGTCTTTTCCAGCAGACCTGCCGCGGCCATGCCGGTGAGCTCTTTGGACGCGGTCACTGAATCGCATCCGGTGAGACTCCGGTACTGCTGGTTGGTGATCGTCGTGTTGCGGTGCAGGAAGGCGAGACCGAGCCGCTGGTGGTCGCTGAGCGCCGCGGTGTCGATGGTGGACAGCCAGGCCACGGCCTCGTCGTCCAGCAGGCTGTGATTGCGGAACACGACGCGGAACTCGCGGACGTTGTCGATCAGCTCGGGTGGCTCGATTCCCGCCCCGCGCAGCGCCGCGGCCATGGCCAGCAGGCCCGACCCGCGGTTCTCACAGACCGTCCGGCCTGTTCCCGGCACCTCCACATCCTCGAGGAGCTTGGCCAGCAGCGAGTTCCGGGAGGACGAGACCGCTTCGGCCAGCAGGTCCTCTCGGTTGACCGGACCGTGGAGCCCTCCCGGGTTGGCCACCACCAGCCGGTCCGGATAGAGCTCGACCCGAACCTGTGTCCCCCGCGCCAAGGGGTGATAGTCGCGATGCATGAGGGCGTTGGCGATGACCTCTCGGACCGCCTCTTCGGGATACTCCCACTGATCCAGCCGGCCCATCCCGACGATCACCGAACGTCGTTTCATGTTCCGCCGCACCGCGGCCAGGGCGGTGGCCACCATGATCGGAACGGAGCCGTCTATCGACTGGTTGTCGAGGAACCGCGTGCCGTCCCGCAGCGGCTCGCCCGTCACGGTGGGGTAGGCGACGAAGGTGACGTCGAGCTGCGGATAGAAGCTCTGGGGATAACGACCGAGGGCCAGTAGTCCCGCCAGGCTCGGTCTTGCCCCGTCGTCGGTGTCGATGAGCACCCGCAGCAGCCGCAGCATCTCGTCGTCCGACACGCTCGTGAACAGCGGGCCCCGCGTGGCGCGCATCCTGCGCAGCAGCGACGCGACGAGATCGGCGTCGAGATCCGCCGGGGTCGCCTCCAGGACAGGAAGCAGGTCGTCGCGCGGCTGCCCGCGCGAGGCGACCAGAACGTGCACTTCATAGAACGACAGCAGCCGGTCACCGTCGTGGGTCCGCAGGTAGGTACCCCGATCCCGCCCGCGGGCCTTCACGTGGCACGGCTTCCGGTCAGCCGGCAGCTCGTCTATGCGGGCCGCGACGACCGGCTGTCCGTCGACCACCCCGATGTCGATCTCCGCCCGGATCGCTGGTTCCAGCTGGTCGGCACAGGTGGACGCAAGATCGTTGGCGAGTTTCGACGCGTCGATCTCCACCGGCTGGAACCCACGTGCCTCGTCGAGGCCGAGAATCAGCAGACCGCCCCGGGCGTTCGCGAAGGCGGACACCGTCTCCACGATCGATTTCGGCAGCCCGCCCTCGGCGGCCTTCACCTCGATGGCCTGCAGGTCGGTACGAGCCCGACGGACGCGGATGACCGCCTCGTCCACCTCGTTCTGGAGACTCATCGCTACGTCCCTCCACCCACAACTTACAGTTGATCTACAACTTGAGCGACAACTTAGCCTATAAGTTGTCGCTCAGTTGTCGCTCGCCCCAACTAAGTTGTAGATCGTTTCTTCCGGGAAGTCGTCCCATCCGCCATCGGGGCCAGACGGCGAGGACTCCGGGCTCACTCGGCTGCGGGCTCACTCGGCTCGACGGCGGGGGGCCTGGAGACCGGGCCGAGATCGCCGTCTGGTTCCCGGATCGGGACCGGCTTCAGGACGGGGTCGGCCGTGCGCTGGTTGCTCGACAGCCTGGGCTCGCTACGGCTTCGCCGGTTCCCTGGGCTCGGGGTCGGGCTCGGGTGATCTGCGGGTGGTGGTGTAGAGGCGGCGGACGACGTCCTCGATGTCGGGTTCCTCCACGGTGAAGTCGAGGACCTCGGCTGTCTCGGTGACCGCGGCGAGAACTCGGGCGGCGGTGGTCGTCTCGGCGTCGAAGGCGAGGCGCTGGCGCAGGCCACGGGCCTCGCTGGCCAGGTGGCGGGCCGCGGGCACGCTCGTCAGATCGCCGGTGGGCTCGGCGAGGTCGACGACCAGCACCCGGTCGGCGCCGGCGGCCCCCGCGAGGCCGGCCAGGTCGCCGTCGTAGGCGAGGCGGCCGTGGTCGATGACGAGGACCCGGTCGCAGAGCCGCTCGATGTCGCCCATGTCGTGGGTGGTCAGCAGCAGGGTGGTGCCGTGGGCTTCTCGCTCGGCGATGAGAAACTCCCGCAGCCGCTGCTTGGACAGGACGTCGAGGCCGATGGTGGGCTCGTCGAGGATCACCAGCCGGGGTGAGTGCAGCAGCGCGGCCGCGAGCTCGGCGCGCATCCGCTGACCCAGGGAGAGCTGGCGGACCGGGGTGGCGAGGAAGTCCGCCATCTCCAGCCGGTCGACCAGTTCGCCGGTGCGCGCGCGCTCGGTGGCGGCGGGCAGCGCGTGGATGGCGGCCAGGATCCGGAACGACTCCCGCACGGGCAGGTCCCACCACAGCTGGGAGCGCTGGCCGAACACCACCCCGACCTGGCGAGCCAGCCGGCGCCGGTCGGTCACCGGATGCAGCCCGCAGGTGCGCACCGTTCCGCGGGTCGGCACGAGAATGCCGGTCAGCATCTTGATCGTGGTGGACTTGCCGGCGCCGTTCGCACCGATGTAGCCGACCGCCTCACCGGGTGAGATCCGCACGGTCAGGTCGTCGACGGCGGTCAGCCGCTGCCGGCGCGCCCCGTTACGCACAGTGAACTGCCGGGTCAGCCCGATGGTCTCGACGATCGGCGTCCCGGTGCCCGGGGTTGCGGTGCCCGCGGTGCTGACGCTCCTGCTCAACCGCCGCCTCAACCGCCACCTCCCTGGTAGTGCCGGACGCCCCGGCGCCAGCACAGCAGCGCCATGGCCCACGCCCAGACGGCGGCCAGCGGCCCGCACCAGCCCAGCCACCGCGGCAGCCACTGCGGTCCGGGCAGGCCGAGCAGCATCAGCGTCGGCAGGTACCCGGTGAAGGCCATCGGGAAGAAGAAGCCGAACAGGACCTTCAGCGGCCGAGACCAGACCGACGCCGGCTGGGTGGCGGCGTAGCGGCCGCCGTACACGAACGCATTGGTCACCTCCCGGCCGTCCAGCAAGAAGAACTGCAGGCCGCCCGCCCAGACGAACAGTGCGGCGAACGTCGCGATCCCGCTGGTCAGGGCGGTCGCCAGCAGCGCGGCCGCGGTCAGGCCCCAGGAAACGCCGCCCAGGGCCAGACCGGCGACCAGCGCGGTCAGGCCGACCGACACACGCGCCAGCCGCCGCAGGCTGAGGTCACTGGTGATCAACTGCAGCAGCAGCGGCTGCGGCCGTAGGTAGAAGACGTCGAAGGTGCCGGCGCGCAGATACGTCGGCAGCCTGTCGCAGTGCCCGACCGCGAGGTCCGCCAGCGAGAAGGAGACGTCGGCCAGACCGAACACCAGCAGCATCTGACGGAACTCCAGGCCGCCGAGCCGGGTCGTCGCGTGGAAGATCACCCAGACCTCGGCCAGTTCGACCAGAGCCGACAGCAGCGAGCTGACCAGGTCGAGGGCGAAGTTCGCCCGGTAGGAGGTCTGGGAACGGGCCCGGGACGCGAGCACGGCCCGGTACGGCCGCAGCCTGGCCCGCAGGGCGAGGGCCTCAGCCACCCTGGATCTCCAGGCGGTGCCGGCCGGCGCGGGTCAGCGCCTGGCCGAGCCCGCCGACGACCGTCAGCCAGCCGAGCTGCGCCGCTACCAGGGTCAGCGCGCCGGTGGCATCCACCCGGCCGGCGAGAATCTCCACCGGATACATCAACATCGACGGGAACGGCGTCGTGTGGGCCAGGAGCTCGAGCCACCGCGGAAACATGTTGATCGGCACGAACAACCCGGCAAGGAAACCAGAGACCACCATGTACACGAGCTGCACCCCGCGCGTCTCCACTAGCCAGAAGCCCGTCACCGCGACCAGGTAGACGGTCGCCGCCGAGATCACGACCGCGAGAAGCAGACTCGCCACGCCGAGAAGGCCGGCCGCGGCCGACCCGGGCAGTTCCATGCCGACGGCGAGCCCGCCGATCAACAGCTGTGGGATCCCCCGGGGAATGAACGCGAACAGCGCCTGACCGACCTCGGTCGTGACCGTGGCGGCCTGCACGTCCAGCGGGCGCAGGAAGTCGACCGCGATCTGGCCGTCCTTGATCCGCTCCGCGATCTCGCTGCCGCCCCAGAAGTTGACCGAGCCGAGCATCGCCTGAGAAAACCAGATGTACGTGCCCATCTGGGCAATGTCGTACCCGCCGGCCTCACCACCCGCCGCCCGGACCGCGGCGAACAGCACCGCGACCTTCAGCAGCCCGAACGTCGTGTTCGAGACCAGCCCACCCAGCGCGGCCAGTCGGTAGGTCGACTGCCGACGGAACCCCGCCACCAGCAGCCGCCAGTAGACCCGAACCGTCGCGCGCATAGAATCACCGATATTACGTGTTCCCCGCACCAGCAGCCCAGCGAAGCGGCCGAAGGCTGCCAGTTCTTCCGCTGTCTGCAGGGCGCGATGTTCGAGCCAGTCAGCCTCCAACACCGTGGGAACCTTCTTCGGTCGCCACTCGGCGGCGGACTCGTCCCAGAATTCAACCTTGGCCTCGTATTCGCCTGATCGGGACGGCTCGCCGGTCCAGGTGAGGCGCCGGTCCGCGGGTGGGACTCCGCCAGGCGCGCTGTGAAAGCCCACCGGTCGGCCCTTTCTCCTCCACTCGCCATCGAGAAGATGGTTGAACGTCTTCTCCGGGATGGGAGGACGGCGGTCGGCGGGACGGGCGGTGTCGGTGTCGGACGCGGCGACCTGGTCGCTTCGTTTCGCCCGCTCGTGCGCCCGGTCGAGGAGAGCCGCCTTTCGCTCGGCGGATATCGGCTCGCGTGGCAGGGCGGCCGGAGGGCTCCGATCGACGTCGGCGGGCGATACCTGGTCTCCCAGCACCCGCCGGTCCAGCGCCTGCGCCTTCGACTCGACACGGGAATGCGGCACGTCCCGCGATCCCGACCGGCCGGGATCAACGGAACCGGCGGAATCAACCGGATCGGCGGGGTGGACGGGCTCGGAGGCATCGCGGGCCCGCGTGGCCGCCAGGTCCAGCAGCCGCGCCTTGGTCTCGGGCACACTGATCCGATCCGTCCGATCCGCCGCACCGGACGAAGGTTCGGGAAGATCAGCGCCGGGTGCCGGGAGGTCACGCGGCATCGACGCTCACGGGAACAGTATTGCGGCAACGCCCAAAGCCACGGGCGGGTTGCCCAGCCCCGCGAGGGAACAGGTGCCGGCGCCCGGTCAGACGGCGGGGTCAGACAAAGCCTTCCTCCAGCAGGACGGTGTCATCAGGCGTGATGCGATGCCGGCGGCCGGAACCGTCGACGATGCGGCACCAGCTCTCCACGATCAGCGCGTTCTCGGCCGCTTCCAGACGGATGTCCGCGCCGCCGTACATCCCTGGAACGGGAAACCAGAGCCGACCCTCCGGTATCTCGGTCAGTACCTCGACCTGCGGAAGTCGCATCCGCCGACGTTCTGTCAGGCCCATACTCACCTCCGCCAGCAGCGGGTGCAGCCGACGTTCGAGCGCGACCACGACCTCCGCCGTAAGCGGGTGCCGGGCAACAGGGCCCAGAAGGTCAACCAGGTGGCTGTGGCCGCGGGCGGTGGCGATGTCGACGGGCCGCTCCCCCCGCGTGGTCCGCAACATGCGCCAGGCACCGCGGGACAACAGCCCGTTCACGATGCCGGCCGGCGCACCGTGCCAGGCAGCCTGATGCAACGGCGCAAATCCGCGGTGCCCGTCGAGCCGCATGGAGTTCACCCAGTTCTGATAGCTGGATCTGTCGAGCTCGCGGAAAAGCGTTTCCCAGTCGCCGTCCCGGGCGGCATCGGCGATCCGATCCCTGACCGCGGCAACATCGGCGGAGGCAGCGTCCCGCCGGTAGCCAAACCATTCTGTACATTCTCGATCATTCGCGGGGACCAGCATGTATCGATCTCGATTCTGCCACCGGTGTCCATGGTGACGGTCGCAAAGCTGTTATTTGCCGCGGAGCCTCAGCCAGGCGTCCAGCTCCTCGTAGTCGTCGTCGCCCGGACGTACGGTGACGGTGAGGTTCGTCAGGGCGCAGTACTCCTCCGTGCTCATGTTCACCGGGTTGACGAGGTTGCCGTGGGCCACGTCGACGGTCAGGCAGCCCTGGAACTTCTCCCCCGCCCCGAGAGTCGCCGCGTTGAACGCCGGTTCGCAGCCGAACGTCGGCTGGACCCGGGCGCCTTCCGGCGTGCGGACGAAGAAGTCGAACGGGTTCACATCGAAGCCCTGCTTCTGCGAGGCGAACGACACCATGAAGGTGGCGAACGCCGGGGCGTTGGTCGGCTTGGTGAAGCCGCTGTCGAAGGACGCGACCGTTGTAGGGATCGGATCTACTTGGCCACTCGCCGTAGTAGTTGGCCAGTAGATGGCCAGCAGCACGGGTACTTGGCCAGCGGCCCGCAGCCGGCCGAGGCCGCGGCTGCTGCTTGGCATAGCTCCGGGGAGTCCTTGGGATGATGGGTCGGTGACGATTGATCGCCCGTCCAGGGCCACCGCGGACAGCGCCATTGTGGCGGCCGAAGCAGGTTCACCCCTCGTCCACGGGTCCTGCACACTGTCCCGTGACCTGGCGGTACCGCCAGGTCGTGTCTTCGCGGCCTTCTCCGACCTCGCCCTGCGCCAACGCTGGTTCCGCATACCCAGCGAGCCCGGGACGGCCCATCACGAGCTGGACTTCCGCGTCAGCGGATGCGAGATCGCCCGCGGCACGTTCGCCCCCTCGGGCGTTCCGGAGCAGATCGAGTATCGCTCGGAGTTCCTGGACATCGTCCCTGACGAACGTATCGTGTTCACCTACACGATCATGCTCGACGGTCACCGCCGCTCCGTGTCACTCGTCACCGTGGAGCTGGCCGCCGAGGGAAGCGGCACACGCGTGACCCGTACCGAACAGTACGTGTTCCTTGTCCTCACGGGCGACGGCCAGGTCGATGTCGCCCACCTCGAAGGCAGTATGCGGTTGCAGTTCAACGGCTTGGAGTCGGCCGTAGTCCGTTCCTGAGCGGTGGCCAGGTAAAGAGACTCGGTCTCAAGGGCGCTGTTCCGCCTCAGCCCACAGCCTGTCCGGCGGACATGATCTTTGAGAGTGGGCGCCGCTGGTCACAGCGTTGCGGGCCTCACGCTGAAGCTGCTGGGCGCGGTCAATCTGGCCAACTATGACGGCGGCCGGCACGCTGGTGCTGGCCAACAACAGCGTTTCACCAGCACTGAGTGGCCATCTTCATCCGATCCCTACAACCGTCTTCGGCGCGGCCACGCTGACGGTCGCCGCGACGTCGCCACTCTTGCGGATCTCCAGAATCTCGCCGTACTGGGCCTGCTTCGCACCGCCCGCCGTCGAGCCCGACTGCCCCGCCGGCGCGCCGGCTGCTCCGCTCGCGTCGGCGCCCTGCGTCGGTCCGGCGGTCGTCCCCGTGGTGGAGACGGACGTGTCCTCCAGGCAGCCGGTCAGCCCGACCATCCCCGCGAGGATGCCGGTGATGACGACCGGCGGGTATGCCGAACGCGCTACGGCAAGGTGTGCCCGGCGGTGGTTTCCGCGGCGGCGACGGGACCGGTTGTCCGTCCGCTTGGGAAGCCGAAGGCCGCGGAGGCGGCGCGGTGGAACGGTGATGCGAGACGCATGGATTCCCCCTGAACCAGCGTGTGCGCCGAAGGCTGTCCCGGCCTTCGGCGGTGGTGCGGCGGGCGGAGACGGACGATGTATCCGTTCGCCGACCGGCCGCCTGTCCTAACCGACCCGCTGCAGATCACGATGGGCCGGATCGGGCGAGCACAGACTTACAGGTCGAACAGGGCCTCGCCTGGCGGCGCGGCGGCGGCCGGCTTGGTGCGGGCGCCCTTCTTCCTGGCACCCTTCTCGTGCAGCCCGGCGGCGACCTCCTCGGCGTACCGGGCGTGGTTCAGCTCGAGGAGCCGGTCGAGCACCTCCCGCTGCGCCCACGGCCCGATCGTGTACCGGGTGTACTTCCCGGCTGGGTGAAAGCCGTGGTCGAGCCCCCGCTCGATCATGTCGTCCCAGCCGTACGCCCGGAAGGTAGCCTCATCAATAAGCCGATGAATCTCCCGCAACTCGACGATATCGGCATCCTTACAACCAGAATCGAACACCAAATTGTACGTCTTCGTCAACCCCGACTGCCGCGCCAGCATCAGATCTTGCCGGAACCCGTCCAGCCTCTCCCCGAGTCGCCACATCTCCTGACTTTGTTTACAGAATGGAAATGTCTCGAACGCGTCCGTCACCGAATACTGTAGATCGGACTTCAGTGTTGCCGATCGCGCCACGGCCCACCAATAGTGCGCGCCACTTGACATCATCGAGAGAAACGAGTAGCTACTCGTCGCGAATATGATCAGCTTCTCATTGAAAACCGACCCGGTCGGCACCATGACAGGAGTCGCCGTTCTGCTGACGCGAGCGATCACGACCACACTACGCCGGCCCGACAACGCATCGAGAAGCTCGGGGCGACGCTCCGCGAACTGCCACCATATGTCTCGGACGGACTTTCGAAGAAGCACTTCCTCGCGCTCCGGTCTAACCTCTTCCACTACCTTCTTGTAACACTCCGCATACGCCTTCGCCCGCTCTTCCGACCAGTCATGGAAGTTGATTACCCAGCGCCTTCCAGAAAGATCAGGACTAGAGTTGATATCCTGACCGGTCAGGTAGGGGAAAAGTACATCGGCATAATGTTGATCCTTTTCGATCAACGCGCAGGCGTCATTTTGATCAATCGTAAATCCAGCCCCCCAGACCTTTACCCCCAGAATGCCGAGAACCCGTTCGACGTGAAGTCGTTTCGGCACACCGGTCGTGCGAGATCTCGGGTCGAGCGAGGAGGTGATGCCGTCCACCGCCACCCCGTCGGCGATTCGCGGTGCCACGACAGACAGGTCGCATCGGCTGGTCCAGACCGCACAGTACTCCAGGGCCGCGCTTCGGGACGGCCAAGGCGCACTCTTCAGTGACCGGCGTATGGTCACACCGTCGCCCACGATCTGATCCAGTCCAACTCTCCGGCTGTCCCCTTGGGCGAGGGTGTTCGTCGCGACGATTCCTGCCTGGCCCGCGGCGCCCAGTACTTGGTGGATACGCAGAACGAAGTAGGCGACCAGATCGGCTGTTCCCCGGGTCCCCCGCACGCTACGGGCGAGGTGATCGACGAGGTGGTCACGGTAGCGTTGCCCCACGACCGGCAACAGTTTGGTTCCACCGAAGAACGGGGGGTTGCCGATGACGGCGTCAAAACCTTCCCGCTCGAACACCTCGGGGAAGACCAGGGGCCAGTGGATGGGGTGGCGGTCGAAGCCGTCCTTGACGTGATCGGTGGCCAGCCAGCGGGTGATCTCGCGCTTGGCATCGTCCACATCCCGGCGGCCTTCGGCGACGTCGGCGGCGAGTTTGGCCGCCTCCTGCGAGGCGATTTTCTGGCCGCGGTCGCCGCGGCCGGCGTGGGCCAGGGTGGCGCCGATCAGGGCGTCGGCGAACAGGGTGGCCTGGGCCGTTCGCGCCTTCGCGTCGTTGAGGAGGGCCTTCTTCTCGTCCAGGCCGGTCAGGGACGAGCCGTCCTTCTCGACGAGTTCGCGGCGTTCGGCGGCGACGTCTCGGGTCAGTTCGCGGATGCCGGCGGTCCAGCCGAAGATGTCGGAGTGGATCTCGCGGCCCTTGGCCGGGTCGAGGTGCAGGTACTCGAGCTGGTCCAGGGAGGTGATGCCGAGCAGGGAGTCGCCGGCGACCAGTTTGTCGTCGAGGAAGGTGAAGGGGCGGCGGGTGTCCATGGAGACCAGCCACAGCGACAGCTTCGCCATCTCGACGGCCATCTCGTTGATGTCCGCCCCGTACAGGCAGTGCTCGATGATCGCCCGGCGGGCCTCGACGACGACCTCGTCCTCCTCGGCGTCCCGGCCCAGCCACTCGCCGGTCTCGTCGTGCCCGGCCAGGCCGTCAGAACCGGAGACGGCCCCGTTGGCCGCCGCCGCCGCCCGGCCACCAGCCCGGGGATCACCCTCCAGCGTCCAGGCCTCGACGAGGCGGGCGCCGAGGTAGCGGGCGGCGGCGACGAGGAACGCCGCCGAGCCCATCGCGATGTCGGCGACCTTCAGGGCGAGGATGTCCGTGCTGGAACGCAGCTTCCAGGCGTTGGTGTCGGCGGTCTGCAACGGGCCGGGCGCGTAGACCAGCGGCTCCAGGGCGTTGTTCGCGACCTCCTCGGCGAGGAACCGCGGCGTGTAGTGCGTCCCGGTGTTCTTGCGCAGCGGCGACTCGGTGACATACAGGCCGCTTTCGAGGATCACCACCGGCTGGTCGCGCAGGTCTCGGCGCAGCAGGCCGAAGAACGGCAGCAGCCGCTCGGCGGTCGGGTAGTCCCCTCGGGTCACGGCGAGCAGGGCCTTGCGGGCCTCCTCCCGCTCGCCGGCCTCCAGCGGGACGAGCCGCTTCTCGACCGCCTTCGCCGAGCCGAGGCCACTCGCGGCGTACGTCTCGACGAGGGCGGCGGCGAGCAGCGGCCGGCCCCGGTGCCGCGACGCCAGCTCCTCCAGCTCGGACAGTGTCGCCTCGGCCTCCAGGCCCTCCTTGCCGACCAGGCCGACGACGACCTGGCCGGCTTCGGCCCGCTTCGCGTCGTAGGACAGCAGGCCCTCGTAGACGTAACCGATCTGCTCGACGTCCAGGGACCGGAAGCTCAACGTCCGCCGTTCCCGCGACTTCCCGGAGCCGACCTGGATGTACTGCACGGCGCGCAGCATGTGCAGGACGGTCCGGTCGTCGACGCCGAGCGGCAGCCAGGGATGCGTGTCCGGGTCGAACAGGGAACCGCCGTGGGCGTGCATCCGCAGCCGGGGATGGTCGACGCCGGTGTAGACGGCGGTGAACAGCGCGCGCAGCCGGTGCCAGGCCGCCGTCGACTGCTCCAGATCGTCTTCGGTGGCGCCGTCGGAAAGCTGCTGCTCCAGCTCCGCGCACAGCCGGCCGACCGAGTAGGTGCCCGCATACAGCTCGTTGTCAGCGGGCAGCAGGCCGCGTTCCTCGGCGTAGAGCAGGAACACGATCCGCATCATCACCGCGACCGCGCCGCGGTAGACGTTGTGCTCGCGGATGTCGCGCAGCCCGATGCCGCCGCGGGCATGCTCGGCGACGTGCCAGCGGCCGAAGGCGGCGACGAGCAGCTCGACGGCCTGGCGGACCTGGATGCCCAGCGCCTCGGTGATCTCCTCCTGGCTGCCGAGGCTCGCGTTCAGCAGCGGGACGAGCGTCTCCGCGTCCGGCACGCCGAAGAACCGGCGCCGGCACAGCAGCGAGACGAACGCGCGCACCACGTCCCGCTCGGCCGCCTCCGGCCAGGACACCGCGTCGAACACCGCCGTCGTCGTCACCCCGCCGCGCGGCGCCCACACCAGCGCCCACTGCCGGCCGTTCGTGACCAGCGCCAGCTCGACGCCGTGATGCCGGCAGGCCAGCGCCGCCCGGTCCACCGGGGTCGCCGCCCACGCCTGCCCGGCGATCCGCCCCGTCGGCGACTGCCCGGGCGCCACGACCAGGCCGAGCAGCCGCACCGCGTCCGGCTTCACCCCGGCCGAACTTCCCGAGCCCGAAGCATCGTCGGCAGCCGCACCGGCGGCGCCGTCGACGTTCGGGTCGACGAGGACGAAGGACGGGACGATGCGGGTGTCGTGCTGGTCGACGTCCACGGCGAGCGCGGACAGGGAGTCGGCGACATCGGCCCCGGCAGCGGCCTCGACGTCGGCATCGGTCTCGACGTCGGTGGCGGCCTCGGGCCAGATCAGGGCGTCGCCCCAGCCGAGCAGTTCGGCGAGCACGAACCGGACCCAGTCGCGCTGACCGGCCGCCGGGGCATCCAGCCAGGCGGTGTGTTCCCGGCGCAGCCGCTGCCGGGCCTTCTTCTCCAGTGGGTCGAGCGTCGG
Source organism: Frankia gtarii (assembly GCF_025403375.1). GTDB lineage: Bacteria > Actinomycetota > Actinomycetes > Frankiales > Frankiaceae > Frankia > Frankia gtarii. The sequence continues at coordinate 39,941 of NZ_JAMPTM010000028.1, forward strand.
CCAGACCCGCCGCAACACCGGCAGGCTGAGGAACGGGCCGCTGACGTCGATCAGGCTCAGCCAGTCGCGGTGCTGCGCCGCCCCGTCCTGGACCGGGGGACGCCGCCGCCCGGAACCGCCGGGCCCACCGGAAC
>NZ_JAMPTM010000290.1 GCF_025403375.1 Frankia gtarii
GCCCGGCCCGTCGGGAGGCTGCGCCGGCGGCGCGGCCGCGGCCCCTCGACGCCCCTGGAGCACCGTGACGAGCTGGTCCGTGGCCAGCAGCAGCACCGCAAGCCACGACACCGTCGCGACCCGTCCGAACGCCTCCACCCAGTCACCGTTTGTCGGCAGCGAATGGCGGACCTGGACCTCCAGCACGTACAAGGCGCTGACCGCCAGGCAGGCCGCCGGCCCGACCCGGGTCAGCCACCTGCCCCTCGGCGCCAGCAGCGCGATCGCGGTGGCCAGGGCGACGACGATCCCGGCGTTCACCGAGACGAGGACCGTGGCGAGCAGCCCGGCACCCACCACCGCGCCCGCCGTCGTCCGCCGGTCGACCCGCGCCGGGCGGATCGACCAGGGGTCGACCGTCGGCAGGTCCGGCTCGGGCATGGCCGCCCCCGCCGCGTGCGCCGCCGCCACCCGCCGCCGCGCGCGGCGGGTGGTGAGCAGCAGCAGGGCCAGGAAGAACACGACCGTCACCGCGGACAGCACCAGCGAATACCGGACGATCTGCTGCGGCGCCCAGGTCAGGGTCACGGTGAACGCCGCGGCCGTCGGGGTGACCCGCCAGCCGTTGGCGTAGCCGTCGACGAGCCGCGGCGTGCCCGCGTCGGCGCCGTTCACCGTCGCCTTCCAACCCCGGGACAGGCTCTCGCCGAGCACCAGCCAGAACGGTGTCCCCGGCTGGGCCCCGGTGACCTGCGCGGTGAACGACGTCGCGCCCGAGGACTGGACGGTGATCCGAGGCGTCGCGGCGGTGCCGGTCGCCGCCGGGGTGCCGGTGGCCGTGCCGGCGGTGGGAGCAGCGGTGGCGGCGGTGGGGGTGCCGGTGTCGCCGGCGCCCAGCCAGGGGCCGCCGCCGGCGTCCGAGGCGAGCAGGAGCCGGTCGAGGTCCATGCCCAGCTTGGCGCCGTCCCCGGTGGTGATCGTGTGCTCGCCGGGGCCGAGGGGGAGTGCCCCCCCGCAGGTGGACACCCGCAGGCCGAGGCGGTTCACCGCGTCGGCGGTGGAACCGTCGACGCGCACGCTGACCGGGTGACCGTCGACGCTCAGCAGGTCGTCCCGGCAGGTCCCCGACAGCTGCGCCGGCAGCAGGGCCGAGGCCGTCCCCGTGTTCGTGCCCCCAGCCGTGCTCGTGCCCCCAGCTCCAGCCACGGCCGGGGGCTGGGTCGGAGCCTGGGCCTCGGTGGCGCCGCTGGCCAGGCCGGGCAGCCCGATCTCGGCGATCCCCACCGGCATCGACAGCGGCGACCGGCTGATCGGGTCGATGCTCTTGACGGTGCGCACGTCGTCGACGACGAACCGCCAGGTGCTGCCGGTGACGGCCGGGAAGGTCAGGGTCACCTGCCGGGTGCCGCCACGCTGGGTGGTGTCGGTGACCGGCGGCACGGGCACCGAGCCGACGACCTGGCCGTCGACGATCAGCCCGATCCGGGTCGGCACCGAGTGTCGGCCGTCGGCTACCAGGGACATCGTCACCGAGGAGGTGGTGATCGGTGTCGGCGAGACGACCTGGAGCCAGCTGCCCTCGGGGTCGCCGATGCCGTGACTCCACGCGGTGGTGACGTCGCCGTCGAAGGCGCTCGACGACCGCGCCGCGATCGAACCGGGCAGCCGACCGGACGAGGTGACGACGGGCAGGTTCGACGGCCGCCCGAGCAGGCGGTCGATGTGGTCGTCGGCGGCGTACGCGGAGATCCGCGCCGTGCCGGTCAGCGCGAACGTCCGGGCCGTGGGCAGCGCGAACGACCGGCTGATGATCTCCTCGGTGTCCTGCTTGAACGGCTCGGCCGGGTTGGCCCGGTCCCGCGACATCTGCAGGGCCAGGCGATGGCCGAGAGAGGAGGCGCCGGCGGCGTCGAGGCTGTCGCTCGGCATCCGCAGCACCTCGTCGGCGGTCAGCGGCCTGCCGTCCGCGCCGGGGATCTCCACCTCGGCGAAACCGACCGCGGAGACGTTGTCGTAGGTGCGCTGGCGGCCGAAGTTCGTCGCGTCGACCCGGATGTGCAGCGTGCGGAACGTGCGGCTCGGGAAGCTGACGACCTGGCCCGCCTCGGTGCGCGACGACGGGCTGAGGTCGACGGTGACGGGGGAGCCGCCGTCGAAGGTCAGCGTCGCCCGCGTGATCCACCGGTTGCGGGGCCCGGCCAGCGGCTGGATGAGCCGGACGTGGTCGGTCGTGGTCGGCGCGGCCAGCGTCGTCTGCCACGCCTCGCCGGACGGGTCGGTGAAGGCGCCGACCCGCCAGGCGGTGTTGATGTCGCCGTCGATACCGCGCACCGGCCGGTCCCACGGGCCGTAGGCGAAGGAGTTGCCGTAGCCCGACGCCGTCACCGCGGCGATCTTCGCCGGGGCGCCGGGGGCGTGCAGGGTCAGCGTGGTCTCGTTGGCGGCCGTCTCGTCGGCGAACAGCGGCAGCCGGTTGTCGTTGGGGTCCCTCGTCAGCGGGGCCACGCCGGGCTGCTCGACGTAGCCGAAGTTCTCCCGGACCCCCGTCCAACGCTCGGCCCGCAGCCGGTTGGTGTCGCTGACGAGCAGGTCGGCGCCGTCGTCGAGGGCCTGGGAGAGCTCGCCCGGCTTGCTGGCCAGCTCGGGGGCGTAGAGGATTGCCCGCCCGGACGCGACGGGCTCGGCGAGCAGCCCGGAGGCGGCCGCGTCGACCAGCGCCTCCCCGTTGCCACTGACCAGCAACGGCCGAGCGGTGGTGGCGGTGCGCACGATCGGTTGGGTGTTCGAGACCGGGAAGACGGCCAGCGCCGGGGGGTCGGGCACCGAGGTTTTCGTCCCGAGGGTGATCTCGTCGGTGAAGGGGATCCCCGGATCCTCGGCGATCGGCGGGCCGTAGGTCTGGGGTGCGCCGAGGCCGGCCGGGCGGGCGGCGGTGAACAGATCCCACGTCGCGCGGGGCCGCGGGGTGCGGTAACGCTCGTAGGCGAGGTTGCTGCGCAGCATCACGTCGCCGACGCCCATCAGCCGCGCCAGGTCCGGCACGGCGGAGGTCTCCAGCACGCCCTCCTGCATCCGGCGGTCCAGTGAGCGGACCAGGTCGACGGTGCCGGCCTCGCCGTACGGGATGAGTTCGCGCAGGACCAGCGGCCGATCCATCAGTCCCTCGGTGACCGGGTCGAGGGTGCTGCCCCAGCGGTAGTGCGAGAAGTCGGCGCCGGGCAGCTCCAGCACCCGCGAGCCGTCGTCGCCGGCGTCGAGCGCCTTGGCGACCTGTGTCTCGTACGCGGGGACCTGCTCGGGACGTTGCAACAGCGGCTCGACGAACTCGCCGCGGAACAGCGGCGACATGTCCGCGGCGATGATCACCAGCACCAGCCCCAGCGCGAGCTGCGGGACCCCCGGGCGCCAGCCCCGGGCGCCACCGCCACCGGCGCGACGGCCACCGGCGCGACCGGCGGCGCGCCGCCCACCGCCGCCCACGTCTGCCCCGGCGGCCGCACGCGCCGCGTAGCGCTCCTGCAGGGCGGCCAGGCCGCCGGCGAGCAGCACCGACAGGCCGAGGACGACCATCGGGACCGCGCGAGGCAGCGAGCGCAGCGCGAGCCCGGCCGTCGATCCCTCCGCGAAGTCCTTGAACAGCCGACCCCAGGGGGAGGGGTCGTCGTAGGGGTAGACGCCGACGGCGATCGTGGTGCCCAGCAGGATCAGCGCGACGAAGTAGCCGCGATGCCCCCAGCGGATCGTCGAGGCCGCCGCGAGCGCGAGGATCGGCAGCGCGAAGCTGATGACGATCAGCCACAGGTCGTGCGTGTAGTGGGTGGCCGGCCCGATCCACGGGCCGAGCGCGTCCTGGCCGTAGAAGAACCAGTTGCCGAGCCCCCGGAGCACCTCCGATGCCTGCGAACTGCTGGCGACCGTCTCGATCGTCTCGGTGAAGGCGAGCACGTTCAGCCCGTAACCGGCCTGCGTGTACAGCCCGGCGATCCACCACGCCGAGGTGACGACGACGGCCAGCACCGCCCTGGTGCACATGCCCACGGCGGCGCCGAGGCGGACCTCCCGGGTGCCCCATACCGCGAACGGCACCCACAGCAGCGGCGCGAACAGGATGAAGATCAGACTGGAGGCGTTGATGCTGCCGATCGTCGTGACGACCAGGGCGAACGCGGCGGGGAAGCGCCAGCCCGTCGGCCGCCAGCCGGCGCGACCCGGCTCGGCCTCCCGCAGGCCACGTACGGTGATGCCGATCAGCCAGCCCAGCCCGGCGTAGGGCAGCAGGATCGCCGAGATCCGCGCCTCGTACTCCAGGACGTAGGGCGAGAGCATGTAGCCGGCGGCGGCGACGAATGCGAACCGGTCGGGCCAGTGGAACGAGCGCAGCAGGAACAGCACACCGGTGCCCGCGCCGAGCAGGATCGAGCCCGTCCACAGCCGCTGCGCCACCCAGTCGGGCAGGCCGGCCGTGTCCAGCAGCCAGTAGAACAACCCCTGCGGGTAGAGGTAGCCGATGTTCTGGTGGGTGACCGTGCCCATGCCGATCGCGGGGTCCCACATGGAGACCGCCCGGCGCAGCATCCGGCCCGGGTCGAGGTAGAGATACGCCTTCGTGTCCGCGCCGATCCTGCCGGGCGCCGTGGCCAGCAGCGGCAGGTAGGCCACGGCGGCCAGCACCAGGGTCGGCCAGGACGGCAGCAGCCGGCGGCCCCGCGACGCCGCCGCGCCGGCCCGGCCGGACGGGCCCGGCCGCTCGCCGGACCGCGGGTTCGGCCGCTGAGCCGGGTCCGCGGGATTCGCGGGGCCTGCGGAACCCGCCGGGTCCGCCGGGTTCGCGGTGCGGGGGGACGGCGCCTGGGCGGAGCCGTCCGATGACGGCGGGCGACCCCCGTCGGCACCGGACGGTGACGTGGTCAGGGTCACCGGATCACCAGGGTGGTCGCCAGGGTCACCGGCGCTGGCCGATCACGCTCGCGGCGCGGGCCGCGGGGAAGGAGGCGCCGCGCTGGCGGGCCGCCTCCCGCACGAGCGCGGCGAACGTGGCGCGGGCGGTTTCTGCCCAGGTGAACGTCGCAGCGTGGGCCAGCGCACCGGCGGACAGCCGGGCGCGCAGGTCGTCGTCGGAGAGCACGCCGGCCAGTGTCTTGCCCAGATCGGCCGGGTCCTGCACCAACACGCCGGTCTCGCCGTCGACGACCGCGTCGGTGTGTCCGGCGATGCGGGTCGCCACCGACGGAGTGCCGCACGCCGCCGCCTCCGTGATCGTCATTCCCCAGCCCTCCCGCGCGGACGCCGAGGTGAGCACCCAGGCGCGCCGGTAGAGCGAGAGCAGCTCGTCGTCGTCGACGCGCCCGACGAGGCGCAGCCACGTCCCCGCCCCGGCGGCGCGGATCTTCTTTTCCAGCTCCGCCCGTTCGTAGCCGTCGCCGACGATCACCGCCTCCATCGTCGGGTGCTCGTCGTGGGCCCGCAGTAGGCCGTCGATGAGGATGTCGAAGCGCTTGACCGGCACCAGCCGGCCGACGGCGACGACGAGGGGATGCGGGGACCGCTCGCCGGCCGGGGTGAACGCCGGGTCGATCCCCGGTGGCACCACCGAGATGTTGCGCGGCGGCAGGCCGAGCAGCTCGATGATCTCGTGCCGGGACGACTGGGACAGCGTCAGGATCCGGGTGCGCCGGTACAGCGGCGGGGCGATCCTGAACTCCACCGACTCGCCGACCTTCGCCAGCTTCGGCGAGAGCACCATCCGCCACATCTCCGCGTGCACGTGGTGCAGGAACACCACCCGCGGGCAGCGGGCCCAGACGGGGGAGAAGAACGGCATGCCGTTCCAGATCTCCACCAGCCCGTCCCACGGGCCGGTGCGGCCCAGCGCCCCGGACAGTGCCGTGCGCGGGAAGACCGAGTAGCGCCCCGCCTTGCGCACCACCGTGTAGCCGTGGCGGCGGACCGACTCGGGATGGCCGGGGGCGAACGCGGTGCGCAGGCTCACGTCGATGCCCGCCTGCGCCCAGCGCTCGGCGACCTTGTCGGCGTGCAGCTCCGAGCCGCCGGACTCGGGGTCGTCCAGGTCGCGCCAGGCCAGCACGTGCACGCGGCGCAGGCCGGAGGACTCGACGAGCTCGGCGAGGGAGGGAGGCCGAGGGGTGTCCTCGATGCCGGGCGCGCCGAACTGCGGCGCCAGGATTCCCGGCGGCACCGCGGAGCCGACGCCGACCTGCGGCAGGATCAGGCCCGCGGGGGTCGGCGGGATCGTCGCGCCGGGACCGGGACCGGGACCGGGGCCGGGGCCGCGGCCGTTGCTCGGCGCGGTCATGCCCGTGCCGTCCGACGGGCCGCGGCGAGCACCGACAGGCCGGTGACGACGGCCAGCGTCGCCTGGCAGGCGAGATCGGCCCGAGCGGTCGCCGTCGGTGAACCGTCCGCCCACAGCAGCAGGGGGACGGCCGCCGCGGCGGCGAGGGCCAGGGCCAGCAGGACGCCTCGCTCTCCGAGAGCGAGCAGGTAATGGGTGAACAGCACGGTAGCTCCGAGACAGGTCATCGCTGCGGCCAGGGGGAGGAGCGCGCCGGAGGCGTCGGTGAAACGAGGGCCGAAGGCCAGAGAAAGTAGTTTGTCTGGTGCGATGAGAGCGGCCGAGAGCAGCCCCGCCGCCGGTACGAGGAGTATTGCGATCGTCGCGCCAAGTTGATGCAAAGCGTGCTGTCCAAGATGCCGGCGATCGGCGGCTTCCGGCAGCAGGAAACCGGCGAGTACCACCGCGGCCAGCACGATCACCTTGCTGGCGACGGAGACGGCCGCGTAGGAGCCCGACCGGTCCGGGGCGAGCCGGCCCTGCAGCAGCATGTCGACGTTCTGCAGCAGCCCGAGCAGCGCGAGCGCGACCAGGGCGGCGCCGACCTCCACCGCCAGCCGGGCCGGCGTCGCGTCGGACGATGCCGGGGAAGCCGTGGGGGACTGCGCGGCGGATGCGGCGAGTGCGGTGGGTGCGGCGAGTGCGGTGGGTGCGGCGAGTGCGGTGGGTGCGGCGAGTGCGGTGGGGGATGGCGCGGGGGAGTCGGTGCCGGCGATCGGCGCCGCGGCGGCCCGGTCCCGGCCCATCGCGGCCGGGGTGCGGTGCAGGGTCCACCGCACGTGCGCGAGCGCCGCGAGCACGCCGAGCAGGACACCGATCGCCGCGCCGGACTCGTCGAGGCCGACGAGCACCAGGCCGATCGTGAAAACGGTCTTCACCACGGCGTCGACGAGCAGGTTCGTGGCTAGCGCCCGGTACTGGCGGGCGCACTGAAGCAACCCCCGGTCGACGCACAGCAGGCACCACGCCGCCCCCGCCGTGATGATCTCGGCGACGCCGCCGGGGCCGGGTAGCGACAGCTCGCGGGCGACGTACCCCCGCCCGATGATCGCGAGCACCGCGACCACCAGCACGGTCGCGACGCCCACCCGACGGACCCGGTCCACCCATTCCGCCAGCAGGTGCAGTCGCCCGTTGTGCTGCCAGGTGGTGATCCGCCGGACCACCCCGACGAGCAGCGCGCTGCCCGGCATGGACACGACGAAGAAGATTGCGATCAGCTGGGCAACCGCGCCGTAGGACCGGGTGCTCATCGCGCGGGCGATGATCAGCGTCACGCCCATGTTCGCGGCGTTGGCGAGCAGGCCGGCCAGGGCCAGGGGGACGGCGCCGCGCAGTGCGCCGCGCAGCCGGACGCCGCGGGTCTGCCGCAACCGCTTGCGCAGGGTCCAGCCGTCCTCGGTCGGCTCGGCCGGCCTGGCGTCGGCGGGAACCGGAGCGGCCACCGTCGCGCCCGCGGCCAGCGGTCCCGTCGCCCGCGTCCCGGTGGGCAGCGGGCTGGTGGGCAGCGGGCTGGTGGGCAGCGGGCTGGTGGCCGTGGAGCGGCTTATCGCCGGTACCGCCGCCATCGGGCCGGTCGAGACGGGATCCGGCGCGGTTGGACCGGGTCTCGTCCGGTGCGCCGCCGCTCGCCGGACGGTGGGCGAGATGTCCCCCGGCGGGACGGCGTTGCGGTTCATCAGCGTCCTCCCCGACGACACACGCAGGCGTCCTCCCCAGCCGGGGCAGGGAGATGCCCGTGCGCGGCCGGTTCACCCGCGGTGGGGCGGCCGGCGGCGCGCTGCGTCCGGGGAAGGGCGTTCACCTGATCGTCAACGCCTTGCCTGTTGATTCCGCCTCAACAGCGACGTCGGCGTCGACCATCATCGCGATCAACTCCTCGAAGCCCACCCGCGGCACCCACCACAACAC
>NZ_JAMPTM010000291.1 GCF_025403375.1 Frankia gtarii
ACCCCCCGGTGAGACCACCGCGTCGAGGTAGAGCAGGGTCGCCAGCCAACCGAGGCCGAGATCGGTGGCCAGCGTCGCGTAGGGGCCGTAATCGCCCGCACCGAGCGGCTGCGCCCAGCCCCCGACGCCGACCGCCCTCCCACTGGCCACGACCAGCGCGACCGCCGACCCGGGCGCGGCGGCGAGCCTCGACCCGAGCGCCACGCCGAGCCCGGTGGCCGGCGTCACGGCGAGCGTCGACCCGAGCGTCTCGGCCTCGGCCACCCCGGCCGCGGCGGCGGCCTCGGCCGGGGGCACCGGCGACCCGACCCTCGACGGGTTCCTCGACCTGCTGCCCTTCAAGGTCCCCCTGGACAAGGAGATCAACGGCGTCGAGGACATCGACGCCAACCCCCTCGTCCTGACCTTCATCTGCAACGGCAGTGAGCCGGCCTGGAAGCTGAAGAACACCGGCGACAAGAGTTTCGGCTTCGGCTGGTTCGACACCAACCTGGGCGGCGGCATCCTCAACATCGGTCCGAAGCAGACCGTCGACATTCCGTCGAAGGCGCTCGCCGTGGTCGGGTCGCCCTGGGACGCCGAGACGAAGCTTCTGCTCGTGACCGTGCCTACCGTCGGCGTGTCGAACTGCGGCGGCGCGTCGAGCGTGCCGCCGGCGATCCCGGCGCCCGCGCCACTGCCGGTCGCGGCGCCCGCCGTCAGTCGCGCCGTCACGGCCGACCCGTACTACACCAGATGATCATTAGCCGGCTCGGCCCGAGGACGGCTGCGGGGATCCTCGCGGCCGTCCTCGGCGGCGCGGTGCTGGCCGGGTGCGGCGGCGGCGATGGCAGCCAGAACGCCGCCACCAACCTCTCTCCGCAGGTCCGCAACCAGCTCGCCGCCATCGCGGGCCTCGGGCAGAGCAAGAGCACGGTCGTCACCGCCGTCGGCACCAGCGTCGACATCTACAGCGCCCCAACGGACAACCAGCCGTCTTCCACGCTGGCAAGTCCGAACGAGAACGGTGTCAAGCGGATCTTCCTGGTCCAGGCGAAGATGCCCGGCTGGTGGCAGGTGATGCTGCCGGTCCAGCCCAACGGCAGCACTGGCTGGGTCAAAGCCGACCAGGTCAGCGCGTCGGAGACGCCCTACCGGCTGGTCGTGTCCCGCGGTCACCACCTGCTGCAGGTGTTCAGCGACGGCAAGCAGATCGCGCAGGAGCCGGTCGCCATCGGCACCACCGACACGCCGACCCCGGGCGGGCGCTTCTACCTGATGGAGCTGCTGCGGCCGCGTAACCCGAACGGCGCCTACGGCCCATACGCCTTCGGCCTGAACGGATTCTCGACGTCCCTGAGCTCGTTCGAGGGCCGCAAGCCGGTGATCGGTCTGCATGGCACGAACGAACCAAAGATGATCGGCAGGGACGTCAGCCACGGCTGCATCCGGTTGAGCAACGACGCGATCACCCGCTTGGCCCAGACTGTCCCGCTGGGCACTCCGGTCGACATCGTCGCCTGACCTCGCCAGCCGTCCCGGCTCGTCAGGCCGGATCAGCTTGGCCCGTCAGATTGGTCCGTCAGATTGGTCCGTCAGCTTGTCAGGGTGACGGGGGTTCCCGGTCGCCGCCGGCCGAAGCGGGCCGAGTGGCGGCGGCGATTCGCAGGTCCGCGACGAACCCGCCGTAGACCTCGTCGAAGCTGGCCGGGGCCGCTCGCAGCACGGCGCTGGGGTGCAGCGTCGCGAGCAGCTGGGCGTTCGATCCGGGCGGCCCAGGCAGCAGCCGCCCGCGCATCCGGGTCACCCTGAACGACGGCCCGAGCAGCGTCGCGCCCGCCGTCGCGCCCAGCACCACGACCAGCGACGGCCGGATGGCGTTGAGCTCGGCGGTGAGCCACGGCCGACAGGCAGCGATGTGCCGCGCCTGCGGCGTCTGATGGATGCGCCGGGGCCCGTTGCCCGTGCGGTAGCCGAAGTGCTTGACGGCGTTCGTCGCGTACAGCTCGGCCCGGTCCAGCCCGGCCTCGTCGAGTGCCCGGTCGAGCAGCTTGCCGGCGGGGCCGACGAAGGGCCGGCCCCGGCGGTCCTCCACGTCTCCGGGCTGCTCACCGACGACCACCAGCCAGGTGCGGGCCGGGCCAGCGCCGAAGACGGTGCGGGTGCCGGGCAGCTCCGAAAGGTCGCACGCATGGCACTCGGCGGCGGCAGAGGCGAGCGTCGGCAGATCCGCGCCGGAAGGCACTGCGACGGGCGGCATGTTCACCCCGCAGATTCAAGCGGATGCCTGGGTCGGCGATCCAGCGGGTGGGCGTGGCGCGCCACGCGTGAGTTGCCCTCCACATCCCACGCGGGCGCGACCACCTCCGGCGGAGCCCGTCACTTCTCCACCGGGCTTAGAGCGGGAGATCCCTGCCCACACACTCCCTGCCCTGGGACAAGGGTGGCCAATCCCCGCCCGCCGTACCCATCGGACTGGACAACGCCTGGTGTCAGATTCGCGACACGTGTCGCGCTTGCGCGTAAGCCATCCATCCGCTATCTGATCGCACCGATGATGGCTCCGTTCGCCTGGTTCGGAGCTGCTCAGGCTGGTCAGCCGCCACGGCGGGCTGCCTCGTAGCGGGCCAGGGCCTCCCGCCGCTCGACGGCGTGATCGACCACCGGCGCCGGATATCCCTCGGGCGGGCCCCCCGGCAGCGTCCACGGCTCGTGCACCTTCGCTCGCGGCACGTCGCGCAGCTGCGGTATCCACCGGCGCACGTAGGTCCCGTCCGGGTCGTAGGTGCGGCCCTGGAGGACCGGGTTGAACACCCTGAAGTACGGCGCGGCGTCGGTGCCGGTACCGGCCGTCCACTGCCAGCCGTGATGATTCGACGCCAGGTCGCCGTCGACCAGCCGGTCAAGGAACCACCGCGCCCCGTGACGCCAGTGGACGTGCAGGTCCTTGCACACGAACGATGCCTCGATCATGCGCACCCGGTTGGGCACCCAGCCCTCGGCGAGCAGTTGGCGCATGCCCGCGTCGACGATGGGGAACCCCGTGCACCCCCACTTCCAGGCCTCGAATCCGGCCTCCGGCGGGTCATATGCCATGTCGGCCAGCGCGTCGGTCAGATCGGCGCGCGCGGAGGCGGGGTTCGCCGCGAGCACGTCGGCGTAGAACTCCCGCCACGCCAACTCCGAACGGAACTTCTCGGCATCACGTTCCCCGCCGCTCGGCTCGGCCAGCGAGGCCAGCGAGGCCAGCGAGGCCAGCGAGGCGGGGGAGGCGGTGACTCGGGCGAGCTCGGCGAGGACGCTGCGCGGATGGATGCAGCCGTACTTCAGGTAGGGCGACAGCCGCGAGGTGGTGTCCTCCCCGGGCACGTCGCGCCGCTCGGCGTAGCCGGCCAGCGAACCGTGCAGGAACTCGGTCAGCCGCTCGCGTGCGGCCCGCTCGCCCGCCACGGGTAGGCGGGTGGCGCCAAGGTCCGGATCGGCCGGGATGCCGTCCGAGGTCAACCGCGCCCAGCGCACCCCTTCCGGCTCTGCGACGGGGCCGCGCCAGCCGTGCTCCTTCCACGCTCGGTAGAACGGCGTGTAGACGCGAAACGGCGTTCCGGCCGCCGTGGCCAACCGGCCCGGCGCGATCGCGTACGGCGATCCGGTCCGGACGAGCTCCCGGCCGTCGGTGCGCAGCGCCTTCTCGACCTCGCCATCGCGACGCTGCCCGTAGGGTCCGTGGTCCGCGGCGATGTGCACCTGGCCCGCATCGACGGCCCGCGCCACCGCGGGGACGACGTCCACCGGATCACCCAGCCGCACGCACAGCCGGCCGCCCAGCCGCTCGTCCAACTCCCGAAGGCAGCGGTAGAGGAACGCGAGCCGGACCGGTCCAGCCGGGCGGCGCAGCGCGTCGTCGAGGACGAACAGCACCACCACCTCGCCGGCCCCGTCCGCTGCCGCGCGCAGCGCCGGATTGTCGCCTAGTCGTAGATCCCGCCGCAGCCAGCAGACCGACACCGTCATGCGACCGGACGTTAGCCCGCAGCCCCGCCCTCGCCGCGACGACGCGGGGCAAGGGCGAAGGAACCGCCGATCTATTGCTGTGAGTCATCAGAAGATTACCGTTAGTTTATGATTGCCGAATGCAGGTGACCGTCGCCGTCGCGTGGGATCGCGGCTTCTCGGATGCTTGGTCCCGCATCGCGGAAACCGGGCCGAAGATCGGGGTCTTCCTCGCGATCTGCGCGCTCGGCGGCCTGCTCGTCCGGGCGTCGGCACGACTGCTGAACGTGCTGGCGAACCGGATGGGCATCGACCGGGTGCTGGATCGGTGCGGCCTGCCGGCCCTGCTGCGCAGGCCGGCGGCGGACCTTCGCACGGGCGCGGTGCGGGTACTCGCCGGCCTGGGGCTGCTTGTCGTGCTGCGCGTCGCCGTGGGTGTCTTCGGCCCGAGCGCCGCCGAGGACACCGTCACCGAGCTGCTCACGCTGCTCCTGCACACCCTGCTCGCGATCGTGATCATCGCGATCGGGGTCAGCCTGGCCCGGCTCGCTCGAACCTTCGTGCGCGAGGCACTGCGGGGCCTCAGCTACGCACAAGCGGCCGGTAACACGGTGGCCGCCGTACTCGTGATCGCGTTCGGCAAGGCCGGACTCGACGAGGTGGGCCTGGCGACCTCCGTCACGACCCCCTTGCTCTGGGCCGTCCTCGCCACTCTGACCGGGGTGATCGTGGTCGGGGTGGGCGGGGGCCTCATCCGACCCATGCAGCAGCGCTGGGAGGAGATCCTCGAACACGCCGAGGACACCGCCGCCCAGGCCCGACAGACCTGGCGCGCGCGCCACACCGACCCCACCGACCCCCACCCCGGCGGCACCGGCGGCACCGGCACCGGCACCGGCACCGGCGAGGAGGACATCGCCGGGGCGAACCCCATCGATGCGGGACCGGTCGACGCGCAACCCGTCGACGCCAACCTCGTTGACGCCAACCCGGTCGGCGAGGGCCACACCGGGCCAGGCAACGCCAGGCCAAACACCGAGCCGGGGAACACGGGATTGCCCACCGACCCGGACGTGCCGGTCGAAGCGGATTCGGCCGCAGGCCCGGTGCCGCCGTCGATCCCGGCGCCGACGTCGGGGACGGTTGTCGCCGCCGCGCCCCGCCCATTGATCCCTCCGCCGGGCGAACAGGACCCCTTCGAACCCGCTGCGCCCGACCGGACCTCGGCATCCGCCTCGCCGCCACGGCCAGGCGGCCCGCCCTGGCCTACCGACCAGTCCCGATCGCAGGAGCCCCCGTAGCCTGTGGCACGCTGCCGCTTCTACCGTTACGCAGGGACCAGTGGGTGTGCGTTAGGCGAACTACGGCGCGTTCGGCCCCTGGGTGGGGCACTCTGGGAGAGGACGGGATGTCAATGCCGGTCGTCGACCTGAACCACCTATACCGCCCAGGCCTGGACACCTGACCCGGACACCTGACCCAGCCAGGAGACCCGCCGATCGATCTCCATTTGATTGATCTTCGCGGCAAGAACCTCATCAACGTCACACGTGGCGAGCGGAGGGACATCTCGGTGGAGGAGCTCTCGGACATGGAGCGTTCCCGGCTGCTCCTCGGCTGGCTGGCGGCGCGGCGCGCGGTGGACAACTGTCTGTCGGACCTGCTTGCCGCCGGACCCGCGGGAGAACGTCGGGTGCGCGAGTCGTTGGCGCTCGTGGACGACCTGGAGAGTCGCGCCCAGGAGGCGTTCGACCGGTACCGCACCGCCGCGGAGAGCACCCCGGCTCCCCCACCGCGCCCGGCTGGCCGTTGGGCGCCGCCGGCCGCGGTGGAGCGTCCCCGCCTCAATGTGGTCCGCGCCCCGGAGGGCGACCTCGCTCGTAGTATTTCCAACACGAAGAGTAATCATCGGCACCGGTGACGCCCAGCCCGCCATCGGCGGGTCAGAATGGCCACCGTGCCGGCCGTTCGTCGCCGCCGCGTCACCGCGGTCTGGCTCCTCGCCTTCCTGCTCCCCGTACTACTAGCCGTAACTGGCTGTAGCGGGCTAAGTGGCACCCGCCGCGGCAATGTGGTCCCCGAGGCCGCTCCGACGGCTACTCCGACCACCGGACCGGACGCGTTCGAGCGGTCCGGCCGCGGCACGCCCATCCGGATCACGCTGCCACCACCCGGCACGCCCCGGCCGTACCCGCTGATCGTGGCGCTGCACAGCCTGCACTATGACGGCACCGACCCCAAGGCACACTGGGATCTCGACGGCCTCGCCCGCGCCGCGGGCCTCGCCGTCGTCTACCCGGACGGCATCGGCAAGGCCTGGAACGCCGGGACCTGCTGCGACACCGCAAAGATCAATAACACGGACGACGTCGGCTGGCTGCGCGCGCTGATCGCCCACCTGAGCGAGAACTACCCGATCGACCGCACGCGGGTCAGCCTGATCGGCCTGTCCAACGGGGGGATGCTCGCCTACCGGTACGCCTGCGAGCACGGCGACGAGCTTGCCGGCATCGCTGTGGTCGCGGCGAGCCGTCAGGTAGCGCAGTGCCAGCCGGCAGCACCCCTGACCGTCGTCGTCGTGCACGGCGGCGCCGACGGTCACGTCCCCTACCTTGGCTCGCCGTGGTCACCGGTCCTGCAGACGGCGATCACCCCGGTCGAGGAGAGCATGGCGCCGTTCCGCACGGTGGACCAATGCCCGCTGCCCAGCCAGCCCGGCGACACCATCCTCACCGACTCGACCGGGGTGCCCTGGCACGCCGAGCAGCCGCCCGTCGCCCTGTCCGCGGGCCAGTTGCCCGCGCCCGGGGCCGCCGCCCCATCACCCGGGGCGCCGGTGTCGGACGGCCTGGCCGCTCCCACCGGACCCCCGGCCGAGCCCGCGACGACCGCGCCGGTGGCCGTCCGCCGGGAGACCCGGTGCGCATCCTCGGCCCGCGTCGTCCAGTTCCTGCTGCCCTCGATGGCCCACGGCTGGCCGCCAGCCGCCGGACCGAACTCCTTCGCCACCAGCGGGGTGATCTGGAACCTGCTCGCTCCAGCCCGATCGGCCCGCCCCGGGCCCCGCATGTGACATCGCCCCGCATGTGACGTCGCCCCGCATGTGACCTCGGCGGGGTCAGGCCGCCGGGGAGAACGACGCGCGCAAGGCGCCCATCAGCGTGTTCAGTGTCGCGGCCGCGCTGGTCGACACCCTGGCGATGAGCACGTAGACGGCACCATCCGTGGAGACCGTCCGCATCAGGTAGGACACCCGCTGACCCTCACGGTCGTAGGAACCGGCCAACTCCTGGGTCGGCTGGCCGCTGGTGTCCGTCGCCGGGCCTGAACGCTCCTTCGTCAGCCCCGAGACCGAGTCGAACTCGCCCGCCTGGACCCGGGTGAGCGCCGCCGTCTGGTCCGCGCCGGCGATTCGGGCGACGCCGATCATCTGTGGGCCGTACTCCGAGACGGTGCCGGGTTCGCCGTAGAAGATGCCGGTGTTGTCACGACGCTGCTTCCACACCGGCGGGTGGGAGAAGGTCGCCTTCTGCGGCGGGTCCGTGTAGGGGGCCCAGTCTGCCGGCACGGCAATCTGCCCCGTGGCCGGTTGGCCGGTGCTCGCAGGGGCGGAGGTGCCCGGCCCGGCCGCCGTCGGCGCGCTGGCGGCGGCGGTCGCCGACGGGGACGGCGCCGTGGCGGCGTCCGTGGCGGTGCGGCCGCTGGGGCGCACCTTCTCCCAGACGACGCCGGCACCAACCCCCACCCCGAGCGCGACCGCCAGCACCACCAGCGCAACGCCGAGACGGCGCAGGAAGGACATGGAGTCGGCGCCGCCACCACCGTGACGAACGTCGAGCTCGTCGGCCCCGTCGAGGTCGTTGACGTCGTCAGGCCCGGGGAAGTCGCGTTCCATCGACGCCGTGAGTGGACCACCCGAGCGGCGCGGCGTGAGCGACCGGTCGCCGTCCGAGCGGCGCGGCCCCGTCCGCTTCCTGATCATGGTGGGGGGCGAGTCCGGTAGCCGCTCGTCCTCCCGACCGGCCATCGGGCCGCTGACGCCGGTCCGTCCCGGTCCGCCCGACCGCTGCGGCCGGGATGGGCGTACCGCCGCCGCGGGTCGCTCGGAGCGGCCCGGGGCGATGCGGTCGTCGGCGGGACCCGGTGCCGAGCGGCCCGGACGTGACCGGTCGAGGCGGGTGTCCTCAACGTCGGCATCGGCCGCGAATCGCGGCCGTGCGCCGGTGTTCCCGGGCCTGCCCCCGCTCCCGGCT
>NZ_JAMPTM010000292.1 GCF_025403375.1 Frankia gtarii
GTGGTTGGTATGCGCGCGGGTCGGGTGGGACGTTCCGCCTGAGCCCGGGATCCGGTCTCAGGCCGTGGTAGGCATCCGGACCGGTGCTGAGCGGTGGCTCGGAGCGACTCGGTGCATCAAGTGGCTTCAGCGGGTTCGGTGAGTTCAGCGAGTTCGGTGAGCCGTTGCCGAACAGGTTCCGCGGCGGGGGCGAGCGGGTCGGGGCGTCGAGGTCGAGCAGGGCGACGGCACGGCGGCTCAGATCGGTGACGAGCGTCGCGGGCAGCCAGCCGGCGGCGATCAGCCCGGCCGCGCTGCCAGCGGGCGCCAGCGCCGCCAGCACCGCCGCGGGGGAGGGGCGCTCGCCGGGGGACTTGCGCAGGCAGGCGCTGATCAGCGCACGCAGGTCGTCCGGCACGGCGGCCAGGTCAGGCTCCCGAGACAGGACCGCGTACATCATCGCCGGCACGGTGGACGCCTGGAACGGGCTGGTGCCGGTCGCGGCGTGCACGAGCACCGCGCCGAGTGCGAAGACGTCGCTGGCCGGCCCGACGCCCCCGGCACCGATCTGCTCGGGTGCCATATATGCCGGTGAACCGACCGCCGCCCCGGTGTGCGTCAGCGCGGTCGCGTCGACCGCCCGGGAGATGCCGAAGTCGATGACCCGCGGGCCGTCCAGACTCAGCAGCACGTTGGACGGCTTGAGGTCGCGATGCACGAGACCGGCGCCGTGCACGGCGATCAGGGCCTCGGCCAGCCCGGCGCCCAGCGCCCGGACGGTGCCGAGCGGTAACGGGCCGTAGGTGCGGACCGCCTCGTGTAGCGACGGGCCGGGGACGAACGCGGTGACCAGCCACGGCCGCTCCGCGTCCGGATCGGCGTCCAGCACCGGCGCCGTCCACGCCCCGCCGACGCGGCGCGCCGCGTCGACCTCGCGCCGGAACCGTTGGTGGAACTGCGGCTCGTCCACGAGCTCGGGCCGGACAACCTTGATCGCCACTGTGCGCCCGCCGGGGCTTCGACCGAGGTACACCCGACCCATGCCGCCGGCGCCGAGCCGTTGCAACAGCCGATAGTCGCCGATCGTCTCCGGGTCGTCAGGGTGCAGAGGTAGCACTGTCGTGGTCCTCCCGATCCCGATTCGACCCGCACTGAGGATACGGGCGTCCCCCGACTCGGATGCCGATGCGTTCGTGGCGGCACTCGGCCGGGTCGTCCGCCCGGGTGGCGGGCTGGTCGTCGACTTCGGTGCGGCCGCCGAATCGATCCTGCCCGGCTTCACCGAGGCGCCGCGCACCATGCGGACCGGGGACATCACGGTGGAGACGACCACCGAGTACGACGTCGCGGCGAGCCGGCTGATCAGTCGTTACCGTTTCAGCCAAGAAGCGCGGCGACTCGACGCCACCGCGCTGCACCACGTCCACACCGGCGCCCACCTGGGCGACCTGCTGGCGAACGCCGGGTTCACCGACCTCCGCCGCTACGCCGATCCGGACGGAACCCCCTTCACGCCGGCCACCGGCCGCCTGCTGCTCGCCGCCCGCCGGGCCTAGCCCCAGGTCGGGGCGTGAGCGGAGGCGTGACGGAGCAGGCGGTGGCGGCCACGCCGCTCGCCGGGCGGCTCATGGCCAGCCGCGGAGCCCGCACATCGCTGCTCATCGCGGGTGTCGCCATGGCGGCTGGCAGCGTGGTGCTCACCGGTCTGGGGGTGAGCACCTCGCTACTCTGGTTCTTGTTGGCGTATGTGCTCGTCGGGCTAGGATTCGGCATGGTCAACGCGCTGATCACCAACACGGCCGTGACCTGCTGGCCGCCCCGTCGGGGCGCGGCCCCCCGTCCGGCGGCGCACCGGCACTGGTGATGTCGGAGCTGCGGCGCATTCTCGGTCCCACGGTTCCTCCGGGCAGGATGGTCACGATGAGTTCGCTCCCACGCGCTGACCGGCGCGATCCCACGCGGTCTTTCGCCACGGTCGCCGACGTGCCGAGATCGGAGCCGGCGGGATCGGAACCGGCGGGATCGGAGCCGGCGCGGGTGTGGCGGCGGATCCGGGCGCTCGTGATCGACCGCAACGAGCGCCGCCGGGAGGTCTGTGAGGCGCTCGACCTCAGCTTCATCCGGGTCAAGGCGCTCCTGGCGCTGCAGGCCGGGGCGTTGACGCTCGGTGAGCTCGCCGCGGCCCTGTCGATCGACCGCCCCTACACCACCCTGACCGTGCACGAGCTGGAACGGCGCGGCCTGGCCGAACGCACGGTGCACCCGGACGACCGGCGCTCGAAGCTCGTCGAGTTGACCGCGTCCGGCCGAATGGCGGCCCGACTCGCCGACGACATGCTCAACCGTCCGCCCGCGGCGCTCGTCGCGCTCGACGCGGCTGACCTCGCCGCCCTCGACCGCATCACCGCCCTGCTGGCCGGCGAGCACCCCGACGCGACGTCATAGGCCACGCCGGAGTACTCCGGCCCACGTCGGCCACGGACCGGGCGAGCGGCCCCGGCCGTACCAGGGGCGTCAGTGGGAGCCATCCGCGAGGTCGTCCACGCCCAGTTCGGCGAGCAGCGTGACGCGCAGCCGGTCGAAGGCGGGGTCGGTCCGGCGACGCGGTGACGCCACGTCCACGGGCACGTCCAGGGAGAACCGGCCCTCGGTGAGCACGATCACCCGGTCGGCGAGCAGGATCGCCTCGTCGACGTCGTGCGTCACGAACAGCACCGCCGGCTGGTGGCGCCGGCACAGCTGCTGGAGCAGAGCATGCATCCGGATGCGGGTCAGGGCGTCGAGGGCGCCGAACGGCTCGTCCAGCATGAGCAGTTCCGGCTCCCGCACGAGCGCCCGCGCCAGGGCCACTCGCTGCGCCTCGCCGCCGGACAGCGTCGCCGGCCACGACCGTTCCCGGCCAGACAGGCCGACCTCGGCGAGTGCCGCGCGGCCGCGGTCGGCGACGTCCCGGCCGGACAGGCCGAGCGTGACGTTCGGCAGGACCCGCTTCCACGGCAGCAGCCGCGACTCCTGGAAGACGACCGAGCGCCGCCGGGCGGCCAGTACCTCACCCTCGACGCCGTCGTCGAAGCCGCCCAAAATCCGGATCAGCGTGCTCTTCCCCGACCCGCTGCGGCCGAGCAGGGCGACGAACTCGCCTGGCGCGATCGTCAGATCGAGCCCGTCGAGCACCACGTGCTCACCGAAGACGCGGCGCAGCCCGCGGACGCGCACTGCGGCCCCGCGCCCGGCAGCGGCGGGTCCGCCGGCGTCGTCGGTGCCGGCGCGCGCCAGGACGGCGACCCCGCCACCCACCCCGGGTGCCGGGTCCGCCCCCGCCGCGTACGCCGGGTGCTGCGGGTCCTGCGTGCTCACGTTCCGTCGAAGCCGCGGCGCCATGACAGCAGCGTCCTTTCCAGGATGCGGACCAGGCCGTCGCTGACCAGCCCGAGGATTCCGTAGACGACCAGGCAGAGCACGATGATGTCGGTGCGGTTCCAGGACTGCGCGCTGTTGAGCAGGTACCCGAGACCGGAGTCGGTGTTGACCTGCTCGGCGAACACCAGCAGCAGCCAGGCCACGCCGAGCGCCCAGCGCAGCCCGACGAGGAAGCCCGGTGCGGCGCCCGGCACGATCACCGAGCGCACCAGCCCGAACCGGCCCAGCCCGAAGGTCTGCCCGGCCTCCACGAGCCTGGCGTCGACGCCGCGGATCGCCGCGTAGGTGTTCATGTAGATGGGGAACGCGACGCCGACGGTGATCAGGAAGATCTTGGCGCTCTCGCCGATCCCGATCCACACGATGATCAGCGGCAGCAGGGCGATGACCGGGATCGTGCGCAGGAAGTTCATCGCCGAGTCGACGACGTCCGAGGCCGCCCGGAAGAAGCCGGCTACTACGGCGAGTGCCAGCCCGATGCCGACGCCGAACAGCACGCCGGCCCCCACCCGGTACAGGGAGGCACCGAGACTGTCGACGAGGTCGCCGCTGCGCCACAGTTCACGGGCCGCGCCGAGGACGGCCGCGGGCGAGGCCAGCGCGCGATCGCTGACGAGGCCGAGCCCCGTCACGGCCCACCACAGCGCGAACAGCAGCGCCGGGCCGAGGAAGCGGCGTACCTCCGGCGGCACCCGACGCCGCCTGGTGGTGCGGCGCCGCCCGGCGGTGGGATCCACCAGGACGACCGGGGGCCGCCCCGGCGTCGTGACCACGGCCGCCGCCGGCTCGGCCGCGAGCGGACCTGGGGACGCCGTGCGCAGCCGGGCGACATCGCGGTGCGAGATCAGTTCGGTCATGTCGATCCTTCCGTCGCGGGCGGGCCCGCTCAGGCCGCCGGGAACGCCTTCGCGAAGGCCGCGGTCAGCTCGCCGTTGAACGCGGGGTCGAGCTCGTTGTCGACGTCGAGGGACTTCGGCAGCTCACCGACGCCGCCCAGCAGCCGGGCCTGCACCCGCTGGCTGTCCACGAAGGCGGGAGAGACCGGCCGGTAGCGGGTCTCAGACAGCGAGTCGAAGTACTTGCGCGAGGCGACCGGATCCTGCTTGAGCTGGTCGACGTAGTACTTCTGGACCCAGGTGGCGGCGTTCGCCTTCGGCCAGGACCACGCCCGCGCCAGCCGCAGGACGAAGTCGCGCACCGCGGTGCGCTTCGCCGGGTCCTTCAGCGCCGACTTCGAGGCGAGCAGCACTGAGTACTGCGGCAGCGGACGGGTCTGGATCTCGTAGGAGCCGGGGGCCTGCTTGGCGACGGCGGCCGCGTACTGCCGGACATAGACGATCGCGTCGACCTTGCCGGAGGCCAGCGTCGAGGTCAGGCTGGTGACGGGCACGTTGACCGTGCTGATGTCCTCCTGGCCCAGACCGGCGAGGTCGAGCTGGTTGAGCAGGTAGCCGTGCAGTGACGTGCCGAGGGTGAACGCGACCCGCTTGCCGCGCAGATCGGCCGGCGTCCGGATCCCGGAGCCGGCTCTCGCAATGATCGTCTGGCCGTTCACGGGGTTCTCTGCGACGGAGATCGCCACGACACCGGCGTTCGCGGCGTTCGCGAACAGCACCGGCGTGTCACCCATGTAGCCGACGTCGAGCCGCCCGGCGCTGAACGCGGCATTCATGTGCGGCCCGTCGGCGAACGTGCTGTAGGTCAGGCCGTACGGGGCGCCCCTGGCCGCACCGGACAGCGTCAGCGGCAGCTCGAGGGTCTTGCTCTGGTCGCCGATCCGCAGCGTCACCCGCCGGTCGCCAGCCGTCGCCCGCGCGCCGTCCCCGCCGCCGCTGCCGCAGGCGGCCAGGAGCACCGCGATGAGCGCGGCGAGTCCGGCGGTCAGGAGGGAAGGACGCCGCGCCCACGGTTGTCGATGATGCATCGAAGATCTCCCTGTTGGTCATGGAATCTCGGCCGCTGGTGCGATTTCGGCCGGTGGTCGGCGGCCGTCCGGTGTGCGCCGAGAGCCGCGAGGGAGATGGCCCTCGCGGCTCTCGGCGGATTTCTCGGCCCTCGGTTCGGGGCCGTGGGTGGGGCTCTGCGGGCCCGCTGGTCGGGATCCCGTCAGGTCCCGAGGAAGGGTTCGCCGGCGACGAGTTCCGACTCCCGACCGTCCACGCCCACCGGGATGTCGCCCTCGATGGTCACCCGGTACAGCACCCGGTCGAAGTCGAGGTGGCCGAGGTCGGACGGCCCCAGATGAGCGGTCGCCCGGTTGTCCCAGAACGCGATGTCGCCCGGGTTCCACTTGAACCGCACGGTGAACTCGGAGCGGGAGATCTGGTCGTAGAAAACGTCGAGGATCTGCCGGCTCTGCTTCGGCGAGAAGCCGATGATCTCGCCGTCCTTCGCAGTGAAGCTCGGGCTGACGAACAGCGCCCGCTCGCCGGTCTCGGGGTGCACCCGTACCACCGGGTGGATCGCCACCAGTGGGTTGGCGGCCACCCTGCGGCCGTACTCGCTGTCGCTGGGGAAGTTCCCGAAACTGTGCCGGGCGCGCAGGCCGTCCGCCAGGTTCCGCAGCGGCTCGGGCAGCCCCTGGTAGGCCGCCACCAGGTTCGTCCACGCCGTGTCCCCGCCGTACGGGGGGATGACGTCGCCGCGCAGGATCGACGCGGTGGGCGGGTTCACCAGGGCGGTGACGTCGGTGTGCCAGCCGTTGTCGTAGGTGGCCTTCCGCCTGCCGAAGACCTTCGCGTACCGGCGGCTGTCGATCGGCAGGATCTCGGGGAAGCCGGCCGGCGGCGCCTCCTCGTGCGGGTGCGCCGGCGTCAGCCGGCCGAACCGGCGCCCGAACGCGACCTGCTGGGCGTGGTCGATGTGCTGGTCCCGAAAGAAGACCACCTTCCACTGGTGCAGCGCCGAGCGGATCTCCGCCACGGTCGCGTCGTCGAGCTCCTCGCGCAGGTCGATCCCGTGGATCTCGGCCCCCGTATGGCCGGAGAGCGGGCGGACGTCGAGGCCCAGGGCGGTGGATGTGATGCTGGTCATCCTGCAGTTCCTCCAAGGGGCGGAAAAAGGGATGGGTGTAGCCGGAAAGGGGGTGTCCGACGTTTTCGCGCGCTGCCGTGTCAGGCTTTTGGTCGCATGCCGTCAGGGCAGTCGGGATCAGCCGAGAGAGCAGCCGGGAATGCAGACGAGGATGGCAGGATCGGCGTCTTTGCCGCGTGCATGCCTCATTTTTCGCTCGGCGCTGGGTGCGGCGTAGAGCCGGATTCAGCCCACCGAGACGTGGCGGTGGATATCCCGCGTCAACATCGACGACAACACCGGTCGTGAGGCGGAGAAATACCCTCGCCGTCGCGTCCGGTGTTGTTCACAGGTCAATCTTCGGTGATGACCGGCGGGGTCGTCAATATTTTGTGTTCCGCTGAAATTAATTGCGTCGGCGGGCGAGCGGGGTGGCCGGTCGGCGAGTAGAAGCCGCCCCCACGGCCGGGGCGGGCCGGGGCAGCGCCAGGTCGGCGGGCAGGCTGTGCGGGCTGCGGTGCACCGCGTCGAGCACCGTCGCGCCCGCGGCGACCGCGAGCACGTCGGGGCCGAAGCTGCTTGGCAGCACCATCCGTTCGGGTTCGGCACATACCCGGGAGTGCGCAGAGATCTCGGCGAACAGGTCGCCCCGCAGGGCTGGCAGGAACAGGGTGGCGGCCTCGGTGAGAACGACGACCTCCGGATCCATCATGTCGACGAGCAGGGCGATCAGCCGTCCCACCACCCGCAGCCGGTCGCGGAAGAGCGCCACGGCGCGACGGTCGCCGCCGAGGGCGGCGGACAGCAGGTCCTGCAGGTCCGGCCGGGAGATGATCCCCTCGTCGGCGGCGTGCCGCAGCAGCGTGCTCTCGGACAGGGTGGCCTGCACGCAACCGGACCGGCCGCACCGGCAGGGCGCGTTACTGTCGGCGAGCCGCAGGTGGGCGATACCGCCGGCGGCGGAGTTCGGGCCGATGTGCACCGAGCCGTCGGTGGCGAACGCGGCGTCGGCGACGTTGCCCACGAACAGGTGCAGCAGGCTGCGCCGGGCCCGCGGGTCGCCGAAGAGAATCTCCGCCTGTGCCAGTGCCCGGGCGTGCCCGTCGACGTGCACCGGCAACCCGGTGGCCGCCGCCAGCACGTCGCGCACCGGGACGTCCCGCCAGTCCAGCGGCTCGTGCTCGACCACCAGGCCGAGCTCGGGGTCGACCCGACCACCGGTGACCACGCCCAGCCCCAGCACTCGGCTTCCGCCGGCGTGCCGAGCGAGGAACCCGGACAGGTGTTGGATGATCATCCGGAGGACGGCCGTGGCGTCTCCCTCACGCGGCCGCTGCTCCCGCGCGACCACCTGGCCGCGAAGGTCGACCACGCTGAAGGTCACGAACGGGACCGCGATGTGCACGCCGCAGGCGAGATGGCGCCGGGTGTCGACGTCGAGCGGCACGTGCGGGCGCCCCGCCCGCGGGGACAGCGAGCTCGCCGGGAGCTCGCGCAGCAGGCCCAGCGAGATCAGCCCCGCGGTCTGCCGCGACACCGCCGCCGGGCTGAGCCCCGTGGCCCGGCCGATCGCCGTGCGGGCGACCGGCCCGTGGTCGAGCACCGTCCGCAGGATCGCCGCCGCGGCGCCGGAGCCGATGCCACCACCACCAGTCGGACCGGCCCCCGTCGGACCGGTGCCGGTCGATCCGGCCCCTGCTGGGCTGGCTGACGGTGCTGTGGCCAATCCGGGGGCGCCTGCGCGGCCGGGGGG
>NZ_JAMPTM010000293.1 GCF_025403375.1 Frankia gtarii
GTGCGGGAAGGCCGGATGGCCCGGGGCCGGGCGATCGGCTGCCCTGGGCTCCAGCCAGCTCGGCGAGGCGTGCGATTCCCTCGCCGATTCCGGACTCCGCCGCGATCCGCAGGGCGGTCTCGTACGGATGAGGTCGGCAGGGTCCGCCCGCCGCCGGGTCGACGCCCCGCGGCGGTGCGCTGGCGAGCAGCGCGAGCGCGTGCGGAGCCGGGCCGAGCCGGGCCGCCGCCCGCAGGATCGGCGCCGCCTCCTGCTCGCCGGGGATGGTCCCGGCCCGCCGCGAGGCGAGCATGCCCGCGCAGCGAGCCCAGGTGGCGAGGGCCGGGGCGGCAAGCTCGTCGAAGCCCCCCGCGGTCTGCTCCAGCGCCACCGCCACCTGCTGGAAGGCCCGCCGGTGCGACGGCACCTCGCCCCCGGGTCCGACGTGCCGTCGGGCCCGGATGGGAACGTCGAGGCGGAGGCCGGCGGGGGCCTCGTCGACCTCCTCGACGGTGTCGTCGGGCAGCGTCAGCGCGGCACAGCTTCCCAGCAGGGTGATCACCAGTGCTCCCCAGCGGTCGCCGGCGATCGCGGCGGCATCGAGCAGATGAACGATGTGACGGCGGCCGGCGCGCAGCCGCATGGCCTGGATCCCGGCCGCCACCCGCAGCACAGCCGGAGACCCGAGCAGCTCGGCGGCCGCCATGGCAGCCTCGACCACCTCGTCCGCGGTCTCGTCCACGGCCGTCTCCGGCATGAGCACGGCGCAGGCAGCGCGGCCGATCGCGGCGGCTGTCTCAATGCTCGGGCTCGCCCCGATCCCGCTCGTGATCAGGGTGAACCGGCGGCGGGCTAGGCCGATCTCGCCACCGACGAGCGCGGCGACCCCACGAGCGAGGGCCATCTGCGGCGTTTCTGCCGGGCCCTCGACGTGCGGTGCCGGGTCGACCAGCACCGCGCGTAGCACCCCGACCCAGGTCATCGTCCTGCTCGGTGCCGGATGCAGCCAGTCGTCGAGGGCGGCCTGCTCACGGGCGACCCGGACCGGCGTCTGTGCGCCGAACGCGGCCGCGGCATCCCGGTAGGCGTTCGCGGCAGCCGCCAGCGATCCGTTCGCCGTGAACCGGCGGGCCATGGCCAGCAGCACCCACGGGTCGGAGTCCCGGATGGACGGGGGAAGCAGGTCGAACCAGCCGGCCGGGTCCTCGGCGAGCCGCTCGCCATCCTGGCCGAGCAGGCGGCGTACCTGATCCCAGTCGCCGCACCGGCAGTAACACAGGACCGCTTCGCGCAGCACGCCCTCGCCTTCGCAGAGCCGCGCGGCCGCTCGGTGCACCTCGTTCGCCCGTGTCTCGCCCAGCTCGTGGACGAGCCGTTCGAGCAGGTGCACCCGCAGCACCTCGTGGTAGTGGTAGCTGCGCCCGTCGTCCTCGACGAAGGTGAACAGCCCGCGGCGCTCCAGCTCGGCGAGCTCGGTGGCGCTGCCAGTCCGGCCGAGCAGGCTGTCGCAGCGCCGCTCCGTGAGGCGGTCGAGCACGCTGGTCTGGATCAGAAAGTCCCGCTGCTCGGGGCGTACCGCCTCCAGCACATGCGTGGTGAGGTAGTCGCGGACGAGACGGGTGTTCGCGAGTCCGGAGAGGATCTTCGCCCGTTCGGAGGGCGGGCGGCCACGGGTCGCAAGGTGGAACAGCTGCAGCCCCGCGGCCCAGCCGTCGGTGCTGCGAGTCAGTGCGGCGACCTCGTCGGGCCGCAGCCGTACGCCGTGGCAGTCCCGGAAGAGCTCTTCGACCTCCCAGGTGCGGAACCGCAGCGACTCGGCGTCGAGCTCGCGGATCTGCCCGGCCAGGCGGAGCCGGTGCAGGTCGAGGTCAGGGCGCCAGCGGGCGGCGGCGAGCACACGGACCCGTGAGGGCAGGTAGTCGAGCAGCGTCTGCACCGCGTACTCGGCCGGCTGGCCATCGATGGTGTGCAGATCGTCGAGGACGATCAACAGATCGCCGCCGAGTCGCCGTTCGAGGTCGGCGATCGCGTTCTCGATACCGTCCCAGGGCAGGTCGCCCGACCGCTCCGGGATCATGGCCTCGTCGTGCGGTGCGCTGGACGAAGATGTGGATGACCGCCCCGTCGTGGTCGTGGCACCGGCGGTGACTGCGGCGTGCAGGTGGGCGAGGAACGAGCCGACGTCGCCGATTCGGGCGTCGAGGGTCAGCCACGCGGCCGGGCATCCGGCCACCCGCGCGATCTCGGCCAGCAGCGTCGACTTTCCCGCGCCGGCAGGCGCGACGACAAGACCGACCCGGTAGGGCGCTGACGCGCCGAACAGGCCGGTCAGACGTTCCCGGCGCACTCCTGCCGCCGCGGGCGGCCGGACCCGGGCCGGCAGGACAGTCGGAGGCACGCCCGGACTCATCGCGGCGCTCGCGCAACATCTCGCCGCATCAGAAGCAATCAACAGGTCGCCGCGAACGTCTCATCGGGAGGCGCTGCGCTGATATCACGTCGTGATGGCGACCGACTGCCCGCGCGGCGACATTTCCGCAACGGTCGACGGGGCGGGACCCGCTGTAGCCGCCTCTCCTGTCGCTGCTGGTCCGCGGGCCGCCGTCGACGGCGAGCGGCAGGCCGGCGAGGACGGCCGCATGCCCGATTCGCCTGTGCTGGTGTGCCGGTGCCCTTCGTATTCCACGCAGAGTGCTCTTTGCGCTCAAGCGTCCCCCCCGGAACGGCCGAATCGGTGACGTCGGTTTCAGGATGGGGCCGTGCAGAGCGGGGTTGACGAATTCTGACATAACTTGACACACCTGGCCGCCAAGGCCGGACCGGGTCCATCGCCCGGTCCGGCCGCAGCCCCGGTCCCACGCTGTGGCCGGGACGGCAGGCCGCTCTGAGAAGAACCATCCGGATGGCCCCTGACCTGCGGAAACGCATGCTTCCCGAAGGGGTTTCCGGCAGGTTCACTGGCCTGTTCCGGGCTTCGTTACAATCTGGATCATCCCATGCGATGGGGTTTACGTTTTCTGACACTCCGAGATGCGGGGATCTCCGTGATGTCGTCCGACGATCCGACCGACCTGGCGGCGTCCGGCCAGGGCGAGGCTCTGACCAGGCTGCGAAGCCGGTTACAGGAGCTGTACCTCACCGGCGGCAAACCCAGCTATCGGAAGCTGGCGACCGACACCGGCGCGATGAGTCAGACCACCGCGCACACGATCATCCGGTGTGAGCGTCTGCCCCGGTGGGGCAACCTCGAGCTGATCGTGGAGGCGCTGGGTGGCGACATCGAGGAGTTCCGCCTGCTGTGGGTGGCCGCACATACGGGTGTCCCCGTCCCCGAGGCGACGGCGGCGCCGGAACTCCCGGCACAGCCGGAATCCCCGGCACAGCCGGAATCCACCGTGGCAGAGGAAGCCACAGTAGTGAAGGAACGCACCGCGCAGCCGGCGGCCGTCGAGGAGCCCGCGGCCGCGGTACCGGAAGGCACCGCGCCCGCCGCAGGGCCGTCCTTTCTCAGCCGGCGCCGCGTTCTTGCCTCGCTCTCCGTGGTGCTGGCCGGGGTGGGTGCGGCTGTCGGCGTCCCGGCCTGGCGGCACGACGAGAGCTCCGCGGCCGGCAGCCCGCCATCGCGGGATGCCGGTGCGCTGTCCCCGTCACCGAGCCGTGCGGGCGCGCCGAGCCGTGCGGGTGCGCTGTTCGGCGGTCCCCTCGCCGGTAACCACGGCGCGGTCTGGACGGTGGCCACCGCCCCCCTGGACGGCGCGGTGATCGTCGTCACGGGTGCGCAGGACGGGACACTGCAGGTGCGGGACCTGGCCACGGGTAGCTCGCGCGGTGGCCCGCTCACCGGTCACACCAGACCTGTCTACTGCGTGACGCCGGGCACCGTGAACGGCCGGTCCGTCCTGCTCTCCAGCGGTGTCGACGGGACGGTGCGCCTGTGGGACCTCACGTCCCCTGCCCCCGTCGCGCGCGTTCTGGGGGGAGCGGAGGAGACCGGGGCGATCAGCAGTGTCGCGTTCGGCACGGTGGGCGGCAGGCCCGTCGCCGTCTCCGGCGGCGACGACGGTGCGGTGCGGCTGTGGGATCTGGCTGCAGCCGATCCCTCCGGGCGGCAGCTCGGTGAGCGGCTCGCCGCACCGGTCAAGGCGGTCGCTTTCGGCACGCTGGGCGGCAGGCCCGTCGCCGTCTCCGGCGGCGACGACCGCATCGTTCGGCTGTGGAATCTCACTGACCCCAGCCCCACAGGCAGGGCTCTCGGAGGCCACGGCGGCACGATCTGGGACCTGGCCATCGGTGTCCTCGGCGGTAGGACATTCGCGGTCTCCGCCGCCGACGACGGGGCGACCAGCGCCTGGGACCTCACCGCGGCCGCCCCCACCGGCCGCCAGTTCGGCCAACGGCTCAGTACGGCTGTCAAGACGGTCACGACGGCCACGCTGGGCGGCAGGGGTGTCGCACTGGCCGGCGGCGACGACGGGGCCGTGCGGATCTGGGATCTGAGCACCGGTGAGCAGAACGGCGCTTTCCTGACCGGGCCCACCTCCGGCGTCGAGACCCTCACCACCCGCCGCGTGGACGGCCAGACCATCGTCCTCGCCGGCCTCTGGGACGGCACCACCTGGAAATGGAACCTGGGTCCGGCCTGACTCGGCCGCGCCGGGCGTCCAGCGGATCAGGCGTCCACCAGGAAATCGATCTCGCTGATAGCGACCTGGTTTCCCGGGGCGGTCGCCGCGTCGTAGGCGTCGACGATCCAGACCCTGGCCAGCTGGGTGTCCTTCCCCGTCACATTCAGGAGCTGTGGTTCCGCGACCTTGAGTAGATCCTTGAACTGACATTGCTCGTCCCCGAACTGGATCGCGATCCGTTTCGGTCTGACCTGGGACGGCGCCGCCGGATCGTCCTTGGGAAGACCGGCCCGGATCGAGACGTGATCGATGCGAACAGACCTGGCGAAGGTCAGCACCAGGATCGCGCTGCGACCGACGGTCTTCGAACACGTCTCCCCGATCGCTTCGTCGGGGTTCCAGGCTGTCACCCAGGCCCGGTTCCGGTACCCGTCGACGGCGAACATCGGCGGGTACCCGCGCAGATCCCGCTGCGCCGGCGTGACGCCGACCCCCGAGACGTCGACCTCCTTGTAGGAATGGGGCAGGACACCTGAGATCCGCCCGGCGGCCCAACCACGGGTGCTGCCACTGGCCGGCCCGGCGAGGGCGAGCACCACTGCCACGGCAAGGAGACCCGCGGTCGCCCGGAGAGCCACCACCCGGTTCGCGAGTGGACGATCGTAACCGCGCCGCCCGCCCGCAGCGGCGCGCATCTGGCGGTCGAAGCGGCGCCGTTCACCCGCGCCCGCCAGCGCGGGCCGCGGGCCGGGCGTGGTACCGGGCGCCGTATCCGCCGGGGATCCGGTCTGGTCGTGCACCAGGGTCTGCCCGCAGGGGCAGAAACGGCTTCCCGGCGGGTTCTGCCGCCCGCAGCGGCACCTCACCTGCGAGCCCGCGGTACCGGTGCCGGTACCGGCACCGTGCCAGTCCGACGACGGTCCGAAGGTCGACGTCGCGGTCAGCGGCTGCTCGTCGGGACGAACCCCGCGGTAGCCGTCTGCTGTCCCCGTGCTGTGATCGTCGTCGTCGAAAAGCCCCGCGATCGGCACGGCGCGCAGACCGGTGGTGTGCGTGTCACGGCGGACCCGGATTCGCCCGCCAGCGGCGCGGGACGTACCGGGCTGCGCATCCTGGCCGGCCCCCGGGCCGCGGGGCGGCGCCGGCTGGCCGTCCGGCTGAACGCCGGCCGGGGTCTGACGGGGCCCGGGGGCGCGCTGCCTGCCGGGCCCGGGCATCGGGTCCCGACCCGGCGAAGCCGCCGGGTCGGCAGGCGATCCGGGGCCGCCCGTGTCGGCCCCGCCTCGCGCCGTCGGTGGGGCGCTGGTCCGATCGCCGCGGGGGCGGGCGCCCTGCTGAGCAGTCTGGGCGCCGGACCACAGGATCCGACCGCAGCCGGCGCAGAACTCGATGCCGTCGGCATTGTCCCGCCGGCACTGTGCGCAGATCGTCATCGGAGGTCACCCGCATCGTCCGGCCCGTCCGGCCCGTCCGGCCCGATCGGCCATAGCGTGCTGGCGGACCTTGTCCGGCCTGTGAGCCGGCCACCGTCCACCAGCAACGACGCCGCCCGCGCCGCGGTAGTCCGCCCGTCCTCGTCGTCCTCGTCGGAGGAGTCGGGTGCGTTGTGGGCGCTGGCATGGTGATCGTCGCGGCTGTCGAGGAGCCCGGGTGGCGCAGCCGTCGCCACGTCCGTATCGGAGGTGCGCGGCGGTGACGATCCGCGCCGCTGCCTCCAGCCCCCGGCCGCCGACCTGTCCCGGCCGGCGGATTCGGGATCGGTCTCCGCTGTCAGGTCGGCACACTCCACCGGATCGGCCAGCCCCGCAAGCACCTCATAGGCATCCAGCGGCTGGCCGTCCGACTCGGCGATCTCGAGATGCAGGCACGTCGCCGCGGCCGGTGACCGGTCGTGGCGGTGCTCGGCGACGACCGCGACGACCTGCCCGGCCTGGACTCGGGAACCAACCGGGATCAGCCCTCGGACGCCGGTGTACCGATAACCGAAGCCATCGTCGCCGCTGAGGACGAACGGCGGCCCCGCGACGACGACGCCGTCGACGACCGCGTGGACCCGGTCCTCACACCGGGCCGGCAGCCGTACCCCGAGCCCGGCCGGCGCGGGGACCAACAGCGCACCGGACAGCGGCTGGCAGCGCGGCCGAGGTCGGCGGCCCTGGCCCACGGACAGCTCCGGCGGCCGACCGTCACCCGGCGGTCGCGGCGCGGGGTACGCGGCCGGCGGAGCCGTATCGCGGGCGGCCGCTGCTGGACCCATCGCGTGGGCCTGATCCGGCACCCGTGGGACGGAACCAGGCTCCGCGCCGTCCCCCGACGGAGGTGGCGGCCCGATGCCTTCACTGTCCGCCGGGTAGGAAGCGAAGAGGGCTGCCAGCCGACCGTTGTCGTTTCCTCCGGACGCCGACGGTACTTCTTCCGCTACCACTTTTCGTCATCCCCGTCATCTGCACCGGCGCGAGATCTCCCGGGAGCGCTTTCCGGCACCCCGCCCGTCCCGTCGGCAACTTCGTCTCAACGGCATGAATGGGATCAAAACGGCTACAAGGTGAGTCTGCCGTGAACGGACGCGAGTGTTTCCCCTACAGGCAACCCAACGTAACATCATCGTCCGATCGGTGGACGTGAATCAGCCCTGTCCTGTCCCGCCCGGGCCCATCAGCCCGGGCGTCTCGGGTGCAGGCGCGGGTGCTGTGCCTGCGCAGGTTATGGAGTAGTATCCGCGGGCGCCCGTGGCGCCGCCGATGATTTGCAGCTGTTCCCAGCTCGACCACGTCTTGCCAGGCCCTGCGTCCTTCATCGAGCTGGCGGTAACGGTCTTCGTTCCTGGGCCGCTGAAGGTTACTTGACCCGTCCCACCTCCGTTGACCACCCACTGGTATTCCACGGACCCCGCGGCGTTCGCGGTGATGGTGGCGGTCAACGTGATTTCCTGCGGACAGGGGTGCGTACCTGAGTTCGGGCTGACCGTGGTCGGGCCCGGCGTGGCCTCGAACCGGGGCTGGACGGTGACCGTGGCGGTGTCCGTCGCCTTCGCCCCGGAGCTTTTCTTCCGCACGGTCAGAGTGACCGTATAGGTGCCTGCGGAAGTATAGGTGTGGTTGGCGCCGTTGGCCGTCGCAGGGCTTCCATCTCCGAAGTCGAAGGTGTAGGTCTCCTGAGGATCGACAACGTGGCGCACGGTGGATTCGGCGGTCACCGTCAGCGGTGCCCCACCCGAGGTGGGAGTGACACGCAGCGAGGCCAGCGGCGGCGCGCACTCGCCGTCGGTGCGGGCCTGTACCGGGTACGGCTGGGAGCGTGCGGACGACCCGTTCGCCGCGAACACCGTCCCCACCAGACTGAAGGCGTCACACCCGGTTATGTCGACCCGGAAGTTTCCCCCGCTGTCGTGGGTCACCTTCGTCCCCGCCGCCGGGGACGCCTCCAGGGCGAATCGGGTCGCCGGTGCACCCGTACCGGCGACGATCGCAACCTCCAGAGAGGTTTCCGAAGCCCGGTGGACGTCGAGGGTCGGTGTGGCCGGTGCGATGGGCTGCTGGTCGGGCGGGGGTG
>NZ_JAMPTM010000294.1 GCF_025403375.1 Frankia gtarii
GGGCCAGCAGGTCCGTGCGGGCCTTTCCGGCGACGCCCTCGGGGTTCAGCACGGCGGTGACGACCAGGCCGAGGCCGCCGAGCAGCAGCACGAACTCGTCGGGCAGCCCGAACACCCGGTTCAGGATCGTGAAGCCGAGCCCGCCACCGACGAGCAGGCCGCCGGTGACCGCGCCGCTGACGCTCGCGATCCCGCCGAGGTAGGCGAACGCGAAGAACATCAGCGACTTGTCGTAGAGGAACTTGTCGGGGGTGACGTTGCCGGTGCGGTAGGCGATGACCGCGCCGCCGACCCCGGCGATGAACGCCGAGACCCCGAAGGCCAGCACCTTGACGGCGGCCACGTTGACCCCGGCGGCGGCGGCGGCCCGCTCGTTCGAGCGGATGGCCAGCATCTGGCGCCCGGTCAGCGACCGGCGCAGGTTCGCGACGAGGTAGCCCAGCGCCACCACGACGACGAGGCAGAACACCAGGGTCAGCGGGTTGGGCTGGGTGCCGTCCCCGATCGTGACGCCCAGGACGTGATGGGTGTCAGTGTCCTGGGAGCGGATGAGCGCCGGCGTCGTCACGGTCGCGCCGTCGAACCCGCCGTTGATCCAGGAGTTGGCGAACACGACCTTGTCGACGGCGACGGCGAAGGCGAGCGTGGCGATCGCGAGGTGCACCCCGCGCACCCGCAGCGCGGGCAGCGCCACGAGCACGCCGGCGACGACCGCGACCGCCGCGCCGGCGAGGATCGGCAGCGGGAACGGCCAGCCGTGGTGCGTCGACAGGCTCGCGACGGTGTAGGCCGACAGGCCGGCGAAGCTGGTCTGGGCCAGCGAGATCTGCCCGATGTAGCCGGTGAGGACGACGATGGACAGGCAGATGACGATGCCGGTCAGCGTGTTCGTCAGCCCGTCGCGCATCGCCGGCGACAGGAAGAACACCCCGGGGATCAGCGCGGCGACGGCCAGCCCCGGACCGCCGTAGCGCAGCGACCACGGCCGCGCCGTCGGCGAGAACGGCAGCCGGCCGGGCCCCAGCACCCCGCGGGTCGGCAGCGACTGCCCGCGCAGGGCCAGCACCGCGACGATGACGACGAGCGGCACGAGCAGGTCGACCCCGGGCACGGGCAGCCCGCCGGCCTTCGGGAACCAGCTTTCGTTCGCGCCGAGGAAGGTCACCAGCGAGACCTGCATGCCGAGGCCGAAGGCGGCCAGCGTCGTCCACCCGAAGGAGGTGAAGCCGCCAACCAGGGCCGCGGTGACGGCCGGGACGATCAGCGCCGGCATGGTGTTCGGGTCGACGGAGGAGTTCACCGAGGCGACGAAGATGCCGAGCAGCCCGGTGACGACGGTGGACAGCACCCAGGTCGCCGCGGCGAGCCGGTCGGCGGAGAAGCCGAGGACCGTGGCGCCCTTCTCGTTCTCGGCGGCGGCCCGCACGGCGAGACCGAAGCGGCTGCGCTGGAACAGCGCCCACAGCGCCACCGCGAGCACGAGCACCAGGCAGACGACGAAGAGCTGCTCCTGGGTAATCTTGAACAGGCCGAGGTCGACCTGCGTCTTGTCGACGAACGGCAGCGGCCCGACGACCTGGGTCGTGGTGGAGAACCGCCGGACGACGACGGCCTGCAGGAACAGCAGCACGCCGACCGAGGCGACCACCTTGGCGAGGACCGGCGCGTGCCGCAGCGGCCGGAACACCGCGAAGTGCAGCACCAGCCCGAACAGCGCACAGAACACCAGGGCGAGCACGAGGGCCGGCCAGAACCCCATCGCGCCGCCGAAGGACACCGAGGTGGGCCAGTGCGGCACCGAGAAGGAGTCGTCGCCCGCCCGGTGCACGATGCCCTCGATGGGCGCGAGCGGGTTGGGCAGCGGGGGGAGGAAGAGGTCACCGCGGGCCCGCAGGTCGGCGTAGACGTAGGCGGCGTACATCGCGACGGCCGCCCCCGCCAGGTTGACCACCCCGGACCCGCGGTAGGTGACGACCACGCCGAGGGCGATCGCCGCGACCAGGGCCCCCAGGGCGAACCCGCCGCCGGAGAAGAAGTTGGCCCGGTAGTCCCCCTTGGCGAGGATCACCGCGAGGAGGGCCACCACCACGAGGGCGGGAACGCCCGTGCGTAATCGTGCGGAGGGAGATCGGGGTCGCTTCATTCTTCCAAGCTCCTGTTCCCGGCGGGCTGGCAGGCCCCGGTCACCAGTGGCGGTGCGACGCGGTGCACGGGCGGCCCGGTGGCTTCAGCCGGCCCCGCGAGCGGGCCCGCCGGCGCGTCGACGGCCGTGGCGTGACCGCCGGAACCGACTGCCTCCCCGGGGCGCCGATCGCGTTCCCGGCGGGGCCGCCGACCGCTGCGGCCTGCGAGGTAGGAGCAAGGTATT
Organism: Frankia gtarii; assembly: GCF_025403375.1. Classification (GTDB taxonomy): domain Bacteria; phylum Actinomycetota; class Actinomycetes; order Frankiales; family Frankiaceae; genus Frankia; species Frankia gtarii. Next base: position 2,369 of record NZ_JAMPTM010000294.1, read on the forward strand.
CGGGCGGCAGATTTCTGTCAACCCGCGAGTAGAAATTAATCTGCGTCACATGGACGTGGGCTCAGCGGCAGGCGCAGGCGGGCACCGCCCGGCCCCATCCGGTTCCAGACCCGGTTCCGGCCAGGCCCTTCCCAGGCCTTTCCCGGGCCCTGACCGGGTTCTGACCGGGTTCTGACCAGGCTCAGCGCAGGACGAGGGCCACGCAGGTGTCGGCGAACGTCTCCGGCGAGTCGCGCCGGGTGTCGAACCACTTGTAGGACCAGCTCGTCATGCCGATGATCGCGTTGGCCACGAGCCTGGAGTCACCCGGCCCGATCACCCCGGCCGCCATCGCGGCCTCGACGGCGAGGATGAACTGGCGCAGGTAGAGGTGCTCCTTACGGCCGACGTCGGCGAGGTCGGCGTGCTCCAGCCCGGCCCGCTGGTCGAAGAACACGGCGAACAGGGCGGGATCGCGCGTGACGAGCAGCGCCTGATGGCGGATGAGCGCGGCGAGCCGGTCGCGCGGGTCGGCGAGGTGGGCGAGCGTCTCGACCTCGGTCAGCGCCACCGTGATGGCGCGTTCGAAGACCAGGCGGAGCAGGTCGCTCTTGCGCTTGACGTAGTAGTAGAGGCTGGCCTTGCGCAGGCCCATCGCGGCGGCCACGTCGTCGAGCGAGCCGGCCTCGTACCCGTGCGCCTGGAAGACGTCCGCCGCCACCCGCACGATGTTCTCCAGCCGATCGCGGTACTCCTGGCTGGGCTCGAGATTGCGGGGGCGGCCCCGCTTGCGCGGCGGGTCGGACTGGCTCGTGTTCATCGGGATTGCGGCGTGGAGACCCCGCCGTTCACGGCAGGGAGGAAACGCCGCCTCATCTTATTCATCGGTCGATATCCTTTCTGTAGAATGGAGGCATGTCCCGCTACCGGATTTATCCGACCGTCGAACAGGCGGCGGTGATGGAAGACCATTGCGGGCATGCGCGGTACGTGTGGAACCTCGCCGTGGAACAGCAGTCGTGGTGGAATCCGCGCCGCGGCCCGGCGCCGAACTACCACGAGCAGTCCCGCCAGGTGACCGAAGCGCGCCGGGAGAATCCGTGGCTTGCGGCGGGTTCGCAGACCGTTCAGCAGCAGGCGTTGCGGGATTTCGCCACGGCCATGGCGAACTTCTTCCGGGGTTCGCATCGCCGGCCGTCGTGGCGCAAACGTGGCCGGTCGGCGGGTTTCCGGATCGTCGCGGTGAAACCTGGGAACGTGCGCACCTTGAACCGCCGCTGGTCGGCGGTGCGTATCCCGAAGGTGGGCTGGGTACGGTTCCGCCGGTCCCGGACCGTGCCGGAGGCGTGCTCCTACCGGGTGACGCGGGACCGGGCAGACCGCTGGCATGTCGCTTTCGCGGCCGTGCCCGACCCGATCCCGGGCCCGGGCACTGGCACGATTGTCGGGGTGGACCGGGGAGTGACCGTGTCGGCCGCGCTGTCGACGGGCGCGTTGCTGCACTGTCCCGGGTTGCGGCCCGGGGAACAGGCTCGGCTGCTCCGCCTGCAACGCCGGCTCGCCCGAGCGAAACGCGGATCGAACCGGCGGACCCGATTGAAAGCGCAGATCGGCCGAGTGAAGGCCCGGGAGGTCGACCGGCGCAAGGACTGGGTCGAGAAGACCAGCACCAGCCTTGCCCGCCGTTACGACCTGATCCGCGTCGAGGATCTGCCGATCGGGCACATGACCCGCTCGGCGCGGGGCACCCTCGCCGAACCGGGGCGGAACGTGCGGCAGAAAGCCGGGCTGAACCGGAGCATTCTCGCCCACGGCTGGGGGCTGCTCGTCGCCCGGTTGGAACAGAAAGCCCCCGGCCGGGTCGAGAAAATCAACCCCGCGTACACGTCGCAGACCTGCAACACCTGCGGAACCCGAGACCGGCAGGCGCGCGAGAGCCAAGCCGCCTTCCGGTGCCGGGCCTGTGGGCAGCAGGCGAACGCCGACGTGAACGCGGCACGCAACATCGCCCTGGGACATCAGTGGGCAACCACGTGGGTGACTGCGCGGGGAGGCGACGCCGACAGCCGGCCCGTGAACCGCGAACCTCAACACTGCGCACCCCCTCTCCTGGAGGACATGTAGCTGTTGGAATCCCCCGCGTTCACGCGAGGGAGGATGTCAAGCGTTCCTCCGCAGGCTCCGCACGCCCCGAGACGATATCGACCATCCGACCAGCAGGTAGATTGTCCGTCGGCGAGGTCTAGCTTACGGACCGCTCGCGTCCGGACCAGTAAGGGTTACGCAGCTCACGCTTGAGCACCTTCCCCGCGGCGTTGCGCGGCAGCGCCTCGACCAGATCGATCGAGGTCGGGCACTTGTAGCCGGCCAGCCGGGCGCGGGCGAAGGACACGATGTCGGCGGCCATCGGGGTCCGGCCCGCCTCGGCGACAACGACGGCCTTCACCGTCTCGCCCCAGCGCTCGCTCGGGACCCCGATCACCGCGACGTCGGCGATGTCGGGATGGGACATCAGGACGTTCTCGACCTCGGCCGGGTAGACGTTCTCCGCCCCGGTGATGATCATGTCCTTGACCCGGTCGTGGATGAACAGGTAGCCCTCGGGGTCGAGGTAGCCGACGTCCCCGGTGCGCAGCCAGCCGTCGTCGAGCAGCACCGCGGTCTCGCGGGGGTTACGCCAGTAACCGGGGGTGTTCTGCGGCGAGAAGATCCAGATCTCGCCGACCTCCCCGGCGGCGGCGTCCACCCCGGTGTGCGGCGGGACGATGCGCACCCGGGCCCCGGGCACCGCTCGTCCCGCCGAGCGTAACCGGGTGGCGTCGCCGGCGGCCTCGAGGGCCCGGCGATGATCCTCCGGCGTCAGCATGGTGACGGTGCCCGCGGTCTCGCTCAGCCCGTAGACCTGCACGAAGTCGCAGCGGAACGTCTCGATCGCCCGGACCAGCACGTCCAGCGAGATCGGCGAGGCGCCGTAGGCGATCGTGCGCAACGACGACAGGTCCAGCTCGGCGATGCCCGGCACACCGAGCATCGTGCGCAGCACGGCGGGCACCGCGAACAGGTTCGTCACCCGGTGCTCGGCCACCGAGCGAAGGATCGCGTCGGGGTGGGCCTCACGCAGCAGCACTGTGTGGCAGCCGGCATGGAAGCCGCTGAGCGAGTAGCCGCTGCCGGAGATGTGGAACAGCGGCATCGCGACCAGGTTGACGGTGTCGGTCCCGAGGTCGAGCGTCTCCCCGCCCATCCGCAGCAGCGACAGCAGGTTGTGCTCGGTCAGCATCACGCCCTTGGGCAGGCCGGTGGTGCCCGAGGTGTAGAGCTGGATGCGCACGTCGTCGGGCTTCGCGCCCAGCCCGGGATCGATCGCGGGCGCGGCGGCGACCCACTCGTCGTAGTCCTGGTAGCGGGTCGAGTCCTGGTCGCGGGTCGAGTCCTGGTCGCGGGTCGAGTCCTCGTGGCGGGCCGAGCCGCCGACCACGATGATCTTCTTGACGCCGGGCAGCTCCGCCTCGACCGCCTCGACGGTCGCCGCGAACGCCGCGCCGACGACGAGGACCCGGGCCTGCGCGTCGGCGATGATCGCGGCGATCTCGACCGGTGCCAGCCGCCAGCTCACCGCGACGTTCACCGCCCCCAGCTTCGCCCCGCCGAAGAGCAGCTCGTAGTACTGCGCGGCGTTGGCGTCGAGGTAGGCGACCCGGTCGCCGGCGGCTACCCCCTCGCCGGCGAGGGCCTGGGCCACCCGGTTGGAGCGGGCGTCGAGCTGGGCGAAGGTGACGGTACGGCCGTCTGCGGTGAGCGCTGGCAGGGCGCCACGCTCGGTGCCATGGGTTCGGATCAGGTCGGCGATGGAGCTGATCGGCATGTCATCCCTCGATCCTCGCGGCGGCGACCCGCAGACCGTAGGAGCCCCGCCGTATTATTGTCAACCCACGAGTCGAAGAAACATGCATCCCCTGGGGGTCCCTCGTGATCACTCTCCTCGAATCCGCGACCTGGAACAACGGCCACCTCGACGGTGTCATCCGGGACATCCGCCGCCCGTTACCCGAGGACGGCCTGCTGAGCGGGGCCGTCCTGCGGATGGGCGACCCCGACGCGGGCCCCGTCGTCGCGATGTCCATCGAGGGCCGGATCTTTCCCCGCAAGGCCCCCGTGCACCTGCACAAGAGCGACAGCTTCCGGATGGCCCTGGGCGAGCCGATCCGGGTGGGCGGCACCAGCTACGCCCACGGCGAGTTCCGCCTCCAGCGGGCCGACGCCTTCTACGGACCGGAGTACTGGTCCGACGAGGTCGGTACCAACCAGCTCCTGCTGATGGCCGACCGGCGCGGGCTCAAGCCCTACCTGACCGACTCGCAGCTTCAACGGCTCGCCGACACCGCCCTCGCCGACGACGTCAGCCTCGAGGGAGTGGCGATGCTCCCCCGCGACGCCGACGTCCCGCACGCCATCGCCAACAGCTTCGGCGCCGCCCTGCGCCCGAGCCACTTCGACGCCGGCTTCACCGACACTGCGCGATGGTCGGTGCTCTCCGACGGCAGCCGCCTGGCCGCCGTCGCGCTGGGGCACCGGGAGTCCGGGGTGCTCCTGCTGTGCTGGGACCGGCCACCGGGCGCCGCCGCGCTGCCCGCCTTCCGGCTGGGCGCCGACCTGGTCCGGCTCGTGGTCGAGGGCTCCTGCCGGATCGACGCGCCGGGCGCCGCCGACGGCTCGACGGGCGGATCGGGTGACCGGACGGAGGGCGCCAGCGAGGTCGAGCTCGGCCGGCTCGGCTTCCGGCTCCAGCAGGAGGGCACCTGGCACGGGGCATCCCGCTCCGGCCCGGCCGGCTCGAAGGAACTGTGGATCGTCGCCGACCGGCGGGCGTGGCCGCCGCTCACCGCGGCCGGACCGGCCGAGGGACCGTTGGCCGAGGCGGGTGCCGAGGTGGCAGCGCTGACTTCCCAGCTGGCGGCAGCGGCATGACCGCCGGCGACGACCCGGCCGGCGTCGGTGCCGTGGGGACCGTGGGGGTGATCGGCGCGGGGGTGATGGGCGCGGGGATCGCGCAGGCGGCGGCGGTGGCCGGCTGCGCGGTGGTCTGCGTCGACACCAGCGCCACCGCCCGTGAACGCGCCCGCCACCAGCTCGTCGAGGGCCGCTTCGGGCTGCGGGCCGCAGTGGAACGCGGGAAGCTCGACGCCGCGGACGTCGACCGGGTGATCGCGAGGATCGCCTGGGAGCCCGAGCTGTCGGCCGTCGCCGGCGCGGCGGTGGTCATCGAGGCCGTGCCCGAGGACCTCTCGCTGAAGGTCCGGATGTTCCGCGAACTCGACCGGGTCGCCGCCGCCGGCGCGATCCTCGCCACCAACTCCAGCGGCTTTCCGATCGGGGCGCTGGCCGCGGCGACCGACCGGCCCACCCGGGTCCTCGGCTGGCACTGGTCGTCACCCGCGCAGATCATGCGCTTCGCCGAGATCGTGGTAACCGAGCACACCGACCCGGACGCCGTCGAGACGGTGACCCGGCTCGCCCGCGGGCTGGGCAAGAACCCGGTCGTCGTGCGCGACGCCCCGATGTCCTGGGGCTACGTCGCCAACCGGGTGTACTGGGCGGCGGTGGCCGAGGCGCGCCGGATCGTCGCCGAGGGGATCAGCACCGAACGCGACGTCGACCAGCTGCTGGTCGACTGCTTCCGCTGGCCGGTCGGACCGTTCACGATGATCCAGGGTGCCACGGCGGGCTGGACGTAGCCGCGTCGGCGGTCGGGCGAGCCCAGGCCGGCAGCAGGCCCCGGCGGGCAGCGGACCCCGCGCGGCCCGACCC
>NZ_JAMPTM010000295.1 GCF_025403375.1 Frankia gtarii
GCCCAGCCCCGGCCGCTCACCCGGCGGTGGCGCGGATGTGCCCTCCTCCGAGCACCCGGTCGCCGTCGTAGAGCACGACGGCCTGACCGGCCGCCGTCCCACGCACCGGGGCGGCGAGGGTGACGACGAGGTCGTCGCCGCGAGCCTCGGCCTGCGCGGCCACGACCCCGCCGTGCGCCCGGACCTGGGCCTGGCAGGACACCGTGCCCTCGTGCGGCCAGACCGCCCGGTCGGCGACCAGCCGGCGGATGTCGAGCTCCTCCGCCGGGCCGACGGTGACCGTCGAGGTCACCGGGGAGATGTCGAGGACGTAGCGGGGGCGGCCGTCCGGCGCCGGCTGGCCCAGGCGCAGCCCGCGGCGCTGACCGACGGTGAAGGCGAAGGTCCCGTCATGCTCGCCGAGCGTCTGCCCGGTCCGGGAGTCGACGATGGGGCCGGGCCGGGAGCCGATCCGCTGCCGCAGCCAACCGCCCGTGTCGCCGCTGGAGATGAAGCAGATGTCGTGACTGTCCGGCTTGTCGGCGACGGCCAGGCCGCGTTCGGCCGCCTCCCGGCGCACCTGCGCCTTGGTGGAGTCCCCCAGCGGGAAGCGCGCCGCGCCGAGCTGCTCGGGCCGCAACGTGCCCAGCACGTAGGACTGGTCCTTGGCCGGGTCGACGGAACGGCGCAGCGTGCCGTCCGGGTCGAGACGGGCGTGATGGCCGGTGACCACCGCATCGAAGCCGAGGGCGAGCGCCCGGTCCAGCACCGCGGCGAACTTGATCCGCTCGTTGCAGCGCACGCACGGATTGGGGGTGCGTCCCGCCGCGTAGGACTCCACGAACTGCTCGATGACCTCGGTCTCGAACCGCTCGGCGAGGTCCCACACGTAGAACGGGATGCCCAGCACATCCGCGGCGCGCCGCGCGTCGCGGGCGTCCTCCAGCGTGCAGCAGCCGCGGGCGCCGGTCCGGTCCGACTCGGGCGATCGGGACAGGGCCAGATGGACACCGGTGACGTCGTGCCCGGCGTCGACCGCCCGCGCGGCTGCGACGGCGGAGTCGACCCCACCGGACATGGCGGCGAGCACCCTCATCAGACCTGCACCTCTCACAACCCTTCCGGCGGCCCCGCGCCTCTGGTACGGATCAGGCGCCGGTCATTCCGGCGAGCGCACCCGCGCGACTCGCCCGTTCCACCACCGGCCCGATTGCCTCGACAAGCGCATCCACGTCAGCCGCGCACGACGTGTGGCCCAGCGAGAAGCGCAGCGACCCCCGAGCATGCTCCTCGCTGGCCCCCATCGCCAGCAACACGTGCGAGGGCCGGGCTACTCCCGCCGAGCAGGCCGAACCGGTCGAGCATTCGATGCCGCGCGCGTCGAGCAGCATCAGCAGCGAGTCGCCCTCGCAGCCGGGGAACGTCAGATGGGTGTTGCCGGGCAGCCGCTGCGAGCCGCTCAGCCCGGCGCCGTTGAGCACCGCGCCGGGCACCTTCTCCTGGACTCGGCGGACGAGCCTGTCGCGCAGCGCGGCCAGCCGGACGCTCTCACGCGGCGCCTGGGCGCAGGCGGTCGACGCTGCCGCCGCGAACGCCGCGACCCCGGCGGTGTTCAGCGTCCCGGAGCGGATGTCGCGTTCCTGGCCGCCGCCATGGGTCAACGGCTCCAGCGCGAGGCCGCGGCGCACGACCAGCGCGCCGACCCCGACCGGCCCGCCGATCTTGTGGGCGCTGATGGTGATGGCGTCGGGCCCGTCCTCGCCGACCGTGACGGGGATCTGGCCGAACGCCTGCACCGCGTCGGTGTGGAACGGCACCCCGTGCCGGTGTGCGACGGCGGCCAGCTCGGCGACCGGCTCGACCGTGCCGACCTCGCTGTTCGCCCACATCACCGAGACCAGGGCCACCGCGGCGGGATCACGCTCGATGGCGGCGGCGAGGGTGTCCGGGTGGACCGTGCCGGCGGCGTCGACGGCGAGCAGCTCCACCTCGGCGCCCTGCTCGGCACCCAGCCACTGCACGGTATCCAGCACCGCCCGGTGCTCCACCGCGCTGACCAGCACCCGCCGCCGAGCGGGTTCGACCCGCCGCCGCGCCCAGTACAGGCCCTTGAGCGCGAGGTTGTCACCCTCCGTGCCGCCACCGGTGAACACCACGTCGGACGGCCGGGCGCCCAACACGCCGGCCAGTGTCTCGCGCGACTCCTCGACGATGCGCCGCGCCCGGCGGCCGCTGGCATGCAACGACGAGGCATTGCCGGTGTCGGCGAGCACCGCGGCGTACGCGGCGAGCGCTTCCGGTCGCATCGGCGTCGTCGCCGCGTGGTCGAGGTAGGTCACACGTTAGAGGGTAGCCGCGCGCGGCCAGGGGGCGTCGCCGCGCCGATCACACCGCCCGCCCGCCGGCGTCGCAGGCGGGCCGGCAATGTCGGGGCCAGCGGCTCGAAGTTGCCCCCCAGCAGGCAGCCGAACCAGACGCCGGCGCAGTAGGCGGCGTCGTCAGCGACGCGCAGGAGCAGGTACGGCGCCAGGCCGACCGCCGGGCGCGCCACCCACCAGTCATGCACCAGCGGCAGCACCGCCGCGGCCAGGACCAGGTGGCCGGGCGTGCCGGCGCAGGCCAGCAGGGGCAGCCAGGTGCGCCGGGACGTCTCAGCGGCGGCGAGCAGGGCGTGACGACGCCCACGCACGGTCAGGCCCAGCGCGGCGCGGCCGGGACGATCGGTGCGACCCAGCCGGCGGGCGAGGCGCACGGTGGTCAGCGCCACAGAGCCCGCGGCCAGGGCGCCGACCGCGACCGCGCCGACGCGGTCCCGGCGGGTGGCCAGCAGGCCCACCACTGCCACCGCACTCGCCGCCCCGCGGGCCGGTCGCAGCAGTCCGGGATGGCGCCGGGCGAGCTCCGCCGACGACGAACCGTAGCCGTGGCGCTGGTGCGCCCACGCCCGCCAGGACGACCGGGGATCGTGGTGCACCACCGCCGCCGGCTCGTAGCGGACACTGTGGCCGGCGCCGACGAGCCGCCACACCAGGTCGACGTCCTCACCGAAGCGCAGCGCCGGGTCGAACTCGGCGTGCGCCCGTCGGATGACCAGCGCCGCCGACGGAACGTACGACACCCGGCTCCCGGGACGCACCGTCGCCGGCCATGGCCCGAGATCGAGCGGGGAGCGGCCCGCCTCGTAGCGCTCCCGCAGACCGCCGCGCGACCCCGACTGCACCGGGGAGGCGACCCGCGGCGCCGCGGCGACGACCGCCGGGTCCCCCAGGTGAGCCACGAGACGGTCGAGCCAGCCGGCGGTGGGCCGCACGTCGCAGTCACAGAAGACGATCACCTCGGTGCGAGCGGCCCGCGCGCCGCTGATCCGGGCCGCGGCGGGGCCCCGGGACCGGTCATGCCGAATCACCCGGGCGCCGGCCGCGGTGGCCTCGGCCGAGGTGGCATCCCGGGAGCCGTCGTCGACGACGACGACCTCGGCGCACTGCCCGCGCAGCGCGTCGACCAGCGCGCCGACACGCCCAGCCCCGTCCCGGACCGGGATGACCGCGGTGACCGCATTCCCCGGCGTCGCCTGGCAGGGCGGCAGCGGATGGACGAGCCCGGCGTCGACGAGCCGACGCGCCAGCAGCCCCGCTCCGGGTCCGGCCGCGCCGACCGTGGCGCCCCCGCGCAGCGCCGCGAACACCCGCGCACCCGGAGCGGACAACGCCATCAGCCGCATCGGCGACCCGCCGAGCAGCACGATCCCGCCGGCGGCCGCCGCGGCGGGCGCCAGGATCGTGAGGCCGGGATCGCAGTGCACCCGGAACGCGGCCGGCAGCGGGGCCGCCACCGGTTCAGAAATCACCGGCCGCCCGACGCAGGTCGGTAAGCAGGTCGATGAGCGTCCGCACGCCCCCGTCCCCCAGACCGGGGTCGGCGAAGACGGTGTCGTTGAGCTTCTCCGTCGCGGCGAGCGCCGTCGCCCGCCCCTCCTCGGTGATCTCGGCGAGGATCGCCCGGCGATCGGTGGGGTGCGGGGTGCGGCGTACCTGGCCGCGCGCCTCCAACCGGTCGACCGCGCTGGTGATGCTGGTCGGATGGACCTGAAGCCGGCTGCCGATCTTGTTCAGCGGGAGGGAGCCCCGGCGGGAGAACAGCAGCAGCATGAGCAGCTCGTACCGGGCGAAGGTCAGATCGAGCGGGCGCAGGACCTCGTCGACCCGAGCGAGCATGATCTGCTGGGCGCGCATCAACGATGTGACCGCCGCCATCCCGTCCGCCACCGCACCCCAGCCGTGCGCGGACCAGTGCCGATGGGCCTCCGCAATGGGATCGGTGGGCAACGGTTTGGGGGTGGCCACGGCTTGGACGCTCCTGCGCTTCAGGGGAAGGTCTGCACCCGACCGGCGGGCCGGGGACCGCCCCGATGACGGCCAGCGTCCATTGCACCCCAGGACGCCACGCGCTGGCAAAGATTCATGCGTACGCGGTGATTACGGGTCGCCACGTTGAGCCCACTCTGCGACGCCACCCGGTCGCAGGAATTTTAGACATTGCGCCGATACTGACCGCCGACGTCGAAGAACGCCTGGGTGATCTGACCGAGCGAGCAGACCCGGACCGCCTTCATCAACACCGCAAACGTGTTTCCGGTGCCGGCGGCGACTGCGCGGAGCTCGGCCAGCGCGGCCTCGGCTTCGGCGGCGTGCCGGCGCTGGAAGTCGGTCAGTCGGGTGAGCTGGGAACGCTTCTCGTCCTCGGTCGCTCGGGCCAGCTCCAGAGGGCCGGCGGCGTCCGCGGTGGCGGCGGCGCGCTCCGGGGCGAGGAAGGTGTTGACCCCCACTATCGGCAGCGTGCCGTCGTGTTTACGGCTCTCGTAGAGCATCGACTCGTCCTGGATCCGGCCGCGTTGATAACCAGTCTCCATCGCGCCCAGCACGCCGCCGCGGTCGCTGATCCGCGCGAACTCGGTGAGCACGGCTTCCTCGACCAGATCGGTCAGTTCATCAACGATGAACGACCCCTGCAAGGGGTTCTCGTTGGCGGCGAGTCCCCATTCCTGATCAATGATCATCTGTATGGCGAGGGCTCGACGCACCGAGCCCTCGGTGGGCGTGGTGACGGCCTCGTCGTAGGCATTGGTGTGCAGGCTGTTGCAGTTGTCGTAGATCGCGCACAGCGCCTGGAGGGTGGTACGGACATCGTTGAACGCCATTTCCTGGGCGTGCAGTGACCGACCGGAGGTCTGCACGTGGTATTTGAGTAGCTGTGAGCGAGGGGCGGCGCCGTAGCGCTCGCGCATCGCCACCGCCCAGATCCGCCGCGCCACCCGCCCGATGACCGTGTACTCCGCGTCCATCCCGTTGGAGAAGAAGAACGACAGGTTCGGTGCGAAGTCGTCGATCCGCATTCCCCGAGCGAGATACGCCTCGACGTAGGTGAAACCGTTGGCCAGCGTGAAGGCGAGCTGCGTGATGGGGTTCGCACCGGCCTCGGCGATGTGATAACCGGAGATCGAGACGGAGTAGAAGTTGCGCACGTTCCGCTCGATGAACCATTCCTGCACGTCGGCCATCGCCCGCAGGGCGAACTCGGTGGAGAAGATGCAGGTGTTCTGCCCCTGGTCTTCCTTGAGGATGTCGGCCTGCACTGTGCCCCGCACGGTGGCGAGTGCGTCGGCGGTGACCTGAGCGGCTTCGTCGTCGCTCGGCTCGCGGCCGTGTTCGGCGAGGAACGCCGCCAGCCGCTGGTCGATCGCGGTGGTCAGGAACATCGCGAGAATGGCGGGCGCCGGGCCGTTGATCGTCATGGAGACACTGGTCGCCGGGTCACCGAGGTCGAACCCGTCGAAGAGGACCGACATGTCGTCGAGGGTGGCGATCGACACCCCCGAGGTGCCGACCTTGCCATAGACGTCCGGTCGGGGGGCCGGGTCGCGACCATACAGGGTGACCGAGTCGAAGGCCGTGGACAGCCGGGTCGCCGGCGACCCGGCGGACAGCAGGTGGAAGCGCCGGTTCGTCCGGAACGCGTCGCCCTCCCCGGCGAACATCCGCGCCGGCGCCTCCCCGGCACGCTTGAAGGGGAACACCCCCGCGGTGAACGGGAAATACCCTGGTAGGTTCTCCCGACGCAGGAACCGCAGCAGTCGGGCGTCGTCGTCGATGGCCGGCACCGCGACGCGGGAAACCTGGCTGCCGGCGAGGGTGGTACGTCGCAGTGGCGTGCTGATTTCGGTGCCGCGCACCGTGTACGACAGCTGCTCCCCCTGCCGCTCGGCCACGATCGCCGGCCACCGCACCAACAGTTCCTTCGCCCACAGCGCCAGGGCCCCGTCGGCCTCGTCGCGCAGGGCAGTCAGGCCGGTCAGGGCGGTCGGCTCCGCGGATGCCGCGCCCAACGCGTCGAGCGCGGTGGTCAGATGCTCGCGGCGGCGAGCCAGCTGCGCCTGCCGTTCTGTCTCGGCGTGGTATTCACGAACAGTCTCGGCGATCTCGGCCAGGTAGCGCGACCGGGACGGGGGGATGATGGTGGTCAGCCCGGTGGAGACGCGTACCTCGACGGCGGGCAGGGCGCCGGGCCGAACCGGCAGGCCGCCCTCGCGCAACAGTCCGAGCAGGTACTGATAGAGGGCGGTGACGCCGTCGTCCTGGAAGCGCGCGGCTGAGGTGCCGAAGACCGGCATGTCCGCCCAGGAGCGATCGAAGGCCTCCCGGTTGCGCACGAGCTGGCGGGCGACGTCACGCCGGGCGTCCTCGGCGCCGCGGCGTTCGAACTTGTTCACCGCGACCACGTCGGCGAAGTCAAGCATGTCAATCTTCTCGAGCTGCGAGGCCGCACCGTACTCCGGCGTCATCACGTAAAGAGAGACGTCGCAGAAGGGCACGATCGCCGCGTCGCCCTGCCCGATCCCGGGTGTCTCCACGATGATCAGGTCGTATCCGGCCGCCCGGCAGGCCGCTATCGCCCCCGGCACCGAGGGCGGAACCTCGCTGCCCGCCGACCGGGTGGCCAGGGATCGGAAGAAGATCCGCCCGAAGCTGGCGTCTCCCAAAGCGTTCATCCGGATCCGATCGCCGAGCAGCGCCCCGCCACCGCGTCGTCGGCTCGGGTCGACGGCGAGCACGGCGATGCGCAGCGCGTCGCCCTGGTCGAGCCGAAAGCGGCACAGCAGTTCGTCGGTCAGCGAGGACTTCCCGGAGCCGCCGGTGCCGGTGATGCCGAGCACAGGCACGGTCGGCCGCCGACCGGCCTCCTCCCGCAGCGCTGCGGCGAGCTCGTCGTCCCGGCCGGCCTCGAGGACGGTGATCGCCCGAGCGAGCGCGCCCTGCTCGCCGGCGATCACCTCTTCCAGCTTCGGACCGTCCGCGGCGAGATCGACGTCGCAGGCCGACACGATCGTGTTGATCATGCGGGCCAGGCCCATCGCCTGGCCGTCCTGCGGGGAGAAGATCCGGGCGACGCCGCGGGACCGCAGCAGCTCGATCTCCGCGGGCACGATCACTCCGCCGCCTCCGCCGTAGACCTGAATGTCACCCGCGCCCAGTTCCCGCAGCCGCTCGACCAGATAGCTGAAGTACTCGACATGCCCGCCCTGGTAGGAGGACAGCGCAATGCCCTGAGCGTCCTCCTGGATCGCTGCCGTCGCCACCTCCTCGACGCTGCGGTCGTGGCCGAGATGGATGACCTCAGCCCCCTGGGCCTGAAGCAGCCGCCGCATGATGTTGATCGCGGCATCGTGCCCATCGAACAGCGCGGCCGCCGTGACGATGCGCACCGGGTGAACAGGGACGTGGAGACCTGCCGTGAGACCTGCCGTCTCCTGCTGGGCGGTGGATGGCATCGGAGCGGCTCCCGGGAGGACGGACGAGCCTGCAGGCCCGCAGAGTTAAGTCCTTCTGGCTTCCGATAGTAGGACGTCCATTCGACTGGTGCCACCTGTGCCACCGCTGCCCGGAGCACTGGATGGCGATCCGGGTCTCGAGCCCGGGGCAGCCTCGGAGGATCGAACGGCGACCGGAACCGATCGCGCCACACGCCGCCTCGAGCCCTGCACCGCAGAAATACCCCAACGCACAAAACAAGCGTGGGGTTGCCTTAAAAAGGCAACCCCACACTTTGTATAAGTCCGGCGGC
>NZ_JAMPTM010000296.1 GCF_025403375.1 Frankia gtarii
GCCAAGACCCCGGCCGCCAAGACCCCGGCCGCGAACCCTGGCCAGCCGGCGTCCACCAGATCCGCACCGGCGCGCCTCCCCCTACCGAACCAGGGATCACCGGAACGGGCCATGCGGTGACGACCGTCGGGGATGGCGCAGGCAACCAGCGTCTGCTGGCGGTGGCCGCGGCCGATCTCGCCAGCCACTACCGGCGGTGCGGGCCGGTGCCGTGGCGTGGTCCGGGTGGGCCCCTGCTGGCGGAGATCCGCGACTCGGGCCTGACCGGGCGGGGCGGCGCGGCGTTTCCGACCTGGCGCAAGCTGTCGGCCGTCGTCGCGGCCACGCACCCGGACACCGGACGTCCCGGCGGCCGCCGCCGGGCGGCACCGGGTGGCACCCGCCGGGCCGGCACCCCCGTCGTCGTCGCCAACGCCGCGGAAGGCGAGCCCGAGAGCGCCAAGGACGCCACCCTGCTCGCCGCGGCGCCGCATCTCGTCCTCGACGGGCTTCAGCTCGCCGCCGAGGCGGTCGGTGCCGGCGAGGCCTACGTCCACGTGAAGCCGGGGGCGGCGGCGCAGAGCGTCCGGCGGGCGGTGGCCGAACGGCGGGCCGCTGGCTGGGACCGCTGCCACATCGAGGTCCGCGAGGCACCGGCGACGTTCCTCGCCGGAGAGGCGTCCGCGGTCGTCGCCGCGCTCGAAGGCGCACCGGCGCGGCCCCGCGCGCACTGGCGGCCGCTGGCCGACGACGGCCTGCACGGACGGCCGACGCTGGTGCACAACGTCGAAACCCTCGCCCACCTGGCGATGATCGCGCGTTGGGGTGCCGCCTGGTTCCGCTGCATCGGGACCGCCGACGAGCCCGGCACGCTCCTGGTCACGGTGACGGGAGCCGTCGCCGCGCCGGGAGTCGTCGAGGTGCCGTACGGAACCCCCCTCGGTGATCTCGTCGCCTTGCGCGGCGGTGCCGTCGAACCGGTCGGCGCCCTGCGGCTCGGCGGCTACGCCGGGACCTGGCTGCCCGCCGACGTGGGGCCGCAGGTGGCGATGTCGCAGGTGGCGATGTCGCGGGAGGGGCTGGCGCCGTGGGGCGCCGAGCCGGGACCGGGGATCGTCTCGGTGCTGCCCGCCGGGGCCTGCGGGCTGGCCGAGACCGCCCGCATCGTCGCCTACCTGGCCGCGCAGAACGCCGGCCAGTGCGGGCCGTGCGTCAGCGGGCTGCCGCAGCTCGCCCGGTCGGTGGCCGGCATGGCGCGGGTCGCCGGCCCGGACACGGCGCCGGACGGGGAGAACCCCGCCCAGGCGGCGAGCCGGGTGCTTCGCCTGGCCGCCCTGGTCTCGGGCCGCGGCGCCTGCCACCATCCCGACGGCGTGGCCCGCCTCGTGCACAGCGCGCTGCGCACGTTCGCCGCCGACATCCGCGCGCACGCGCAGGGTAACTGCCTCGGCTCGGCCCGCCTGGGCTGACCGGCGGCCCGCCCCGCGCCGTCGCCCGGCCCTCGGCGTCGCCCACTGACGACACCCGCGACTGCCCGGCACAACCGCATTCCCAGCCCGCCCGGCGCAAAAGGAGACACCATGCTCGGCACACCGCAGGAGCGGCGGACCGCCCCGACCGACGCCCCGACCGGGACCTCAACCGACGTATCGAACGGCCAGGCGGGCGCGGCGGGAGGCCGCGGGCCCGCTACCGGCCCGGCCCGGCTGTGGATCGACTGGACGGTCTGCGATGCGCGGGGTTGGTGCTCCGAACTGCTCCCGGAGCTGCTCACCCGCGATCCTGCCGGCTACCCCCTGGCCCGCGCCCCCGACGCAGCCACCCGGGACCTGACGATTCCCGCGCAGCTCGCCGACCACGCCCGCCGGGCCGTCGACGCCTGCCCCCGCCTCGCCCTGCGCCTGCTGCCCGACGGATGAGCGCACGGCCGAGTATGCCGTCGAACCAGGGATAATTCTCGGAAATCTTCGGGTGAGAGAACGGGACTGCGGGGTACAGCAACGTCACGACAGTACCGGCCGACGACCGAAGGAGAAGAGGAGTTCCCATGACGAGGCCCAACACGGTGCACGATGCCGGTACCGAGCAGCTTCCCACCAATCCGCCTTCAGACCAGCCGTACGACCGGCCCTACGCCCAGCCCTACCGCGAGCCGTACCCGCCCCAGAGCTCGCCGCAGTACGGCGGATATGGCACGCGGGAAAGCGACCAGACCGGATATCTTCCGTACCCGGATAATGGCCAGGCGCAGATGCAGTACGGTTACCAGCCGCAGCCGGTCGGGCCGCGTCCTGAATCGTCCGGGACGCGGGCGCTGTGGATTCTCGCCTTCGTTTTCTCGGCGGTGGCGCTGTTCGTGCCGTTCGTCGGTTTCGCCGCCATCGCCTGCGGCGCCGTGGCCTGGGGCAAGGGCAGCCGGCGGGGCCGGCTCTCGACCTTCGTCGCCATCGCGGCCACGATCGTCGGCTGGGTCCTCAGCATCCTGATCTACACCTCCTGACCCAGCGTCGCGGCCGTCCGGGACAGCACCGGACGGCCGGAACAGGGCCTCGCGGCACCCGGCAGCGGGGCCCTGTTCGTTTGCCGTGCCGCACCGCGGCCGACCCCCCGCCGCGGTGCGGCACCTCCCTGCCGAGCTCCTGCCGGTCCACGCCCGACGCACCTGCCCGGACCGCGCGAGGTCAACCCGCCAGCGGCCCGGCCGGTGCGGGGGCGCCGGTAAGTCGGGCGATCGCGGCGCGGACGGTCTCGACGTCACCGAGGACGATCCCGTGGCGGTCGCGGTCGGCGTGCAGGCGCCAGTGCGCGTCGACGACCGCCTCGGGCGCGGCCGGGGAGCCGGGGGCGACGATCGCCCCGATGGGCACGTGCCCCACCTGCACCCCGAGGCCCTCGAGGGCTTTCATCTTCCCGACAAACTCCCGCGCGAAAGGCGACCGTCATCTGTCGCCGATCCGGTGGGCGAGATCGTCGGTCCAGAGCCGGTCCAGGTCGCCGGGCCGCAGCGCATATCCGGTGAACCGTTCGACGACGAGCAGGCCCTTGGCGATCCGGTTCCGCCAGCTCGTCAGGTCGATGCCGGTCAGGTAGGACGCCACCTCGGGACCGGCCGGATAGGACTCGGTCAGCTCGTCCGCCGCGACGATGTCGCCGTCGCGAGCCAGGGTCAGCCGGGTGACCGCGTTGACGTTCCAGAACATGCTCGCCGCGGGGCCAAGCCGGGACAGCGCACGCATGACTTCCGGGTGACTACCGGTGAACCCGTTGTCCTCGGCCACCACGACCACGCCGGCCTCGGGCAGGGCGAGCGCCGCCATCCAGCCGTCGCGGTCCGGCAGGTCGATCAGGGAGACCAGCGATCGCCGGTGGCCCGGATCGCCGCCGAAGGCGCGCACCACGTCGTCGCGGTCGGCGTTGGCCACGACGGTGATGGTGGCGGCCTCCTGCAGCATGCTGGCGTAGATCCACCGCAGGTGTCCCTCGGGCGGGGCCGGCGGCTCCGGTTCCCCGCGTAGCCGGTGACCGAGCTGGTCGGTGCGGCGGCGGACGAGTTCGGGCGCGGGCGGCGCGGGCCACACCCACAGCTCGTAGGACTCACTGCGGTTGGCGTCGTCGCGGCCACGCGCGGCGACCCGCAGCCGATGGTCGCCGGGCCATGGCGGCATCTGCTCCCGCAGGGCCGCCTCGGCGGGGGTGCCGTCCGGGCTGACCACCGATGCGGACCCGACGTCCGCGTGCCAGCTCACCTCGACGACCTCGTCCCAGTCCCGCAGGCTCCAGTCCTGCGGGCGCGGGGATTCGGGCGGCGGCGGCTCGGCCAGGACGCGTAGCCGGATCCGGACGCTGCCGTCGGCCTGGCCGGTCCGGATGACCACGCCGCCGGGAACCACAGCAACCAGGCCGTTGGCCGAGAAGGGCGCGTCCACGTCGACGCCCGCCGGGAAGAGGCCCTCGAACAGGCCGAACCGGTGGCCGCGCACCTGCACCGACCCGGCGCAGGAACGCGGGAGGCGGTACTCCGACCGGCGCCTGGCCAGCAGGGCCTCGGCGTAGCCGGGCGGCATCGGCGCGCTCGCGAGGTAGACCGCTGCGGCGCCGAGCCCGGTGCCGATGATCACCGGGGGCCCGGCGATGAGCGGAGCCAGGGCGGCCGTCGGCAGGACCGCCGCGGCGACGGCGACGCCGAGCGCGAGGTGCGCCGCGCCGTGGCCCGCCGCGATCGCCGCCTCCGTCGCCGCAGGCTCGACTTCGGTGACGGCGAGCAGGGGCGCGATCGCGGGATGCCGCGCGAGCACGGCGAGCAGCGTCGAGACCGTGGCCGAGGCGTCCGGCAACGCCCGGTCAAGGCGTTGCACCGCGCGTACCGCCGCGCCGTCGGGATCGCCCGTCCCGGCACGCACGTCGAAGCTGACCTGCCGCGGCAGCCGAAGCTCGGGCAGACCGGGCACGGGGGGCAGCCGCAGATCGTCCACCGCGAGCTCCAGCGCGCCGAGCAGTCGCTCGGCGACCGGCACACCCAGCGCACGCAGGGCCGCCAGCACCGCGGAACCGCCGTGCCCCTGGCGACGCGCGGCAACGGACCGCATGTGTCCTGGTGGCACCTGCCGGGGACGGGCCGCCCCGAGAAGACTCCCCGGCGGTGGCGCAGCCGCGCCGAGGCGGCCGACCACCGCCGCGGGCCCGGGCGGCACCCGGGCGAGGAGCTGCGGCAACACCGTGGCCACGACCTCGGCGAGTGCCTGCACGACCTCGACTCGCACCCGCGGGCCCTGCTCCTCGTCCGCCATCCGCCCACTCCCACCAGACTCGTCAGCTTCCGACTCCCCCTGGCGAGCAGGCTAGGCACGGGGTCCGACAGAAATCGGCACACAGTGGCCGACCGGCTCGTCTACGCGTACAACCTGGACCCGGGAAGGACGCGGTGGCAGCCGTCGGTGCCCGATCCGCCGCCCCGGATGAAGCGCGTGGGGCGGCCCTGCCACTCGGTGTCCGCCCAGGTGGAACACAGCAACGCCGCGGACAGGACGAGCAGCACGCCGACGCCTGACCGACAAAGACCGTCTTGGGCGTGTACCTGTTGGTGATCAAGGTGTTCCGCGGAACCGCGACGCGCCGCACGATCACTGCCGCCGACCCGCTGACTCGCCAGCCCCGTTGCCGGCCAGATCATGCCGAGGGATGGACACGGTCTGTGCCGAAAAGCGCGTCTACCCCTCAGGGTGATTCGGTGCGCGAACGACGCAGAGGACACACCGCCGTGGTGGTGCGACGTGTTCGGTTCCGGGCTCAGAGCGTGCAGAACGTACCGCAACTGGCCAGGGCCGGCAGGCCGGCAGGCCGGCCGGCCGGGTCGACGATGACGTTCCGTGGCCGGGAGGGGCCGGAAGCGGGACAGGAACGCGGCGTGCGGCGAGGGAGACGAGTCCCCCGCCGCACGCCGCACATGCCTGCCGTCAGCGGTGACGGGGGACGGGGCGCTTGAGGACGACGCGGTCGAACTCGGTGCCGTGCTCGTCGACGCCGCGCACGGTCAGTGTGGACGCGCCGCCGGGACGCCCCGGCGCCGAGTCGACGGCGACGAACGCGTAGTTGTCGAAACGGGTCCGCGACCAGGAGATCGCCTCGGGGGTCTTCGTGCCGTCGGGCGCCCAGACGTAGCTGTTCGGCACGACGTTCGATCCCGCCGGGGCCGGCTTGCCGCGGTAGTTCTCCACCTCGCCGGTCTGGAACTGGTAGCGCGGGCGGCCGGCGCTGCCCGCGGTGATGTAGATGGTGCCGTCCTTGGCCGGCTCGATGGTCGAGCCGTCCGGCGCCTCGCGGGTCGCGGCGTTGGCGCGGATCGGGTCGGAGCGCTCGAAGAGGTGGTTGTGCCCCTGGAGCACCAGGTCGACCTGGTAGCGGTCGAACAGGGGCGCCCACGCGCCGCGGACCCCGCCGTCGCTGGCGTGCTGCGTGGTCGTCGAGTAGGCGCAGTGGTGGAAGAAGCAGACGATGAAGTCGATGTCGGGGTCGTTGCGGTACCCCTTGAGCGTCCGCTCCACCCAGGAGGTCTGCGCGCCGCCGGAGTAGCCGGTGTTCGTCTTGATCTCGAAGCTGACGTCGTTGGCGTCCAGCGAGAGCACCGCGACGTTGCCGTAGACGAACGAGTACACGCTCGGGCAGCCCTTGGGCCCGTCGCCGGGCAGGTCCAGGCGGGCCGCGTGGCCGCCGTAACCGTGCGGCGAGTACAGCGCCTCCATGTCGTGGTTGCCGGTGGCGAACATCCACGGGCTGCGGGCGCTGGAGAGCTCGATGTCGGCCAGGTAGACGTCCCAGACCGTCGGGTCGTAGTTGTCGAAGCCGGCCGGGGGCTGGCCGGTGGTGGTCCGCTTCGGCGGCTTGCCCGCGCCGGACGGGTCGGCGTAGCAGATGTCGCCGGCGAGAAGGTGGAAGGCGGGGTCCTGGCGGGCGATCGCCGCGGTGATGGCGGAGGCGTGCGCGACGGTCGGCTCGTTGTCCGCCTTGTAGTAGCCGTCGTCGAAGACGCCCTTCGGGTCACCCGGCGGGGTGGTGTTCGACCCGTGGTCGCCCATCATCGTGAACCGGAACGGTCCCCCGAGGCGGCCCTTCGCGTGCCCGGTGCGCACCGCCTGCACCGGGGTCGTCGCCCCGCCGGGGACGCGGAACCGGTAGTAGTACTCCCGGCCCGGGGCGAGGCGGTCGAACGCGGCGTGGACGTAGAACTGCTCGACGCCGAGGATCGACCCGTCGACCTGCGGCACCTGGGACAGCAGCGGCCGGACCTCGGCCTCCACCGTGCCGCCGAGGTGGGGGGTCGGGCCGATGTCGACGAGGATCCGGCCGCGGCCGGGGTTGCGGGTGAGCTGCGCGGCCAGGCGGAGCTGACGCGCCGGGTCGACGCCGAACGCGGTGTGCCGCCCGCCGACCAGCAGGGGGCTGTCCGCCGCGGTGGCGGCGTAGGCGGCCCGGCCGAACGGGGTGGTGCCCAGGGTCGCGGCGCCCGCGCCGGCCAGGCCGCCGAGCAGCATCCCGCGGCGGCTCACCGGCCGGCGGCGCAGAAAGGTCTGGAGCCACTCGTGCTGCTCCGCGATGGTCATGTCCTGGGCGATGTTCGCCGGAACGCCGGATGCGACCACTTCGTTGGGAGGACTCACTGGCATGGCGCTGAACGTAGGCCCGCCGCCTACGGAGCGCCCCAACGGCAAGATGGCCGCCGGTCGAAATATGCGTAAACACGTTTACCGTAGACGCAGGCCGGCAGCACCTTCCCCGGGTGGCACGATTCCCAGGTGGCACGATTCTCGGATGGCACGGTGCTCGGATGGCACGGTGCTCGGATGGCACGGTGCTCGGATGGCACGGTCCTCGGATGGCACGGTCCTCGGCCCGGCGGAGCTCGCCGGTCAGGTCGGCCGGTCGGTGGCGGTCACCTTGAGCTTCACGTTCTTGCCGTCGCGGTTGACGGTCAGGGTGACCGTCTGCCCCGGATCGACGGTCCGCAGCTCGGCCGAGAAATCCTCGACGGAGGTGACCGGCCGGCCGTCGAACGAACGGATGACGTCACCGGGCTGGATGCCGGCCTGGGCCGCGGGGCCGCCGCCGACCACCCCGATCACCAACGTGCCGCTGCGGACGGCCAGGCCGAGCTGGTCGGCGATCTGCGGGGTGAGGGTGACGGTCTGGATCCCGATGAACGCGTGCCGCACGGAACCGGTACGCAGGAGCTGGTCGACGGCGTCGACGACGGTCGCCGACGGGATCGCGAACCCGAGCGAGACCGCGCCGCTCTGCGGCGGCACGTACGCCTCGGTGACGCCGACGACCCGTCCCTGCGCGTCCAGCAGCGCGCCGCCGGAGTTCCCCGGCGAGATCGCCGCGTCGGTCTGGATGAGATCGACGCGCGGGCCGGCCGCCGCGGCCTGCCCGCCGGACCCGCCCTGCCCGCCGGACCCGCCC
>NZ_JAMPTM010000297.1 GCF_025403375.1 Frankia gtarii
CCCCGCATCCTCCCCCCGGTCGGCCTCCTCGCCCCGGTCGGCCAAACCGGCGATGGCCGCGCCGGCGCCGTCGCCGGGGCGGGCGTAGCGCAGGTCGACGCGGCGGCCGGCCCACACCGCCTCGGCGAGCGTGGCCAGGTGCGGCACGGCCTCCGCTCGGTGGAACCAACCGGGCGCGTCGAGCAGGAACCGCTGGCGGACCTGCCCCGCCTGGACGCGAGGCCGCGGCGGCAGCGTGGCGAGAACCTTGGTGCGCGCGGCCGCGGCGACCGAGGCGAGCCCCAGCCCGCCGAGCACCTCGGGCCCCGCGCCGAGCAGCAGCAGCGCCGCCGCCTCGTCGCCGGTGAGCCCGTCGAGGCTGGTGCGCCAGCCGTCCATCAGCCGCACCCCGCCGGCCCGGCCCGGCTCGGTCCACAGCGGCACCCCGGCGTCCTGCAACGCGGCGATGTCGCGGTGCACCGTGCGGACGGACACCTCCAGCTCGGCGGCCAGCTCCGCCGCCGTCGCCCGCCGTACGGCCTGCAGGTGCAGCAGCAACGCGGTCAACCGACTCGATCGCACCCCGCGATGCTAGGCCGGAAACCATGACGGAGGATGGCAGGGTTTCCGGCGCAGGATGGCCCGGTGACGACCTCCACTACCTCCACGACCTCCTGGCGCGACTTCGAAACCGCCCACCCCGCCCTCGCCGACACCGTCCGCACCCGGTTCGAGGCATTCCGCCATCACATCCTGGCCACGATCCGCGCCGACGGCTCCCCGCGCACCAGCGGCATCGAGGTCACGTTCCGCTCCGGCGAGCTGTGGCTCGGCAGCATGCCCGACGCCCGCAAGTCCCGCGACCTGCGCCGCGACCCCCGCTTCGCGCTGTCCGCCAACCCCGGGCCGGGCACCGACATGGCCGGCGGCGACGTCCGGATCGCCGGCCTCGCCCGCTGGGTCGACGACCCGCGGACCCTCGCCCTGTTCGCCGAGGAGGTCCAGCCCCCCGAGCCATTCGACCTGTTCCGCGTCGAGCTCACCGAAATCGTCCGCACCACCGTCGACGAACCCGCCGAGGAAATCGTCCTGACAAGCTGGCGCCCCGGCTACCCCGCCGTACGCCTCCAGCGCCGCGGCAACGGCACCGCCACCATCCAGGAAAGCTGGGCCGAAGCAAACGCCTGACCTGTGTCCGTTCCAACCAGGGCGGGTGGCCGGACAGATGCTGCCGCTGCAGCGGTCGTCATAAATCCGGAGCTATTTGCTGAGGCGCTGACGATGTCGGCATCCTACGGGCGACCACCGACGGCGAGGTGTAGCGGTCTGATCGCCCTTGCTCACCGGCCGGCTGATACTTGTGTGCGCAGGACCATCACCGCGTCCCGGCAGAGGAGCCTCGCACTATGAAGTGGAATGGGATCGGCCTGGCGCTGTTCTCCCTCACCGTGCTACCCGCGGGACTGGTTATGGCCGCCGGTCGGGCGCCCCGCCGCCTGCACGCCCGACTGGCACCGGTACGCCCCCGAGGCTGGGCCCTGCTTCTGATCTACTCCGCAGCACCCCTCAACGCGATCCCTCCCCTGGCCGACGCCTCCCCCACCGCGACTCGCGTCTGCACCGCAACCGGCAGCCTCCTGTGCCTCGGCGGCAGCCTGCTACTGGGCATCGCCACCCACCGACACCAGAGCCGCGCCATCGACAGACCCCGGTCGGCTGGTTGACCGTCCGGTGCGAGGTACGCGGACCACCCTCCCAAGATGATCATTTTTGGTGCAGGATAAGCGAGAGCCGCAGCAGAATCGACCATGGTAGCTCGACCCGGCAAACTCATACGGAGAAAAGAAGTTGCCGTGACCACCGGCTCCGGCCCAGGGTGTTCCGATGATGATTCGCCGGGAGGCCGCCGGGGATGCGGCAGCGATCCGTGTTGTGGTGGGGGCGGCCTTCGCCCGAGCGGGCGAACCGCTGGTCGGTCTGCTCGGTGACCCGGGCTTCTACTCCCGTTTCGGTTTCCGTCCCAGCGATGAATGTGGCATCTCCGCACCGCGACCTGAGTGGGGCGCGCATTTCCAGGTACGGACCCTGACCGCGGGCGGCCCGTCGCCACGCGGACGGTTCACCTATCCCGAGGCCTTCGACCGGACGTGATCCGGCTCGGAGAAGGTCCCCACGGCGAGACCGGATATGCCGGGAACATCCGGTGCTTTCCTCGCCATGGACCGGATGACCGTGACCATCATCAGCCAGTCATTCCAGCAGGCGAAGCAGTCCGGAAGCAGCTCCGTCGGCGGTAAGGCATCGCGCTGGCCTGGGGACACCCGCAGACCGAACCCGAACACTGGTCGCTCGCCATCCTGTACTCGGACCCGACCGTGCTGGGCGGCCTGCTGGCCGATCTGGGGACCTCGGCGGACGCGATCGAGGTTCCGTCAGGCCGCGGGGGCACGTCAACATCGTTGATTATCATGGTGGCATCGACGACATCGAGGAAGAGCAGTCGGGTGGGACGGAGCATGGCGATGAGCCCGCGCCGCCCGAGGGCCCGGCGCGCGAGGACAGTACCGGCGAGGACAGCGGCGGCGAGGACAGCGATCCCCCGGCCGACGGGGCGAGGCAGGCACGCACGCGGCGGTCACGGCGGACGCCGCGGGGGACGTTGTCGCGGGAGGTGCTGATGGCGGCGGCGATGGAGGTCGTTGACACCAACGGCGCGGGGGCGTTCAGCATGCGGGCGCTGGGCGGGTTCCTCGACTGCGACCCGACGGCGATGTACCGGCATTTCGCCACCAAGAACGCCCTGCTCGACGCGCTCGTCGACAACGTCGTCCGGGACGGGGTCGCGGACCTGCCGGAGACCGACGATCCGCGCGCCGACATCCGGGCGAACTTCCGCCAGCTACGCTTGTCCCTGCTCGCCCACCCGACACTCGCCCCGCTGGTGCTGCGCCGACCGCCGGGCATGGGCGCCTACTGGGAGCGCTCCGACCACGCCGTCGCCCAGCTACACCGCGCCGGCATGGACCCGGCGGACGCGGCGAACGTCTACCAGACGCTGCTGTTCTACACCCTCGGCCACACCCTGTCCGAGGCCCGCCAGCTCGCCCGCGCGGTGGAGAAGGAAGGCGCGGGCGCCCGCGGCGGCCCGGTGGCGGCGGTACGGCCACCGGCGGAACTCCATCCGGACCTGTCCGACGTCGCCCCGCACCTGCGCGAGGACAACGAGGCGCAGTTCCTCGCCGGACTCGACCTGATCCTGCGCGACCTACCCCGATAGTCGGCGTCCGCGCCGCGCCGAGCCCTCACCCACAGGGGGTACCCCATGGCGGGTACTCTCCGACACAGTATTGCTACGGTACGAGCGTGCCCGTGGCCCCGAGCCGCCCGTGCGAAACGCCCCGGATTCTCACGGTGGGCCTCCGCGGTGCCACCCACGGGTAACTACGGACGGTGAACACCGCCGGTCCGCCGGTGGGAACGGATCGGCGGACCGCTGGAGCGGCGCTGGCGGCGGGTCGAGCGACCGGTGCCGCGGGCAGACCTGATCACGACGGGACGAACCGAAGACGACGAGATCGGAGCACCGGATGAGGTTGCTCGACGGGCGGTCCATGGCCGCCGAGATCGGCCGGTACGTGATCGACGAGGCCGAGCGGCTGATGCTCGCCGGCAAGACACCGACCCTGGCCGTGGTCCTGCCGAACGAGGATCCGGCCGCCCGCTCCTACACCCACATCATCGAGCGGACCGCCGGCAAGGTCGGGGTCCGTTGCGAGCCGCACGAGGCCACCGCCGGCCCGTCGGCGCTACTCGACACGGTCGACGCGCTGGCCGCCGACCCGCTGGTCGACGGCATCATCGTCCAGACGCCGCTGCCGGCCGGGGTGAGCTCCCGGGAGGTCGGCGAGCACATCCCCGTCGCCAAGGACGTGGACGGGATGAACCCGGAGAGCCTGGGCCGGCTCGCCCTGGGGCTGCCGGGCTTCGCCCCGGCGACCGCCGCCGCGGTGGTGGAGATCCTCACCCGCGCCCGCATCCCGATGGCCGGCGCCCGAGTGTGCGTCATCGGCCGCGGGCCGGTCGTCGGCAAGCCCGTCTCGCTGCTCCTGCTCGCCGAGAACGCGACCGTCACCGTCTGCCATTCCCACACCAAGGATCTGGTGACGATCGCCCACGAGGCCGACATCATCGTGGCCGCGACGGGGGTCGCGCGCCTCATCGGCGCCGGGTTCGTCCGGCCGGGGGCGACGGTCATCGACGTCGGCACGGCGGTCACCGACGCCGGCCAGGTCGGCGACGTCGACGCCGCGGCCATCGCGCCGGTCGCCGGTGCCCTCACGCCCGTGCCGGGCGGCGTCGGCCCGGTGACCACCATGCTGCTGCTGCGCAACACGATCCGAGCCGCCCGCGCCGACTGACGGACGGGACGGACGGCCGGCACCGGGTCGCCCACGCCGGAGCTGCTCACGCCGGGGCGCACAGCGGGTCGGCGAGGCGGACCCGGTTGCGCCCGTCGGCCTTCGCCCGGTACAGGGCGGTGTCGGCGCGGGCGATGAGCTCGGACAGGTCGCCGGCCGTCCCGTGATGCGTCGCGACGCCCACAGACACGGTGACTGACAGCGGGGGCCGCCCGTCCAGGCGGCAGCGGGTGGCGGCGACCTGGCGGCGGATCCGCTCGGCGATGTCGACCGCGTGCTCCCGCCCCACCTCGGTGAGCAGGATGACGAACTCCTCCCCACCGAAGCGGCCGACGAGGTCCCGCGGCCGGGCGGCGGCCCGCAGCGTGTCCGCGACGGCGAGCAGGATGACGTCTCCGATGAGGTGGCCGAAGCGGTCGTTGACCCGTTTGAAGTGGTCGATGTCGACGAGCAGCACCGACAGCGGCCGGCCGGCGCGGGCCGCCCGGTTGATCTCACGCTCGGCGACCTGGCGCCAGTAGGCGGCGTTGGCGAGCCGCGTCTTCGCGTCCGAACGGGCGGCGTGCAGCAGGTCGGCGTGCAGCAGGCTGCGTTGCAGCAGCAGTACCGGCGGGGTCACGGCCAGCATGAGGAAGGGGCTCGCCGCCCACAGCACCGCCACCACGATCGCCGAGCAGATCTCGACGGCCCGCGCCGGCACCGGCTCGCGGCCGAGCCGAGACGCTCGCGCGGGGGGCCCGGCCGGGCGGTGGACGTCGGCTCCGGGCGGGGCGCCCCCGAGCCAGGCGTCGAGGCCGTCGCCCCGGCCCGCTCGGGCCATCCCCACCCCGGGCAGGCTGGCGACCAGCGGATACACGGCCACGGCGGACAGGAACGCGGCTGCCGCGGAGCCCGAGCCGACCAGGCCGTCGACGGTGAACGGTCCCCTGGTCGGGCTGAGCAACAGGTGCACGCTCGACGCGCAGAAGCCGGCGATGCCGAGCGCCGCGGCGTGGAACATCCGCAGGTGCGGCGGGCGGACCGGGTCGGCGCGGCCGGCGAGCCAGCACAGCGGCACCGCGATCACCGTCGGGTAAAACGGCGGCAGCAGCACGGCCACGGCCACGGTCCAGGTGGCGAGCAGGTCGTGGCGGGCCGCGGGGAAGACGGTGAGGTCGGCCCCCAACCGCCCGGAGACCACCACCGCGAATCCGCCGAGGGCGACGAACGCGGCGAACGCGAGCACGTCGCCCCAGCGCGGCCGCAGCCCGGCGATCGCGACGCCGACCAGCACAGCCCAGCACAGGGTGACCCCCACGACCCGGCGCACGACGGCCCGCGGCGCGCACCACAGCGTCCAGTCTCGCCCGACCAGCCGCGGCAGCACCCGGTGGCGCCGCCGGGGCGATCCGTCCCCACCCGCCCGACCGTGGTGGGCCCGGTCCGCCGGCCTGCGGTCGTCGCCGGAACCACTGACCCCGGGGAGGGCAAGGCCGGCCATGCGCAGCGCCGGTGGACAGGCCGCGGGCAGGCGCGGATGGACCCGCGGGTCGCGCACCCGCACCCGCAGCCGTTGCCACGCCCGGCGGGCGCCGCCCAGCAGTGCGCAACCCGGGCGGCGTTGGAGTCGTAGGCGTAACGGCATTGGCGGATGGCCTTCCTCGTTCTCGTCCACGGCCGTAGTCGGCCGGAACCGCCCGGTGAATCCAACCTCGTCGTTGCTACCCACAGTGAATCATTGAGAACGAAGAGTACGAAGCCGTTCGCGCCATTCGCAACC
This sequence comes from Frankia gtarii, assembly GCF_025403375.1. GTDB lineage: Bacteria > Actinomycetota > Actinomycetes > Frankiales > Frankiaceae > Frankia > Frankia gtarii. The sequence goes on from NZ_JAMPTM010000297.1 coordinate 6,157, forward strand.
AGTGCAATGGCGCGGCTAACTGCTCGGGAGCGGCGGCCGGCCGCCTTTTCGCGCCGCGACGGGCCGGGAACCCGTTCCGGAAATGGCATCTGACCTGCGACGACGAATGCAGCGGCGAAAGGGTCCACGCCGAGGCCCACGGGCCGGCATCCACTGCGCGACGCCCGCGGAGAGACCACACACGACACGCCCGGGAAACGGTGTCGCTCCCCGCCCGGGACCAGCGACAGCCGAGCCGCGGACCAGTCGAAGACCAGTCCTCCACCCGGCTGCCCGGACCGGCGGTCCGGGTTGACTGGTCCGGGTTGGCTGGTCCGGGTTGACTGGTCCGGGTTGGCGGTCCGGGATCGGTGGCGGCGCGCTCAGGTGGTACGGGCGACCGCCTCGACCATCGCGGCGGTCAGCGCGGCCACGTCCGCCGGCGTCGTGATGAACGGCGGCATCGTGTAGACCAGCCGGCCGAAGGGCCGCACCCAGACGCCGAGCTCCACCAGCAGCGGCTGGATCACCGCCATGTCGACCGGCTCCCGCGTCTCGATCACGCCGATCGCGCCGAGCACCCGCACATCGGCCACGCCCGCCAGCTCCGCCGCCGGGGCGAGTCCCACCGCGAGCCCCGCGGAGATCTCGGCGACCCGCGCTCGCCACGGCGAGGACAGCAGCAGCTCGACGCTGGCGTTCGCGACCGCACTCGCCAGCGGGTTGCCCATGAACGTCGGGCCGTGCATGAACGCTCCGGCGGGTGAATCGGACACGCCGGCGGCCACCTCGTCGGTGCACAGCGTGGCGGCCATCGACAGGTAACCACCGGTCAGCGCCTTACCCACGCACATGATGTCGGGGCTGATCCCGGCGTGGTCGCAGCCGAACAGCTCCCCCGACCGCCCGAAGCCGACGGCGATCTCGTCCGCGATGAGCAACACCCCGTGGTGATCGCACAGCTCCCGCACCCGGGCGAGCCACCCGGGCGCGTAGAAGCGCATCGCCCCGGTGCCCTGCACGACCGGTTCGAGGATGACCGCAGCGACCTCGTCGGCGTGCCGGGCGAGCAGCCGCTCGAATTCAGCGACGTCGGCGTCCTCGCACGGCTCGTCGTAGGCGCAGGTCGGTGCCGGGGCGAACAGGTGACGAGGCAGGAGCTGGCTGAACAGGTGATGCATCCCGGCATCCGGGTCGCAGACGGACATCGCGCCGGAGGTGTCGCCGTGGTAGCCGCGCCGGATGGTCAGCAGCCGGGTCCGCTCGGGCCGACCCCGGCCGGTCCAGTACTGCACCGCCATCTTGATCGCGACCTCGACGGCGACGGACCCCGAGTCGCAGAGGAACACCCGGCGCAGCGGCTCGGGGGTGATCTCCACCAGGGTCTCGGCGAGTCGCACCGCCGGTTCGTGGGTCAGGCCGCCGAACATCACGTGCGACATCGACGCGAGCTGCGTGCGCACCGCCTCGTCGAGCACCGGGTGACGGTAGCCGTGGATCGCCGCCCACCACGACGACATCCCGTCGATCAGCTCGCGGCCGTCCGTCAGCGTCAGGCGCACTCCGGTCGCGGACGACACGGCGAACAGCGGCCCCGTCGCCGATGCCGAGGCGTAGGGGTGCCAGACGACCCGCCGGTCCCGCGCCACAAGATCGGCCCCACCCGGCCAGCTCGTCCCGCCCGTCGACGGGAGTTCCGATGACGGCGAGGCTGGCACGGCGGCGACGGCGGAGGATGGGTTCACCCCTCCCACTCTGGCCCATCGGCGATGCGGGTGGCCGTTCAGGACGCTCGAGCC
>NZ_JAMPTM010000298.1 GCF_025403375.1 Frankia gtarii
GGTGATGGGTGACTCAGGGGGCTTCGGGGGCGCCCTCGGCGGGTTGCCAGAAGGGGATCTCGGGCGGGTCGATGACCCCGGCGTCTCGCATGAGAATGTCGATGGCGGGCGGGTCGATGAAGAACTGGTGGAAGGCCTCGGTGGGCCGCCAGACGTCGAGCACGATGAGCTGACCGTCGCCGGCAACGAAACAATGGGGCACGACGCCTACCTTTTGCCGAATATGCGATGGGATCCCGGCCGCGGTGACGAAACGTCCGGGCGGCTGGTGGGCCGTCCCGGCGCCGTCACGACTGCCTTCGCTCGATGATGCCCCGCAGAAACGCCGCTTGGCCCACATGCTGGAGGTCGTCCGAAACGACGCTGATCAGGCGGACCCCAAGGGTGACAGGGGGCTCCCACCGTTCGTCCACCACGCGGTCGAAGTCGCCGTCGGTGAGCGTGGCGAGGTAGCGGACGGTCTGGTCGTGGACGGCCTCGTGGTAGCCGACGAGCAGCGCCGGGTCGGCCACCCGGACCGCGTCGACCTCCTCGGTCGTGTGCCCGTAGCCGATCGACGTGACGGGCAGCGCCAGCGCGAACCGGTCCGCGAAGCCGCCCGCGGTCCAGACCTGCTCGAGCCCGGCGACGTCGGCGACGTGGTCGTCCTGAACCCGGGTCAGGTGCCACACCAACCAGCCGATGGAGTTGGCCGTCCCGTCGACGCGGAGGGCGAGCTGCTCCTCGTCGAGCTCGGCGACGGCGTCACGCACCTCGTCCCGGATCCGCCCGAAGGCATCGGCGAGAAGATCGGAACCGTTCAACGCGCGGGCTCCCCTCACATGGTCGCTGCAGTTCGACGGCGTCGGGGGCGATCTTAGGGCGGCGGGTCCGGCCCGGTTCCGGCACCGGCCTCGCGCCCAGCCGGCTGCGCCGGTGATGACGTCGACCGCCGGGGTGGCAGCCAGGCACAATCGGGCCGTGGAGATCTGCGTGCTGGGCCCGCTGGAGGTCCGGACCGGATCCGGGATCTCCGCGGCGACGGTCGACGTCGGCGGTGCCCGCCTGCGCACGCTGCTCATCCTGCTCGCCCTCGATCCCGGCCGGACCGTGACGACCCAGCGGTTGGTGTCCGGGCTGTGGGCCGACGAGCCGCCGGCCGCTGCGGGCCGGGGACGCGACGCGGGCGGCCATGCTTCTGCGGGCGGCGCTCGAGCTGTGGCGGGGCCCGCCGCTCGCCGATGTCGCCGACGCCCCCTTCGCCCGCGCCACCGTCGCTCGGCTCGACGAACGCCGCCTCGCCGCGATCGAGGGCCGCGTCGAGGCCGACCTGCGCCTGGGCGCCGGGGCGGAGCTGGTACCCGAGCTGGCTGAGCTCGTCTGGGCCCATCCCATCCGCGAGTCGCTGACGGCTGCGCTGATGCGGGCCCTCTGCGCGGCCGGCCGGCCCGGTGCCGCCCTCGACGCCTACGAACGGCTCCGTGCCCAGCTGGCGGACAAGGTCGGCGCGGATCCCTCGGGCGAGCTGCGCGGCCTGCACGTGACTGTCCTACGCGGTTCCGATTCCGGAGGTGGCGCCGATCCGCCGATCGGCGCCGGTCCTGTGGGCGTGGCCGGTCCTGTGGGCGTGGCCGGATCCGTGGGCGGCCTCGCCGATCCGCCGGGTCTGGGCACCCTGCCGGGTGGATTGCGCACCAACCTGCGTGCCGCGCTGACCAGCTTCGTCGGTCGCTCGCAGGAGGCGGACCGGGTCGAGGAGCTGGTTCGCGGCGCTCGGCTCGTCACGCTCGTCGGACCGGGCGGGGCGGGCAAGACACGGCTGGCCGTGGAGACCGCCCGCATGTTGCTCGACGGCGCGGGTGCGTCCGTCGAGTTCCTGCCGGACGGTGCCTGGCTGGTCGAGCTCGCTCCGGTGACGGCCGCGGCCGACCTGCCCCCGGCTGTGTTCGCCGCGCTCGGGCTGCGCGAGCAGGTGGTGATGAACGCGCTGCGCATGCGTGGCGTGGCTGACAGCGATCCGGTGCAGCGGCTCGCCGCCGCCCTCGCCGGCCGCCGGCTGCTGCTCGTCCTGGACAACTGCGAGCACCTCCTCGACCCGGCCGCCGCCCTGGTCGAGGAGCTGCTCGGGGCCTGCCCGCAGGTGCGGGTCCTGGCGACCAGCCGGGAGCCGCTGGCGATCACCGGGGAGACCTTGTGGCCGGTCGGGCCGCTCGAGCTGCCGCCGGAAGAGCTCGATCCCGGGGCCGACCCGGCGGCGATCGTCCGCTACCCGGCGGTGCGACTGTTCACCGACCGAGCCGTCTCCGTCCGGCCCGGGTTCCGGCTCGACGTCTCCTCGGCAGACGTCTCCCCGGCGGATGTCTCCCCGGGGGGCGGCCAGGCAGCGGCGGTGGTGCACATCTGCCGGGCGCTGGACGGGATGCCCCTGGCCATCGAGCTGGCCGCGGCACGGTTGCGGGCGATGACCCCGGAGCAGGTCGCCGCCCGCCTCGACGATCGATTCCGGCTGCTCACCTCCGGCAGCCGGACCGCCCTGCCGCGGCACCGGACGCTCGCGGCCGTGGTCGACTGGAGCTGGGACCTGCTCGACGAGTCCGAACGGGTGCTGTGGCGGCGGCTGGCGATCTTCCCCGGCGGGGTGACGCCGGCCAGTGCCCGGGCGGTGTGCGCGGACGCGCTCGCGGCGGCGGGCGACACCGCGGGTAGGCGGCTCGACCCCGACGGCGTTCCCGATCTGCTCACTGCTCTGGTGGAGAAGTCGCTGCTGGTCAGTGACACCGGGGACGGTCGTGACGGCGCCGCCGCGGCGCGCTACCGGCAGTTGGAGACGATCCGGGAGTACGGGCTGCAACGGCTCGGCGAGGCGGGGGAGCGCGAACCTCTTCGCACGGCGCACGCGGCGTACTTCCTGCGGCTGGCCGAGACCGCCGAACCGGAGCTGCGCGGAGGCGACCAGCTGCGGTGGCTGCGCCGGCTGACCGTCGAGCAGGACAACCTGCACGCCGCACTGCGCGAAGCGATCGCCGCCGGCGACGCGCTGACCGCGGTGCGCATGTCCGCCGCGCTGGGCTGGTACTGGTGGCTGCGCGGGCACAAGCTGGAGGGCTCCGAGCTCGCCGCCGCAGCTCTCGACCTGCCGGGGGATGCGCCGTCGGGGGCGCGGGCGATGGCTGGCACGCTGGCCGCCCTCAACGCCTTCGACGGGTTCCAGGACGCGGACAGCGCACTGCGGCTGCTGCGGGCCGCGGTGCGCGACACCGGCGACCTGGTCAGCGACCATCCCGTGCTGCCGCTGCTCAAGGGCCTGCGCCTGATGCTGGAGGGCGGCCTCGGGGAGGCGCCGCTCGACGCCTTCCGGGAGTGCTTCGACCTGCCGGACACCTGGACGCGGTCGATGGCCCGCGTCCTGTTCGCCTACCTGTCGATGAACTTGGGTGACCATTTCGACGAGGCGGGCGAGGAGACCCGGGCGGCCCTGGCGGACTTCGAGGTTCTCGGCGAGCGCTGGGGCATGGCGTTCGCCAACGGTGCCCTCGGCGAGCTCGCCGGCCTGCGCGGCGAGCACCGGGCCGCGGTGGAGTTCTTCCGTCGTGCCACCCGGTTCACCGCGGAGCTCGACTCCACCGAGGACATCGGCCAGTTCCAGCTGAACCTGGTGGGCGCCGCGATGGCGTTGGGGGACTTCCCGCAGGCCCGTGCCGCGCTCGCCGCCGCCCGCCGCAGCGCGCAGCTCCTCGGCACGCCCGAGCTGCTCGCCGGCGTCGACCTCAGTGAGGCGGAGCTCGCCCGGCTGGAGGGCGACCTGCCCCGGGCCCGGGCGCTGGCCATCAGCGCGGCCGCCGGCATCTTGAATCGCTCGGTGCCCCCCCAGTTCCGGTCGATGGCCGGCACCTCGGTGGCCTTCGTCGAGCTCGCCGGCGGTCGCCTCGACGCCGCCCGGGAGATCCTCGCCGCCGCGCTGGACGAGGCCGTCCGCTCCACCGACGCCCCGGCGACGGCCCGGGTACTCGTCGCCGTCGCCGACCTGGCCCTGCGCGACGGCGCACCGGAGCAGGCCGCCCGGGTGCTCGGCGCCTGCGCCCTGATCAGCCGCTCCGGTGACCGCGACTACGTTCGGGTCGAGCGGGCGGCCCGGGCGGCGCTGGGCGAGGCAGCGTTCGCCGCGGCGGTCGTGGCCGGCCGGGCCGTCCCACTGTCCGCCTCGCTGGACCTCGCGGGCCTGCCGCCGGTGGCCTGGCCGCCCCGGTTGCCCGACCTCACCGCGACCAGCTAGGCCAGCGATCAGACCCGCCGCTTGAACGCGGCCACGGCCAGCGGCGCGAACACCGCGGCCAGGCCCGCGGCCCACAGCAGCGCGTGCCACGCCGGGGTCCAGACCGGCCCGGAGACGAGCAGGCCGCGAGTGGCGTCGGCGAGCGCCGTGACCGGGTTGACCTTGACGAACGCCTGCAGCCAGCCGGGCATGGTCGTCGTCTGGACGAAGGCGTTGCTGACGAACGTCAACGGAAAGATCAACGTGAAGCCGAAGATCATCACCTTCTCCGGCTCGGAGACGAGCATGCCGACGAGCACGGAGATCCACGACGCCGCCAGTGCGAACAGCACCACCAGGCCGCAGGCGGCCAGCGCCTGCAGCGGCCCGGTCTGCACCCGGAAGCCGAGGATGTAGCCGAGGCCGAGCAGCATGGCGATGGCCCAGATCTGCTTGGTCATGTCGGCGAGGATCCGCCCGGCCAGCGGCGCGGAGCGGGCGATCGGCAGCGAACGCAGCCGGTCGAACACCCCCTTGGTGAGGTCGGTGTTCAGCCCGGTGCCAGTGTTGAGCGTCGTGAACAGGGTGTTCTGGACGATGATGCCGGGCAGCGCGAACGTCAGGTAGTCGCCGGTCGAGCCGGAGATCGCCCCGCCGAACACGTAGGTGAACAGCAGCAGGAACATCAGCGGCTGGACGCTGAAGTCGAGCAGCTCCATCGGGTTGTGCTTGACCTGCACGAGGGTGCGCCAGGCCAGCGTGGCGGTGTGGCGAAGCGCGTCGAGCGGGGAGACCCGTGCGGAGCCGACGGGTTCGGGATGGCCGGTCGTCCCGGGGATCGGTCCCGGCAGGGCGGTCACTGCGCTCATCGCGGGTCAGCTCCTCGTCGCCGCGGGAATCCGCGCGGCCGGGTCGTCGACGGCCGGCTCGCCGCCGGTCACGTCGGTGGGGGAGGTCGGCTTGGCGGAGGTCGGGCCGTCCGTGGCCGGATGACCGGTCAGCGCGAGGAAGACCTCGTCCAGGCTGGAGCTGCGCAGGGTGATCTCGCCGATGGGCACGCCGGCGTCGTCGAGGCGGCGCACGAGCGCCGGGAGCACGGCCGGATCGGTGACGCGGGCGCTGACGAGGCTGCCCGCGACCTCGGGCGCCACCCCGGCCAGCTCCGCCACCGCCGCCACCACCAGTGGCATGTCGGTGACGTCCCCGGGGCGGACCGCCAGGGTCTGCGCGCCGGTCTGCTTCTTCAACGCCTCCGGCGAGCCGTGGGCGATGATCCGCCCATGGTCGACGACCGCGATGTCGTCGGCGAGCTGGTCGGCCTCCTCGAGGTACTGCGTCGTGAGCAGCACGGTGACGCCGTGGCCGCCGACGAGGTCGCGCACCACGTCCCACATCTCGTTGCGGCTGCGCGGGTCCAGGCCGGTGGTGGGCTCGTCGAGGAACAGCAGCCGCGGGCGGCCGACCAGGCTCGCGGCGAGGTCGAGGCGCCGACGCATGCCGCCGGAGTAGGCCCGCGCCGGGCGGTCCGCGGACTCGGCGAGCCGGAAGTCGGCGAGCAGCTCGCGGGCGCGGGCTTTCGCCGCGGACCTGGACAGTCCGAGCAACCGGCCGATCATCAGCAGGTTCTCGTGGCCGGTGAGCATCTCGTCCACCGACGCGTACTGCCCGGTGAGTCCGACGAGCTGGCGTACCCGGTGGCCGTCGTGGCGCACGTCGTATCCGCCGACCAGGGCCCGCCCGGCGTCCGGCTGGATGAGGGTTGCCAGCACGCGGACCGCGGTGGTCTTGCCGGCGCCGTTGGGGCCGAGCAGGCCGAAGACCGTGCCGGCCGGCACGGTCAGGTCGACGCCCGCGAGCGCAGTCGTCGCGCCGTAGCGCTTGACCAGCCCCTCGGCGACGATCGCGGGACTGAAGTGTTCGTGTCTGACCGTCATGTCGATCATCATGCGGTCCACCACTGACAATCCGGCGAGACGCCGGTGCTCCGGCGCGTGCCGCGCCGACGCCGTGCTGACACCCGGCTGACGCCGGCCCGCTGACGCCGGCCCGCTGACGCCGCGCCCGAGCTCCTGACGGGTGGCCGACCCTCCTTGCCTTCCACAGGGTCCGGCGTCCGGTTTGCCCCTGTGGAAGGGCAAGGAACGTGCGGTCAGCCGGTGCGGCGGCGGGACGCGGGTCGCAGGGACGGGTCCCCGCTGTAGTGCTCGACGCCGGCGATGTCGGTGCCCGGGGGGACGACCTTGTCGATGGCGTCGAGGGTGGTCGCGTCGAGGGTGACGTCGGCGCCGGCGAGCACGTCGTCGAGCTGCTCCATCGTCTTCGGCCCGATGATCGTCGACGTCACCGCCGGGTGGCTGTCCACGAACGCCAGCGCCAGGTGGGTCAGCGAGATCCCGGCCTGCTCGGCGATCGTGCTCAGCCCCTCCACCGCGTCGTACCGGGCGGGCGTGCTCGGGTCCTCGTCCAGCCCGGCACCGCCGCCGCGGCGGGCGAACATGCCCTGCGACCCGTAGCGTGCGCCCGACGGGATCTCGGCGTCCCGCCGGTACTTGCCCGTCAGCCAACCGCCGGCCAGCGGGCTCCACGGGATGACGCCCACGTCGTGGCGCAGCGTCGCGGGCAGCACGCCATCCTCGACCGACCGGGCGAAGATCGAGTACTGCGGCTGCTCGCAGACGAACCGCTCGCTGTTGCGCCGGCGCGCGGCCCACTGCGCCTCGACGATCCAGTCGGCGGGGAACGACGACGAACCCAGGTAGCGGACCTTGCCCTGATGGACGAGGTCGGTCAGGGCGCCGAGGGTCTCCTCCAGGTCGACGTCCCAGTCGTGGCGGTGCACCTGGTACAGGTCGAGGTAGTCGGTGTCGAGGCGGCGCAGGCTGTCCTCGACCGCCCGGGTGATCCAGCGTCGGGAGCCGCCGCGGTGGTTGCGCTCCTCGCCCATCTGGGTGAAGCACTTGGTGGCCAGGACGATGTCGTCACGACGGCCCTTGATGGCCTTGCCGACGATCTGCTCGCTCTCGCCCTGCGAGTAGACGTCGGCGGTGTCGATGAAGTTGATGCCCGCGTCGAGCGCGCGGCCGATGATGCGTACGCACTCGTCGTGGTCGGTGTTGCCGAAGGCGCCGAACATCATGGCGCCCAGGCACTGGGTGCTGACCTCGACGCCGGTCCGGGCGAGCTTGCGATACCGCATGGGTGAAGCCTCCTGCTCGTCATCGTTGGCCCTGCAGGTGTCCTCGCCGATCCCATGCGGCCGCGGCCGTCCCCCTACTGCCTGGCCGGAGGGATCGAGCGGGCAGGGCTCCGGACAGGCGGGGATCGTTCAGCATGGATCGTCGCCCCAGCAGACCGTAACGATGAGAGCGCACTCCAAGTCAACCCCGGGGCAGGTGAACCGGCAGGTGATTTCCTGGTTCCGCTCGAGTGACGATCCCGAAAACCGGAATTAGGCGGGGAAGCGGCCGTTACGGGCTGGGACGATCGTCCGCGGGCTCGGGGGAGGCCACCGCGTCGTGCCGACGAGACGTGCCTGGCGGACTGCGGCGGGACATGCGTGGCGGGACATGCGTGGCGGGCCGTGCCAGCCGTCCCCGGGGAAGCAGCCTTGGGACGGGGGCTCGGTGGAGACCTGTCTCTTATACACACCTGACGCTGCCGACGACTTAATAGGTGTAGATC
>NZ_JAMPTM010000299.1 GCF_025403375.1 Frankia gtarii
GCCCCCACCACCGCCGCGCGGGGCCCGGCGGCGACCGCCCGCGGGCACGCGGCGCTGGCCAAGACCCAGATCCTCATCGAGGCGCTGCCGTGGCTGTCCCGCTTCCAGGGCGCGACGATCGTCATCAAGTACGGCGGCAACGCGATGACCGAACCGGCACTGCGCGCCGCGTTCGCCGCCGACATCGTCTTCCTGCGCTACTCGGGGCTGCGGGTGGTGGTCGTCCACGGCGGCGGCCCGCAGATCACCGCGCACCTGGCGCGCCTCGGGGTCGAGTCGACGTTCGTCGGCGGCCTGCGGGTCACCACGCCGGAGACCATGGACATCGTGCGGATGGTGCTGCTCGGCCAGGTCAACCGGGACGTCGTCGGCCTGGTCAACGACCACGGGCCGTTCGCCGTGGGCCTGTCCGGTGAGGACGCCAACCTGTTCACCGCGCGCCGGCGCCCCGCGATCGTCGACGGGGAGGAGGTCGACGTCGGCCTCGTCGGTGACATCGTCGAGGTCCGGGCCGAGACGGTCAACGCCCTGCTCGACTCCGGCAAGGTGCCCGTCGTCGCGTCGGTGGCCCGCGGGATCGACGGCGGCGTCTACAACGTCAACGCCGACACGGCCGCCGCCGAGCTCGCCGTCGCCCTCGGCGCCACCAAACTCGTCGTCCTGACCGACGTCGAGGGGCTGTACGCGGACTGGCCGGCCAGCGACGAGGTGCTCAGCGAGCTGAGCATCACAGAGCTCGAGCAGCTCCTGCCCACCCTCGCGGCCGGCATGATTCCGAAGATGCAGGCGTGCCAGCGGGCGGTGCGCGGCGGCGTGCCGCAGGCACACGTGCTCGACGGCCGGGTGCCCCACGCCGTGCTGCTGGAGATCTTCACCGACGACGGCATCGGCACCCTGATCACCCCGGACCGCGACCTCGCCGAACCCGCCACCGTCGCGACCGCGACCATGCCCCCCGCACCGGCCGCCGTGCCAGCCCCGGCCGCCGCAGGGACCCCCCAGGAGACCGGAGGAAGGCCATGACTGCCGATCTGCTCGCCCGGCGCGACGCCGTCGTGATGGCGACCTACGGCCGTCCGACGATCTCGCTGGTCCGGGGGAAGGGCACCCGGGTGTGGGACGACGCCGGGCGCGAGTACCTCGACCTGCTCGGCGGGATTGCCGTCAGCGTGCTCGGTCACGGCCACCCGGCGATCCGGGCCGCCGTCGTCGACCAGTTCGACACCCTCGGCCATGTGTCGAACCTGTATGCCAACGAGCCGCAGGTGCGCCTGGCCGAACGGCTCGTGGAGCTGCTCGCCGCGGGTATCCCGGCCCCCGGCCTGCCCGCCGGCGGCGCGAAGATCTTCTTCGCCAACTCCGGAGCCGAGGCCAACGAGGCCGCCATCAAGATCGCCCGGCGTACCGGTCGGCCGGAGATCGTCGCCGCCGAGGGTTCGTTCCACGGTCGGACCCTCGGCGCGCTGTCCATCACCGGGCAGCCGGCGAAGCGCGCGCCGTTCGAGCCGCTGCTGCCCGGCGTGCGGTTCGTGCCCTACGGCGACGCCGCCGCGCTGCGGGCCGCGGTCGGTGAGCGGACCGCGGCGGTGTTCCTGGAACCGACCCTCGGGGAGGCCGGCGTGGTGCCGCCGCCCGCGGGCTACCTCGCCGCTGCCCGAGCCGCCTGCGACGACGCCGGGGCGCTGCTGGTGTTCGACGAGGTGCAGAGCGGCATCGGCCGGACCGGCTCCTGGTTCGCCCATCAGGCCGTCGGGGTCCGGCCCGACGTCGTCACCCTGGCCAAGGGCCTCGGCGGCGGCCTGCCGATCGGCGCCTGCATCGGCATCGGCGCCGCGGCGGACCTGCTGCGTCCGGGCGATCACGGCAGCACCTTCGGCGGCGGCCCGATCGTCTGCGCGGCCGCGCTGGCCGTGCTCGACACGATCGCCGCCGAGGGGCTGCTCGACCACGCGACGCGGCTGGGTGACCGGCTCGCCACGCAGATCGTCGAAGCGGGGATCCCGGGGATCGTCGGGGTGCGCGGCGTCGGCCTGTGGCGGGCGATCGAGCTCGACGGCCCGTTCGCCCCGGCGGTGGAGACCGCGGCCCGTGCGGCCGGCTATCTGGTCAACGCGGTCGCGGCGGACGCCGTCCGGCTCGCCCCGCCGCTGATCCTCACCGACGCCGAAGCGGACGCCTTCGTCGCGGCGCTACCCGCGATTTTCGGTGCGGCGCGCGACGACGGAAGCCTCCCGGAGCAAGCCTCTAAGGTCAGCGCATGACGGCCCGACACTTCCTTCTCGACACCGACCTGACCTCCGCGGAACAAACAGCCGTTCTCGACATCGCCGACGAGCTCAAGGCCCGCCGCCGCGCCCCCGGGCCGGCGGACCGTCCCCTCGCCGGGCGATCGGTGGCCCTGCTGTTCGAGAAGCCCTCCACCCGCACCCGGCTGTCGTTCGACGTCGGCGTCGCCGAGCTCGGCGGCCATCCGATCGTCATCGACGCGACGAGCACCCAGCTCGGGCGCGGCGAGACGATCGAGGACACCGCCGCGGTGCTCAGCCGGTACGTCGACGCGATCGTCGTGCGCACCTTCGCCCAGGAGCGCCTCGAGCGGCTGGCGGCCGCGGCGAGCGTGCCGGTCGTCAACGCGCTGTCCGACCATGCCCACCCCTGCCAGGCGCTGGCCGACCTGCAGACGATCCGGGAGCGCCGCGGCCGGCTCGCCGGGCTGACCCTGACCTACCTCGGCGACGGCAACAACATGGCGCATTCGCTGCTGCTCGCCGGGGCGCTCGCGGGGATGCGGGTGCACGTGGCCTCCCCGCCCGGTTACGAGCCGTTCGAGCAGGTCGTCCGGCACGCCAACGAGATCGGCGCGGCCACCGGCGGCGAGGCGCTCGTCATGCACGACGCGCTGGAGGCGGCAGCCGGCGCCGATGTGCTCTACACCGACGTCTGGGCGTCGATGGGCCAGGAGGGCGAGTCGGACAGCCGCTCGCTGGTGTTCCAGCCCTACCAGCTCGACGAGAAGGCCGTCGAGGCCGCCCGGCCGGATGTGCTGGTCATGCACTGCCTGCCGGCGCACCGGGAGCTGGAGATCGCCGCGTCGGTGCTCGACGGGCCGCACTCGGTCGTGTTCGACCAGGCCGAGAACCGGCTGCACGCGCAGAAGGCCCTGCTCTCGCTGCTGTTCGCGCCGCCGGCGGCGGCGGCGGGGTCGGGCTCGGCGGGCGAGGCGGGCGCGGTCCGATGACGGCGGCGGGCACGGGGGTGTGGCGGTCGGCCCCGTTGACCAAACACGCCCGGCAGGCGCGGTTGGCGGCGCTGATCGCGCAGCGCCCGGTGCGCTCGCAGTCCGAGCTCGCCCGCCTGCTCGGCGCCGAGGGCGTCCAGGTCACGCAGGCCACCCTGTCCCGTGACCTGGAGGACATCGGGGCGAGGAAGGTACGCGGCGCCGACGGTGGCCTGGTCTACGCCGTCGATGTGAACCTCGCGCCGGCGGAGATAGTCCGGCTGCCGCTGACCCGGCTGTGCGAGGAGCTTTTGGTCTCGGCGGAGGCCAACGGCGACCTCGTCGTCCTGCGCACCCCGCCCGGTGCCGCCCAGCTGTTCGCCTCCGCGCTGGACCGGGAGGCGTTGCCGGCGGTCATGGGCACGATCGCCGGGGACGACACCGTCCTCGTCGTCTGCCGGGCGCAGCTGTCCGGCCCAGGAGATGGGAGCATCTCCGGGGGTACCCCGGACGGCGGGGAGAATGCGGTGCAGGCGCCGCCCCCAGGCGATTCGGCCGCGGGTGCGGGCCCGGTTCCGGGCGGCCCGGCCCTGGCCGCCCACCTGCTGCGGCTCGCCGACGGGCGGGCCCGCCCCGTGCCGGGCGTGGCCGCCACGCCCGCCCGCCCTCGCACTCCGCCGGGGGGCGGGGGCGGTGGGTTCCGGCACACCTGATGATGATCTTTCGCGCAATCCGACATAAGGAGTAAGTCCCGTGACCGAACGCGTCGTGCTTGCCTACTCGGGCGGCCTCGACACGTCCGTGGCCATCGGCTGGATCGGCGCCGAGACCGGCGCCGAGGTCGTCGCGCTGGCGGTCGATGTCGGCCAGGGCGGCGAGGATCTCGAGGCCATCCGCCAGCGCGCCCTCACCTGCGGCGCCGTCGAGTCGATCGTGGTCGACGCCAGCACGGAGTTCGCCGAGTCCTTCGTCGCCCCGGCCATTCGGAGCAACGCGCTGTACATGGACCGGTACCCCCTGATCTCGTCGCTGTCGCGGCCGATCATCGTCAAGCATCTGGTCGCGGCCGCCCGCGAGCACGGCGCCGACGCGATCGCCCACGGCTGCACCGGCAAGGGCAACGATCAGGTGCGGTTCGAGGTCGGCGTGTCGGCGTTGGCCCCCGGGCTGAAGGTGCTCGCCCCGGTGCGGGACTCGGGCATGACCCGGGACAAGGCGATCGCCTTCGCCGAGGAGCGCGGCCTGCCCATCGACGTGTCCAAGCGCTCGCCGTACTCCATCGACCAGAACCTGTGGGGACGCACCGCCGAGTGCGGCATCCTCGAGGACCCGTGGGCGCAGCCGCCGGAGGACGTCTTCGTCTACTCCGCGGACCCCACGGTCGCCCGGACCCCCGACGAGGTGACGATCTCCTTCACCGACGGCGTCCCGACCGGGCTCGACGGGCGTGCCCTGCCGCTGGCAGATCTCGTCGCCGAGCTCAACACCCGCGCGGGTGCGCACGGCGTCGGCCGGATCGACCTCGTCGAGGACCGGCTGGTCGGGATCAAGAGCCGGGAGATCTACGAGTGCCCGGCGGCGATCACCCTGCTGACCGCGCACCGTGACCTGGAGGACCTCACCCTCGAGCGCGACGTCGCCCGGTTCAAGCGGGGCGTCGACCAGCGCTGGGGCGAGATCGTCTACGACGGCCTGTGGTACTCGCCGCTCAAGGCCGCCCTCGACGCCTTCGTCGACGCGGCCAGCGTCGGGGTCACCGGGGACGTCCGGCTGCGGCTCGCGGGCGGCGTCGCCCAGGTCGTCGGCCGGCGTAGCCCGGGCAGCCTCTACGACCACGCCCTGGCCACCTACGACGCCGGGGACCAGTTCGACCAGGGCGATGCGCGCGGATTCATCGAGCTCTGGGGTCTGCCGACGAAGGTCTGGGCGGCTCGCGAGCAGCGGCTGAACCCGTGACCTCCACGGAGCATTCCGAGGACGCGGCGGTGCCGAAGCCGTCCGGTGCGGCGCCGTCCGGTGCGGCGCCCGCCGGCGGGGCGGTGGCGGCCGGTGCGCCGATGCGGCTGTGGGGTGGGCGATTTGCCGGCGGCCCGGCCGAGGCGCTCGCCCGGCTGTCGGTGAGCGTGCAGTTCGACTGGCGTCTCGCGCCGTACGACCTGCTCGCGTCGAAGTCGCATGCCCGGGTCCTGCACCGGGCCGGGCTGCTCGACGGCGCCGAGCTCGCCGCCATGCTTGCCGCCATCGACGACCTGTCCGAGGCGGTCGCCCAGGGCCGGTTCCGGCCGACGGTCGAGGACGAGGATGTCCACACCGCCCTCGAACGCGGGTTGCTGGAGCGGCTCGGGGCACTCGGCGGCAAGCTGCGCGCCGGCCGCAGCCGCAACGACCAGGTCGCCACGGACCTGCGCCTGTACCTGCGCGAGCATGCCCGCCAGGTGGCTGCCCGGCTGACCGAGCTGTCCCAGGCGCTGGTCACCGTGGCCAGCCAGCACGTGGACACCCCGGCGCCGGGGATGACCCACCTGCAGCACGCCCAGCCGATCTCGTTCGGTCATCAGCTACTCGCCCACGTGCAGGCCTTCGTGCGGGACACCGACCGGCTGCGGGACTGGGACCGCCGGGCGTCGGTGAGCGCGCTGGGCGCCGGGGCGCTGGCCGGCTCGTCGCTACCGCTGGATCCCCAGGGGGTCGCCGTCGAGCTGGGGTTCGACCGGGCGTTCGAGAATTCCCTCGACGCCGTGTCGGACCGCGATTTCGCCGCCGAGTTCCTGTTCGTGGCCGCGCTGATCGGGGTGCACCTGTCCCGTATCGGCGAGGAGATCGTGCTCTGGACGACCCGCGAGTTCGGCTGGGTCGAGCTGGACGACGCCTTCGCGACCGGCAGCTCGATCATGCCGCAGAAGAAGAACCCGGACGTCGCCGAGCTCGCCCGGGGCAAGTCTGGCCGACTCATCGGCGGGCTGACCGGCTTCCTCGCCACCCTCAAGGGCCTCCCGCTGGCCTACGACCGGGACCTGCAGGAGGACAAGGAGCCGGTCTTCGACGCGGTTGACACGCTGCTGCTGGTGTTGCCCGCGCTGACCGGCACGGTCGCGACGATGCGGGTCCGCCGCGAGCGGCTCGCCGCGGCCGCGCCGGACGGCTTCGCACTGGCGACCGACGTCGCCGAGCACCTGGTGCGCCGCGGCGTGCCGTTCCGCCAGGCGCACGAGGCCGTCGGTCAGCTCGTCTCCTGGTGTGTCGCCCACGACGTCGACCTTGACGACGTCTCCGACGAGGACCTCGCGGTGATCAACCCGCTGCTCACCGCGGATGTGCGCGGTGTGCTGTCGGTGCAGGGCGCGTTGCAGGCCCGCTCCGCTCCCGGCGGGACCGCGCCGGACCGGGTCCGCGAGCAGCTCGCAGCCCTGCGGCCGGTCCTCGAGCGGGACCGTGAGTGGGCGGTGGACTGACGGGGACTCCCACGCCCCCACAGGGCCCCGGGCCGGCCGCCGCGGTGGTTGGCCCGGCGCCCTACCCGGCGGCCTTCTTCGACCGGCCCGTGTTGGCCGTCGCACCGGATCTGCTCGGTGCGACGGTCCGGCACGGGCCGGTCGCCGTTCGGATCACCGAAGTCGAGGCGTACGGAGGCCTCGACGATCCCGCCTCCCACGCCTTCCGCGGCCCGACCCCGCGGGCCGCGGTGATGTTCGGCCCACCGGGACGGGCATACGTGTACCTCAGCTACGGCATCCACTGGTGCCTCAACATCGTCTGCGGGCCGGTGGGGGAGGGGACAGCGGTGCTGTTGCGCGCCGGCGAGGTCATCGCGGGCCGCGAGGCGGTGCAGGCCTGCTGGCCGAAGCTCGCCGCCCGGGACCTGGCCCGGGGGCCCGGTCGGCTGGGGCGCGTGCTCGGGGTTGTGGCGTCGCTGACCGCAACCCCGGTGACGGGCGGCGGACCCCTCGTCGTCCACCCCTCACCACTCGCCGGGGAACTCGGCGACGGACGGGGTCCGGCGGATGCGGTGCCGGGGGCGGCCGGCAAGCGGATTGAACGAGGACCGCGGGTGGGGATCACGGCTGCCACCGGGCGCCCCTGGCGCTTCTGGCTGGTGGGGGAGCCATCCGTCAGCGCGGCGCGGCCACGCCATCGCCGCAGGTAGACCCGCGGACGGACGCAGCGGGTGGACGCGGCGAGTGGTAGGTGAGCGCGGATGTGGAGGGCGGACAGATGCGGATGAAGGGTGCGTCGGTGCCGCCTCAGCAACTTGGCCCAGACCGCCAAGCTTCCCATATCAGAACATCACAACGAACCACTCTGCAGTCTGTGTGACATACGTCACACATCTGGGAGGGGGATTGATTTGACGTCCACCGTCATCCACCCGTAATGTTCTCTCTGTCAGCGAGACACGGCGGACGCCGAACAGGGCGGCTCCACTCGCTGGCAGAGCCCCTCCTCGGAGGGCTCGGACAGAGCAAGCGCGAGGCGGCCCCTTCTTGGGCGTACTGACGAGCGCTGCTCCACACAACTTCGTAAGTGGCTACGAACCAGCACGAGTACGACATCTCACGATGTCATCTCGTTAGCGCCTGCTCCTTGAGAACTCAACAGCGTGCCGATTGTCAGTGCCAATTGTTTTACCTCGTTCATGGCCTGGCTGGTTGTTCTTCTTAACCCTGGTTTTTCGGGGTGTGGGGGATGGCTGGTGAT
>NZ_JAMPTM010000029.1 GCF_025403375.1 Frankia gtarii
GGGTGCGGACTTTTGGGCCTGGCGATCTGACGGCGTCCCAGCGCGGGCGGGTGGATCGACTCGCGGAGCGGATCGTGCAGGAGGCTGTGCGGCGGGCTCGGGCGGGGCAACCGGCTCTGGTGGTGCATCTGGAAGGCGGGGGCAACGGCCGGTTGCTTGATTCTGGTCGTGCGGTGCGGTCCGGCCGTTACCGTGCGCGGGCCGCCTGGGGGGTACTGGCGCCGGTGCTGGCGCAGCGGCTGGTGGCGGTCGGCCTGCCGGCTGACGCGGTGGGTCATCTGACGCGTACGCGGGGTGTGGGGCCGACGTCCGCGCCGAGGCCGGGGGAGGCGTCTCGGCGTGGGACGGGTGACCAGTCTCAGGATCGTCGTCGGGTAGTGATCTGGCTGTCCGAGGACCCGACGGTTCTCCCGCCGGTCATCCACGAACCGGCCATCCCACCGCCGGCGCCGGAACCGACACGACCGGAAACCAATGACGCGATCACGTCCGACCCCCACCCCAGTCCCCGCCAGGAGACCGCCACGCCGCCGCCGGCGCCGGCACCGCCCGCGCGGGAGTCCGAGCCGCCCGAGCCCGCGCTGGAGTCGGAGCCGCCCGCGCCGGAGCCGGAGCCGGAGCTGGAGCCCGAACCGGAGCCGGAGCAGTCTGATTCGAGGTTCGCGGTCGAGGTGGAGGATCTGCAGGGTCCACCGGATGTGCCGCCGATCGGGCATCTGCGGCTGGTCGACGGTGCGGACTCAGATTCCGTATCTGCTGAGGAAGGCCCGGACGAGGTCGGAACGGAAGTGGCCGCACCGACGTCCCCGGTCGATGCGCCGGACGTCGGCGCCCCGGAGCCCGGGCCTGCATTCTCCGGACTCGAGGAGTCCGACCGTGGAGTAGACGAGCCCGGGGCTTTTCACGGCGACGATTCGGACCGTGATAATCCCGACCGTGACAATCCCGACCGTGACGATTCGGCCCGTGACGATTCGGACCGTGATCCTTCGGACCATGGCGATTCGGACTGGTCGGACTCTCGTTCCGAGGATTCGGATGCGGGTCCCCGTGAAGAGGCTGCACCCAGACCCGCTGTGTGGTTTGAGGATCTCGGTGTTCAGGCCGATGTGGATCGGGGGCTGGTGGTTGCCGAGGGTCTGGAGGAGTTCGCGGCCGGGCTGGTGGGCCGGCCGTATCTGACGTCTCTGTTCCTGCGGCGGATGGAGACCGGCGAGCTGGGCGTCGCACCGCGGGCAGGTGGCCCGCTGAGACCGGTGACCCTCGATGAGCTGCGCACGATGTTGGGGGCGGCGGGTTGGCGGGGCGGGCCGATTCAGGTGTGGGCGCCGAGCGAGTCGGCGGGCGATCCGGCCCAACCTCATGACATGACTGTGGATGAAGAGCCCGGGAGCGAGGGGTCAGGCTACGAGCGGTCGGGTTACGAGCGGTCGGGCTACGGGGGGTGGGAGAGCGAGGAGTCGTCGTTCGGGGAGCCGGTATTCGAGGGGTCGGAGAGCGTGCCGCCGGAGAACGAGGAGCCGGCGGCCGTGGCGCTCCAGGGGCAGTTGCGGGGGTGGGCCGCGGATCTACGGACGGAGTTCTGGCTGCCGTCGAGTGGCGGCGGGCAAAGGGTGGTGGAAGGCCGGCTGACTCTTGTGAGGGGCGGCTGGCGTGCAGTACGCCCGCCTAAGATTCAGGGCGAGCGTCGGCTCACGCCACCGCTGTGGCTGGAAGTCTCGATGGAGGGTTTCCTGGAGCCGGCTTCCTTGAATGATGTGGTGGTTCTGGCCAACGGTGCTGCCTCGTTGACGTTGAGCAGATATCTGGACCAACTTCCCTTCCTGCGGGCTCTGGACCGACTGGACGCCGGAATCATCGAGCTGGTGCTTCCTCGGTATAGAGGAGGCGTCGGAGCTTTCATCGGCAGCAGCGTAAGGACCCCGCTGTTCGAGGAAACCGTAGATCATGTCCGGCCTGCCTCCTTGCCGCTGCTCCTGGAAATGGCCGGTTACCAGGGTGGGTCTGATCGCCGGGCGGTCAGGTTGTGGACTCCGGGTGGTCCGGGCAGTTCGGAGCAGACGCTGCGCAACGTCATTCGTACCGACGTGCTGGTGCTCCCGGTGAACAGCCACGGCGAGTTCGACGAGGCGGGCGGCGGCCCGCGGGCCGTGGACGCGGACGGGGAGCCGACCTCGTGGCGGGTGTTCGGTACTCCCGTGGATCGTGGTGTGCACAGGTGGGAGTCGGCTGGCGGGGTGGCCCGGCCGCGGGTCGGCGACGCGGTGGCTCGCACCGAGGCTGGACTGGTCAGCCTCGTCGACGACGGCGCCTGGGCCGTGGCCATGGCCACGGATGAGGGCCGAGCCCGCAACGACGTCTTTGCGGTGGCAAAGTTCAGGATCCGGCGTGATGCCGCCGGTGACTTCCAGTTCCTCAGCGCCCGCTCGGACGGGTCGTTCCGTGCACTGTCACCCGAGCAGATGGTCGACTTTCTCGAGCTGCGCGGCTGGCAGCGGGATCGGCAGGCGCTGGCAGTCCTGAATCCCGCCGATGATCAGCTCACTGTGGAGTCGTCCGCGGCGGCGTGGGAGCAGGTGGGTCGCGCCGCCGGTGCGTTCGTGTTCGGGCCGGCGGCCGGCAACACCGCTGCGTTCCTGCCCGGGCGTGGGCTCGTGGCGGTCGGGTCGGATCGGAGCCCTGGGTCCTGGGAGGTGCTGTACGCGCCGGGCGGTGCGGCGGCGCCTCTGGTGACCGACCCGCTGGGGCGCCTGTGGCCGCCGCAGGCGCCCGCGTGGATGACGATGGCGGCCGGTGGCCTGGCGGCGCCCGATGACGGAATGGTCGGGCGGAGCCTGCAGCAGTACACGGCCAGCGCCAGAGAACTGAACTATCCGGAGGAGTTTCAGCTGGACCTTCCGGTGATGCAGGATGGCCGCCTCGGCGTGACGATCGGTTCCGGCGAGGTGCGTCCTCTCGACGAGGTCGGGCCGGCGGCGGTCGCCGCTGCCGCCGTCGCCGCCGCCGCGCAGGCGACGTTTCCCGGGCCGATCGATGCCGTGAGTCTGTGGACGCCCCCGCCCTCTTTCCCGGCCCCCCAGGTCTTTCTGCGCGATGTCGAACGTCTGGCCGCTGCTTTCGGACCGGACATCCGTTTCAACCTGCGGACCGTGGCGCCGGCGATCCTGCCGTCCGAGTCACCGGACGGGCCGGGGATATCGAGGCCGCCGAAGAATGGGACCAGAATCATCGACACCGGCAATCTCGATGCTGGGGATGACGCCTTCGGGGTGTGGGGGTTCGATGCCCGGCTCGGTGAGTCCGGTGCGCCCGAGTTCGTGGTGCAGGAGTGGGTCGGGACGTCTCGCACCCTGTCGCCGACCGAGATGCTCGACTACCTGATGGACCAGGGGTGGCGGCCGGGTCAGCCCATCGTGGTCGCCGAGACGCTGCGGGACGACCGGAGCGGGCCGGACGAACTGTCCCACGACACCGTGACCCGACTGGCATGGAGCCGCGTCGGGGAGACGGCGGATGTCTTCGTGTTCGCGCCGCCCCTCGCGGAGGATGTCATCCAGATCGCCGGCTACCCGGTCCTGGCGAACGGTGAACGGCAGTGGGAGATCGTACACGCACCCGCTGGTCGGCCGGTCCCGCTGGTCACCGACGGCGTCGGTCGGTTGCGGGTGCCCGACGCGCCCGCGTGGCTGACCATGGCCGGCAACGGGCTGGCGGCGCCCACCGCCGCCATGCGGAACAACCGCGACCGCTACCAGAGCGCCGATCAGGGTTACCCGGACGACGTCTTCCAGCTTGATCTTCCGCTGTTGCCCGACGGTCATCTCGGCGTGGGATTTGGGGACGGTACCGCGCACCGGTTCGACGAGGTCGGGGTGGATGCGGCCCTCCACGCGGCATGGCAGGTTGGGGAGCGGCCCATCAATGCGGTGTTGCTGCGGACCGAGGCCCCCGCAGCCGAGAACCAGTACGCGGCCTTCCGCGGCGACGCGGTGCGATTGGCCGCCGCGTTCGGCGAGCCGGTCATCCTGATCCGTGCCCGTCAGGGCGCCGGCTTCGATGGCAACAGCCTGCAGGAAGCCGTCGCGGCGGTCATGGGCCAGCCCTCCCACGAGGGCCGCATTCTCGCCGAGGGGTTGGAGGTGATCTTCCCGCCCGAGTCGCCGGGCGGGTCCGCGGCCGAGCAGTAGGGCGCGGTGAACCGTCCGACGCCCCGGCGCCGTGTCCTCGACAGGGGCCCGCCGCCGTCGCAGCCGCGACGACGCGGCCCGGCGAGCACGGATCACAGGCGCGGAGGTGGAGTTGACCCAGGTGGGAAGTGCAGACGCTGCCGAGGTCGGCGAGGTCGGCGAGGTGACAGTCGCCGTCGAGGCGACTGTGATCAGTGTCGAGGACGACGCGGCCATGATCGACGCCTGGCATCGGGCG
The DNA here is from genome assembly GCF_025403375.1 of Frankia gtarii. Taxonomy (GTDB): domain Bacteria; phylum Actinomycetota; class Actinomycetes; order Frankiales; family Frankiaceae; genus Frankia; species Frankia gtarii. The sequence continues at coordinate 4,426 of NZ_JAMPTM010000029.1, forward strand.
CTGCTCGGACTCGCGGGCTACCTGCCGGACGCACTGATCAGCCAGGCGCGTGACTGGCTCGCCGCGGGTCGGCGGCTCGACCTCGCGCAGGCGGTCGCGTTCGCCGTGGCCGCCGGCCAGCTCAACCGCGGGGGCGCGGAGATCCTGCTGGCCCGGGCGGAGCTGACCGCCGCCGGGCGGGACAGCGACGTGGTCGGCGTGCTGGATGCGCAGCCGCTCGGCGAACGGCTGCCGAGCGCCTGGCGATTCTGTTCGACCGCGAGCGAGCGGGGGCCGGCGGCAGCGCTGCCCCTCGACCTGACCGCTGCGGATGCGGCGGTCGCGCTGGACACCGTCGACGCGGCCATCGTCGAGGCGGTCGGGGCCGAGCCGGGCGCCGTCGGCCTGTGGCGGACCTGGCGTATTCCGGCCGCGGGCTCGTCCTGGCCGGAGCCGAAGCAGGTGTTCGTCGTCACGGCCGAGCCGGACCCGGCGGACCCGGCGGCTGCTCTGGCGGTCTCGACGGCCCCTCCGGGCCTGGCGGGCCTGGCGGGCCTGGCGGCGCGGTTGCAGGCCGTGCTGCTGGCCGCCGGCGAGCCAGCACCGCAGGTCGAGGTGTGCCCGGCGGGCGAGGAACCGTCCCCTTACCAGCGCCTCGCGCAGATGTCCGGAGCCCTGCTGTGGGCGCGTGAACCCGCCGCCGAGGTGTCGGTGGCCCGGACTTTCGACGAGGTCGACCCGGTCGAAGGTCCCCGGTTCACCGCGGACCGGCCGCGCATCGACGACCTGCGGCATCGAGATGACCTGCTCGACTATCTGGACGCCGGGGTGCCGATCCTCGACTCGTCCTCGTTGATGTCCGACGTCCTCGACCCGGCCCGCGGCGAGGTGGTCCCCATGACGTTTCGCACCGACGGCCGGTGGGTGTGGACCGACGCTGCCAGCTACTACCTGGACGAGTACGGCATCGCCCCCGATCCGGACCTGAGCCGGCACGTCGCCGAGGTTCAGGGCCCGGGGTCCGACCCGTCGCTGGCGGTTGACGAGGTGGCCCTGCACCGGGTGCTCGCGCATCTGTTGAACCCGAGGCAGGAGGAGGGGGTGTGGGTCGTGCCGCAGATGGGGGTGGCGCTCCTGGACGAGGAGCCCCACCTGGACGAGGAGCCCCACCCGGACGGGGAGCCTCTGGATGAGGAGCCCCGCTCCGCCGCCGACGCTTCCTGACCTGCCGGGCGAACGTCCAAGGAGTCAGTCATGACCGCAGCCGTCCTGTCCGTCTCCGCCACGGACGCCGAATGTGTGACCGCGATCGGGCGGGCGATCGTGGCGGCCGGGCCCGGGGACACCGTGGCGATCCGGCCCGGGGTGTACCGGGAGTCGCTCACCTTCACCCGGGACGTGGTCCTGGTCGCGGAGGAGGGGCCGGGTAGCGTCGTGATCGAGGTGCCGCCCGGCTCGGCCCTGCTGTGCGCGGGCGGCGACATCCGGCTGCGGGACCTGACCGTGCGCGGCGGAGACGGGGATCTGCCCCTGGTGCAGGTGGCCGGCGGGCGGCTGGGGATGGACAACTGCCTGCTCGAGGCCACGGCGGCGGCGGCCATGCACGTGCGCGGAGGGCAGGTCCGGGTGCGCGCCGGCCGGATCGACAACGCGAACGGTCCCGGGCTGGTGGTCGACGCCGGCGACGCCGAGTTCACCGAGGTCACCCTGGCAGCGAACGGCGGGCCCGCCCTCGTGGCGGCGGGCGGCGCGGCGCCGACGTTCCGGCGCTGCACCTTCACCGGCCTCGACGGGTTCGGTGTCGTGGCGACCGGGACCGGGTCACCGCTGATCGACGCCTCCCGGATCGGCTCGGCGAGCAGCGTCGCCGTCCTCGTGCAGCAGGAAAGCCGGCTGCGGGTGACCGACTCCCGCCTCGACGGCGGCCCGGTCGACCTCTACGTCGCCGACCAGGCCCAGCCCACCCTCGAACGCTGCCGGCTCGGCGAGGTGACCGGCCACGGCGTGATCACCGTGGACCAGGCCGCGCCCATCCTCACCGAGTGCCTGATCGAGAAGCCGGCCGGCCACGGGTTGCACGCCACCGGCCGGTCGGCCGCCGAGCTGCGGCACTGCGTCGTGCGGGCCAGCGGCGCGGCCGGGGTGGTCGCCGACGAGGCGGCCCGGCCGGTTCTCACCGGCGGCGAGATCGCCGACTGCGGCGACGTCGGCGTCCTGCTGCTCGGCGAGTCGGCGGCCCGGCTGCGCGGCGTCCACGTGCACGGCAGCCCGATCGGGGTGTCGATCGAGGGCTCGGCCACACCGCTGATCGGGGGGCTCGACCTCAGCGACGTCACCTACGGGCTGCATGCCGCCGGCGGTGCCGGCCGGTTCGAGGACGGCCGCGTGCGCGGTGCCCGCCGGGCTGGGGCGCGCCTGGCCGGTGCCGCCACGACCGAGCTGCACAACTCCACGTTCGCGCAGTGCCGGATCGGCATCGAGATCACCGCGGCGGCGCGGCCCGCGGTCGTCGGCGTCGAGGTCGACGGCGCGCGCGACGCCGGCATCCTGGTCCGCGACGGCGCCCACCCGACCCTGTCCCGCATCCGCGTGCACGGCACGGCCGGGCCGGGGATCGTGCTCGAACCCGGCACCCAGGCGACGGTCTCCGACGCCGAACTCGTCGGCAACGCCGGGCCCGGGGTGCTGGTGGAGACGAACCGGCCGGTCGTCATCCAGGGCGGCGTGATGCGCGGCAACGGCGGCGACGCGGTGCAGACCGCGACGCCGACCACCGAGCTGCGCATCAGCGGCGTCGAGACCGGCCACAACAACGTCCAGGTCACCCCGCAACCGGCCGACGGCCCGCATTCCCCCGCGGGGGGTGACCCGACCCGGACGCAGGACCCCTCCCCGCCGCCCGCGTCGGGGAACCCCGCGGGTGCACCGCCCACCGCCGATCGGCCCACCGCCGACCCGCAGGGGGATTCGGGCGGCCCGGTCACCGTCCAGCGCGAGCATTCCCGCCCGGACCCGGGCTCCGCCGGCGGCGGGCCGGCCACCGACCCGCCGGACGGTTCGAACCCGGTGACCGCGCTGTTGGCGGAGCTGGACGCGCTGGTCGGCCTGGGGGGCGTCAAGCGGGAGGTAGCCACGCTCGTCGGGCTGCACCAGGTGGCGAAGCGACGCCAGGAGGCCAGGCTGCACGCCCCGCCGATGTCGCGGCATCTCGTCTTCGCCGGGCCGCCGGGAACCGGCAAGACGACCATCGCCCGGCTGTTCGGGAAGATCCTGGCCGCCCTCGGGGTGCTGCCCGGCGGGCAGATGGTGGAGGTCGCCCGCGCGGACCTCGTCGCGGAGCATGTCGGCGGGACGGCGGTGAAGACCACCGCCAAGTTCGAGTCGGCGCTCGGCGGCGTGCTGTTCATCGACGAGGCCTACACCCTGTCGCCGACGGACGGCGGCGGTCACGACTTCGGCCGGGAGTCCATCGACACCCTGGTGAAGCTGATGGAGGACCGGCGCGACGAGCTCGTCGTGGTCGTCGCCGGATACTCGCCGCAGATGCGCACCTTCCTTGCCGCCAACCCGGGCCTGGCCTCCCGCTTCTCCAAGACCATCGAGTTCGAGAGCTATTCGAGCACGGAGCTGGTCACGATCGTCGAGCGGCTCTGCCGCAAACATCACTACGCGCTGGAGTACGAGACCCAGCAGGCCCTGCGCGGGCATTTCGACACCCTGCCGAGGACGGAGACCTTCGGCAACGCCCGGGCCGCGCGCCAGGTGTTCGAGGAGATGCTGGGCCGCCAGGCGTACCGGCTGGCCGCCACCCCGGACGCGCCGGAGCTGGAGCTCGCCAGGCTGCTGCCGGAGGACCTGGCGGAGACCGCGGCCCGCGGGCGCGACGCGGCGGCGGGTCAGCGCCAGGTGGTCGATGCCCTGATGCAACGGCTCGACGCGATGATCGGACTGGACGAGGTCAAGCGCGAGGTCGCCGACCTGGTGGATCTCATCGCCTCGGCCAGGGCCCGTGCGGAGGCCGGGCTGCCGGCCCCGTCGATGTCGCGCCACCTGGTCTTCGCCGGGCCGCCCGGGACGGGGAAGACGACCGTGGCCCGGCTGTACGGCGAGCTTCTCGCCGCGATGGGCGTCCTGCGCACCGGGCAGATGGTCGAGGTGTCCCGCGCCGACCTGGTGGGGCAGTACGTCGGCCACACCGCGGTGAAGACGACGGAGGTGTTCAACTCCGCCCGCGGCGGCATCCTGTTCATCGACGAGGCCTACGCCCTGTCCTCCTCCGGCGGCCAGGGCAACGACTTCGGCCGGGAGGCGATCGACACGCTGGTGAAGCTGATGGAGGATCACCGCGACGAGATCGTCGTCATCGCCGCCGGCTACACCGGCGACATGGTGCAGTTCCTGGCCAGTAACGCGGGGCTGGCGTCCCGGTTCAGCCATCAGATCCGGTTCGCCTCCTACTCGGCGGACGAGCTCGTGGCGATCTTCGAGAATCTTGCCCGAGCCGGTGGCTACGAGCCGCACGGCGGCACCCTGCAGGTTCTGCGCAAGCATTTCGACGCGCTGCGCCGGGACGAGACGTTCGGCAACGGCCGTTACGCCCGCCAGCTGCTGGACAAGGCCGTCACCCGGCAGGCGAGCCGGTTGCGCAGGATGCCCGACCCGACCGTGGACGACCTGCAGAACCTGCTCCCGGGCGACGTGACGGCGGCGCTGGCCCGTTAGTTGGCGTTCTATACCTTCACGTGGACGGCGGGCAGGTCCATCTCACCGGCATCATGACGCGCCGGGCCGGCGACGGGTTCGCCGCGTTCCTGCGGGATCCGGGCTAGCTGCGGGTCCAGTGCTGGTAGTCCCCGCCGTTGCAGTCCTGGGTGTAGAGGCGTCCCTGCCCGTTGCTGTCGAGACATTCGCCTGTGGCCACGTTGGTGAACTGGTAGCCGACCGCGTTGGCGGCGGTGCGCCAGACAAGCATGGTCTGGCCGTCGCAGGTCGTGCTGAACACTGTTCCCTGATACCTGGTGCCGTCCGAGGCGGGATTGGCGCGGGCTCCCGCGCACCGGCTGGTCGCCAGGTCCTTGAGCTGGTATCCGCCGCCGACCTGGACCAGCGTCCATCGCTGGTAGTCGCCGTTGTTGCAGCCCATCGTGTAGGCGGACCCGGAATCATTGCTGTCCAGGCACAGGTGGGTCGCGACGTTGAGGAAGGTCCAGGTGGTCGACGGCGGTTTCGCGGGGGCGGCCGTGGCTCGTGCCGCCGGCGCGGCGGCCGGAGCCAGCGGTGCGGCGGGGGCGGCTTTCGGCGCGGCGAGCGCAGCCTTCGGCGCGGCGGCGAGACCAGCCTTCGGTGCGGCGGCGAGACCAGCCGGCGGCGCGGCCGCCGACGGCGTCGGTCGTGGGTCCGCCTTGTGCGGGCCGGGTTGGTTGCCCGAGGTGGCGGCGCCAGATGGGCCGGCCGCCGGGATGGACAGGGCCGGTGCGGTGCTTGCCGGCGGCGGCGGCGACGACGTGACGGTCGGGGCGCTGGTCCGCGCGAGGGGCCTCGGGGACGGGCTGGCCGGGCGCTGCGTCACCTGGTCGGCGACGGAGGTGGCCAGGCCGGGTGCGTCCGAGTCGGTGACGTGCACGAGCACCGCCGTCACCATCGCCGCCGTGAGGACCGCCAGGAGGCCCACGGCGCCGGCGAGGATGTGCCGACGCCGGCGGGCACGCGCCCGCTGCGCCGGACCGGCCGCCGCGGCCGAGCCCCCGTTCCCGTCTCCGTCTCCGTCGCCGTCGTCCCATTGGCGGTCGGGAACCCCGCCGCCGGCGCCCGCCGGGTTGTCGGAGCCGGCCGAGTCGTCGGGTCCGGAGGGATCATCGGGTCCGAAGTGATCATCGGGACCGGGTGGGCCGTCGAAGCCGAACGGGTCGTTGGGGTCGGGCCGGCCGTCGAAGCCGGGCGAGCCGTCGAAGCCGGGCGAGCCGTCAGGACCGGAGCCGCCTGCGTGCGCACCGGCCTCGGCCTCCGTCCTCGGGGGGAGCAGCGCGGCGGCGATCCGGGCGGCGCCGAGCGCCACGACGTGCTTGGGATGCGCGTCGACGATGGTGGGGCACTGCAGAGCAGCCTCGATGGTCCGGGCCACCGCCGGTATGCGGGAGGAGCCGCCGGCCAGCAGCACCCCCGACAGATCGCCCGCCTTGACCTCGGCGGAGCCCAGTGCACGATGCAGTGCCTCGACGGTGGAGGCGATGGCAGGCCGGATCATCTCCTCGAACTGCGCCCGACCGAGCTTGACGTCCCGGCGTGCACCCGGCAGGTCCACCGGGATGACTACTTCCTCGTCGGCGGACAGGGCCTCCTTGGCCAGGACACATTCCTGGCGTAGCCGCGACAGTGCCACCGCGGTGTCGCGGTCGCGGGGATCGGCCGCGGTGACGGCGCCGTCGAGCTCCCGGTCGACGTGATGGAGGATCGCCTCGTCGAAGTCGGCGCCGCCCAACCACTCGATGCCCTCCGGAACGCCGAGAACCCGCGCCTCGCCCGCCTCCATCCGCAGCACCGCGGCGTCGAACGTGCCGCCGCCGAGGTCGTACACGGCGATGACGTCGCCGTCCGACAGCCGCTGCCCGGCGGCGTAGTAGGTCGCCGCGGCCACCGGTTCCGTCACGAGCGGCACGTCGGTCAGGCCGGCCAGCCGCGGGACCTCGTCGAACTGTTCCAATCGATAGGGCCCCCACACGGCCGGCCGAGTGAGGACGATCCGCGCCGGCGGCGATCCCTGCAGCCGGATCGCGCTGGCGACCGCGTCGCGCAGGACGGCGGCCAGCAGCGCGGCCGGTGAGTATGGGGCGTCGCCGAGAAGCACCGGCGTCGGATCACCCAGGCGACGTTTGAACTCGCGCGCCGCGCGGTCGGGTTCCCGCAGCGCGCGGCGATCAGCGGCGTCCCCGGTCAACAGGCGCCCGTCGGGGCCGGCGTGGACGATCGTCGGCACGATGATGCTGCGATTACCGAGGCTGACCATCTCGGTTCGGCCGGTCCATCCGATTGCCACCGCGGTAAAGGTGGTCCCGAGATCGATTCCGAGGCCGTACGTCACCGTGCCGGACTCCACCGGGATGTGCCGATCGATCGCATGGTTCCTCCCGAAATGTCCCCCCCAGCAAAATACCCCTGGTAAAGGGCGAGGTCCAGCGCTACTACTTCCGATTGATCGCCGCAGCGGTGTGATGTATCCAGGAAGGGCTTCTGAGCTGCGTGAACTCCGTCGGAAGGGGCTGCTTTCGCGCGAAACCCGGGAGATCGCCCGAGATTGCGAATGGCTGTTTGTCGCCTAGATTTTACCCGTCGGTCACCACAATGCCGGCTGCTGCTCCTGTATGGGGAGGAGCCGTCGAGGATCTCGGCGCGAGGGTGACCGCCCTGGCGGGGAGCTGCCACCAAAGTGGTGACGCCGCGCGGCGCGGCGCGGCGCGGTGAACCGAGGAGGCTCGCCTCGCGTGTAGCGAACATGGGACGAGGACTGCGGTGAGCGCCGTCATTGGGTTCGACTCGACCAAGTACGATCAGTTGATCGCGCAGGTGGGGAAGATCCTCCAGGACTTCACGGACGGTGCCGCCGGTCCGCTCCCGCTCAACGGCGATCTCCAGCTACAGCCGGCCGGGCAGAGCTGGCAGCCCGCCGCCGATCTGGTCGCCGCGGGCAAGGCCCGGTTCGGCGAGATGGGCAAGCGCAACGACGATCTTTCCGGCTCGCTGACCGACCTGCAGGCGGCCCTCGTGCAGGCCCGGTCGATCTTCAACGACACCGAGGATCTGGCCGCGGTCAGCGTCGAGGAGTTCCAGCAGGCCGCGGGGCCCCATGCTCTGCACCGGATCGAGGGCGGTCAGTGAGTGATCCGCCGCCGCTGACCGACTTCGCGGCCGTGCTGGCGGCCGTCACCGGTGTTCAGGTGGATTTCCACGCCGCGGCGTCCCCGGCAGGCGGCTGGTTCACCTTCGGCGCGGCCGGCTGGTGGACCTTCGCTCCCTTCGGCACCCCGGTGCTGACCGTCGGTCTCAACACGCAGGCGATGGCGGACTGGGCATCCGCGACGGGGGCGGTCACCGACATCGCGGACGAGTTGGCCGCGGGAACCCTGGGCCTCATGGACGTGCGGCGGCTGTGGGACGCGGAGCAGACGGCCCGCCTGCACACCGACCATGTGAGCGCCGCGGCCGGCGACGCGAGGACCGCCGGCATGTTGTTCGGAGCCGACGAACCGACCACCAACGGAAACGCCGCCGACATGATCGCCGGCACCGTGAAGGGCTTTGCAAGCAGCGTGGATGGCTATCACACCGCCCTCGCCAATTCACCCTCCATCGCCGACTCGTTGCACAACGCGGGGATGGCTCTCGCGAGCTTCGGGCGGGACCTGGCCAAGGCCTACCAGGACTCGGCTCTGGGCAACATGCCGGTGGACTGCGTGAACAGCCTGTCGGCCAATCTCCAGAACTATTTCGCCACTCATCCGATGACCTCGCAGAACATGGCGCAGGTTCTTGCCGCCTACTCGACGCAGGCCGGTGGTGGGCTCCTGGCCGGTATGACGGACTTCGGTGGCGACCTGACGCAGCCCGCGGTCTGGAACTCCGCCAGCTCGGCCATCAGCACTGCGATCAACTCCGGGATCGAGGAGCTCGATGCCAGGGCGGCCAGTCTGGCGACCACGCTGGGAAAGGCGTATCAAACCACGATCGACAGATTGAACGCCGGCCTGGCAGGCGTCGCGCGGACGAGGGTCATGGAGTCGAGGAAGCCGGTGGAAGGTGAGCAACCGCGCGCCCGTGACTCGATTCCGCAGCAGGGCGAGGCGGGGCAGCTGAACAGGAGGGCGGGTCACCCGCTTACGGCGGGTCTGGCGGGCAACGGTGAGACGGAGCGGGCTGAGAACCTGACGAAGCCTTTGCACGTGGCGGGTCCGGCGGGCAACGGCGAGTCGGGGCGGCTTGCGCGGAGGCGGCCGGCGTATTCGGCGGATCCGTCGTTGAACCCGGGTGAGTCGGAGCGGCTTGTGCGGGAGCGGCCGGCGTATTCGGCGGATCCGTCGTTGAACCCCGGTGAGTCGGAGCGGCTTGTGCGGGAGGAGCCGGCGTATTCGGCGGATCCGTTATTGAACCCCGGTGAGTCGGAGCGGCTTGCGCAGGAGCTGCCTGCGTTCTCGGCGGGGGTTTCGGACCCGGTGCAGCCGGCCCTGCCGGCGCTGGAGCTGTCGGGTCAACCGCTGGAGCCCTTTGAGCTGGAGGAGCCGCTGCATCCCCTGGGCGGGGCGCAGCAGCTGCCGTGAAGCCGCTGATACGGGACGACGCGTCGTAGTTGGAGTCGCGGATGCGGATTGACGGGCAGCCGTTGGAGCCGAGTGCCTGAGGTGGGCTCGGGCGAGTCTGGAGGTTCAGGTGACGCAGGTTCAGGTGGCCGTGGAGGTGCCGGTGGCGCAGGCCGCGGCGGAACCTGCGCGGGCGAGTGTCGACGTCGTCCCGCAGGACGAGTCGCTCATCGACGCCTGGCATCACGCGCTGCTCGGCCTCGCCGGATTCCTGCCGGATGAGCTGATCACACAGGCGCGCTTCTGGCTGGCGCGGGGCCGGCTCCTCGACGTGGCCCGGACGATCGCGCTCGCCGCGGCCGCCGACCAGCTCGGCGTCGGCGGCGCGGAGGTTCCGTTGGCCGAGGTGGAGCTGCGCAACGCCGGGGTCGGTGACGGACTCCTGGCGGCCCTGGCGGCGCTGCCCACCGGCGAGCGTCTCCCCTCGACCTGGGAGTTCCGTTCCGGCGACCACGACGATGACGGGACGCCCGCGTCCCTGCCCATCGATCTGACCACCGACGCGGTCGAACTGGCCGAGGTCGAGCGTGCGATCCTCGCTGCCGCGTTGGCCGAGCCGGACGCCGCCGGCCTGTGGCGAACATGGCGGGTTCCGGCCGCGGGCGCAACCAGGTCGGCGCCGAAGCGGGTCTTCGTCGTCACGGTCGAGGAAGGTGCGCGACCACCGGCCGCCGTGACCTCGCGGCTGCAGGCCGCACTGGCCGACGCCGGTGAGCCCGACCCACAGGTCGAGGTGAGCATCGTGGGCACCGCCACGCCGACGTACCAGACCCTGGCCCGGATGTGCGGCGCGCTGCTCTGGTCGCGCGAGCCGCCTGTCACCGTGTCGGTGGCCAGGGCGTTCGACGCGGCCGACCCGCTTGCCGGCCCGCGCTTCGCCCCCGACCGGCCCCGGATCGCCAACGCGGCCGTCCGGGCCCGCCTGCTCGGCTACCTGGACAACGGCGTTGCGCTCTTCGGCGCGTCCTCGCTCCTGCCCGACGTTCTCGATCCGGCCCGTGGGGAGGTCGTGCCGCTGACGTTCCGCACGGATGGTCGGTGGGTGTGGACCGACGCCATCGGCTACTACCTGCGGGAGTACGGCATCGCGCCGGATCCGCGTTTTCGGCGGCACCTGGAGCACGGCGAACCGGCCGAGCGGATCGACGAGGTCGTCCTGCACCGCGTGCTGGCGATCCTGCTGGGTCGGCGGCGCGAGGGCGAGCAGGCGTGGGTGCTCCCGTCGACCCGGGAAACCGCCGGTCCGGGCGCATCATGACCGTGCGGCGCCTCGGCGCGGACCGGGATGGGCCGCGCAGCGGTACGAGACCGGATGCGTCATGAGTCCCTCCACCGATGTTCTCGTCCCGGCCGACAGTGTCGCCGAGCCCGGGCGTCCTGCGGCCTCCGGTCGTCCCGCCGACTCCGGGTATCCCGCCGGGGCGGGGCGTCCCGTCGAGCCCGGGCGTCCCGTCGAGATGACGAGGGCAACCGAGCCTGTTCGGGATCCGCATCCCCGGCTCCCGTGGAGGGACCGGCCGGACGACGCGGTCTTGGACGACGCCGCCTCGGAGGAGTTGGGCCCGGCGGAGACGGGCCCGACTCCCGGCGACCGGCCAGAGGCTGGTGCGGCGTCCGTCGAGTTCGACGCGGGATGGCGGTTGCCCGAGGCGATCGTGGGATGGAGCGCCGCCGGCCGGCCGGTGCCGCGGCTGTCGGCCGAGTCGGCCGCCATGCTGCGGGATCAGGCCCGACCCGCGCGCAAGACCCCCTCGACGGAGCCGGTGGATCCGATCGTGGCGCGGCTTCTCGAGGACACCGTCGCCACCGCCGCCGGCCGGTTCCTCGAGCCGGACCTGGCCGGACCGATGGGCGCGATGCTGGCCCCCGCCGGCATGTTCACCGTCCACCTTGGCATCGACTCGACAGGTTTCCAGATCGACGCTCACCCCGCACCGCCCGCGCTCCTGGCGCGGCTGATCCATGCCTGCCCCGAATGGCGCGGCCGGCCGCTGCTGCTCATCCCGCATCCGCAGCCGGCGCCGAACCGGCTTGCCGCCCTGATCCGTGCGCTACTCGACGACCTCGGAGTTCCGGTGTACACGGCGGACGCCGGGGTCCTGCTGCTATCGGGCGCAGCGATCACCGGCGCATCGTTCCTTCGTTGGGGCGTGCCGGCGCGGGGGCGCGGCGCCGCCCCGGTCGCCGTCGGCCCATGGCTGCCCCACGGTGGCCTGCCGGCAGCGCATGGGGGTGAGGCCGAGGCTGTGCCGGTTCGTGGGGCTGTGCCGGTCGCCGGGGTCAGGCCGGTTCCCGAGGCCGAAGCCACGACGCTTGCCCAGCCGGTGCCGTTGCCCGCCGTTCTGGCCCTGCCGACGGCGGGCGGCCCGTCCGCCCCCGGTCCGATGCCCGTGGCCGTCCGGCGCGTCCTGCCCACGGTGACACCCCGGTCTCCGCTGGTCCCCACCGTCCGGGTGCCGGAGTCCCCGATCCCCGCGTCCCCGATCCCTGGGTCTCCGCGTCCTGCGTCCCCGAGACCTGGCGTTGCGCCGCCGGCGTCCGCGGCCGGGGGATCGCCTCAGCCTGCGCCGTCGCAGGACGCAGATCGGGCGGCACCGGTGCTCCACCCGGACATCGGGGCGCAACCCGTCTCGCGCTGGTACCAGCGGGTGCCGCGCGGTGAGGCACCCGTCGTTTCCTCGCCGGCGACGCTCGGTTCCGGAGCGGACAGGGTTGCCCCCCATCGACCGGACCTGGCCGCGGCGGTCCTGCGCTCCGGGCCCGGTGGCGCCCCGCCTCCCCGCGAGCCATCCGGCGTCCCGTCCGTCAACGGGGCTGGTCGCGTCCAGGGCGCGGTCCGCGTCGCCGTTCCGACGACTGCCGACAGCCGCGTCGCCGACGGCCGCGTGGGGCGGCCCGGCCGGGGCGTTGCGGGCCTCGCTCAGAACCTTCGGCCCTGGCTGGCGGTGCGGCCGCGGGTAGCGGTGGAGGACCGCGAGCGGCTGCGGACGCTGCTCGGATGGCGCTACGAGACGCATGCGCGCGCTGTGATGAGCGCTCTCGCCCTGCAACCGGGCCTGCGGGCGGGCACCGGGACGAATGACCTGCTGGCCGGGCTGGTCGCGGTCCGTGCCTACCTCTCGGCGGCGGGGCGGCCCGACGCCACCGGACGGTCGGTGGATGCGGTGCTGCGCGGCGCCGAACGACGGCCGGACGAGGACGGTCTGGTCCTGCTGGCCCGCTGCATCCAGGCCGGCCTTGGGCGGCTACCGGCCGTGGTGGGTCCGGTGTTCCGCTCGGCAGCTCCGAGCCCGGGGCTGGTCGGTCACCACCGGCCGGGGGACGTGCTGGTCGAACCCGCCTTCCTTGCGGTATCGACCGCGCCCATGGAGCTGCCGGGACCCACCGTGGAGTATGTGATCTGGTCCTCGACGGCCCGCCGGACGACGTGGCTCGGCGCGGACGCCGCGCCCGGTGGTTCGTCGAGCGATGCCCTGTTCGTCGCCGGCACCCGGTTCGTCGTCCTCGCCGTCGACGCCGTCGACGGCGTCCCCGGCGCATTCGGCGGCCCCAGGGGCCCCAGCGCAGAGCGAGGCCGCCCCGGCGCCGACGAGACCCCCACGCGGGTCCTGCTGCACGAGGTGGTCGGCGGTCGCGTCGACGCCGCGATGGGGGAACGCGCGCTCGGCCGGCTGCGCGACATCCTCGCCGGCCGGCCTCCTGCCGCGAGCGGGGCGGGTGCCCCCGGCGGTCCGGACGGTGCGCTGTCCGAGCGGCTGCGGTTCGCCATCGGCGTCGGCGAGGACGGCCGCTCGTTCGCGCCCGACGGCGCCCGCCCTGCCGACGCTCCCGAACCCGTGGCGACCACATGATCTGCTGCCCACCCGCCCCCGCCGCGACCGGCGTGACCTGGCCGCGCGCAGGCCTCGCCGCGACCCCGCCCGGCCAGGTCTGTGGGAGCCCGCGATGACCGCAGCCGTCCGCCGCGCCTTCGCCGCGCAGGCCGGAGGCGGAGCGCGGCTCGCCCGGGCGCTGGCCCTCGCCGCCCCGGGCGCCACGGTGGCCCTGCCCCCGGGCGTGTACCGGGAGGCGCCCGCGATGACCCGGGCCGTGACCGTCGAGGCGCAGGATGGCCCGGGCAGCGTCGTGATCGAGGTGCCGCCCGGCTCGACCCTGCTCGTCGCCGACGGGGAGATCAGGCTGCGGGGCCTGGTGATCCGGGGCGGCGGCGAACGGCTGCCGCTGATCCGAGTCGTGGGTGGGCGGTTGCGGATGGACGGGTGCGAGCTGCGGGCGACCGCGGCGATGGCGCTGCACCTGCACGGCGGGCGGACCCGGATGTTCGGGGGCCGGATCGGTAATTCCGCCGGCGCCGGGGTGGTGGTCGAGGCCGGCGTCGCCGAACTCGTCGGCGTCGCCCTGGCGGGCATCGGTGGTGCCGGTCTGATCGTCTCGGGCGGGGCGATGCCGATCCTGCGCGGCTGCGCGTTCACGGACGTCGAGGGCGTCGGTGTGCTGGCCGCCGGGACGGGAGCGGCGCTGCTCGAGCGCTGCCGGATCAGCTCGCTGTCCAGCGCCGCGGTCCTCGCCCGGGAGGACTGCCGCCTGCGGATCGTCCGTTCGCTGGTGGAGGGCGGTCGGGTCGGCCTCTACGTCGCCGACCGGGCCCGGCCCACCGTCGAGAACTGCCGGTTTCGCGACACCGCCGGTCCGGCGGTGGTCACCGTGGACCGGGCCGCGCCGAGCCTGGTCGAATGCGTGGTCGACAGCCCCGCCGGCCACGGGCTGCACGCCTCGGGGCGGTCGGCCGCCGAGATCCAGCGCTGTGCGGTGCGCGGCAGCGCTGCGGCGGGGGTCGTCGTCGACGGGGGCGCCCACCCGACCTTCCTTGGCGGGGAGATCGCCGGCTGCGGTGACGTGGGGGTCCTCCTGCTCGGCGGCTCGACTGCCTGGTTGGACGGCGTCCGGGTGCACGGCAGCCCGATCGGGGTGTCGATCGAGGGCGCCGCCGCGCCGCGGCTGGTCGGGCTCGACATCGGCGACGTCGACGACGGCATCCGGGTGCGGGATTCAGCGCATCCGCGTCTTTCCCTCAGCCGGGTGCACGCCACGTCGGGCGCCGCACTGGTGCTCGGACCCGGTACCCGGGCCACGGTCACGGACACCGAGCTGGTGGGCGACCGAGGGCCCGTGGTTCCGGTTCCGGTTCCGGGTTCGGATCCGGAACCGGATCCGATGGCGATCCCTGCCGGCCGCACCGCGTCCCGGACCTGACGCGCCCTACAGCACGGTCAACTCACCCTGCCTGCGCAGGGTCCGCAGCGCGTAGTGCACCCGGCTCTTCACCGTCCCCTCGGGGATTCCGAGGGCCGTCGCCGCCTGCGCGCAGGTGCGGTCCCGCAGGTAGACCTCGACGAGGGCGGCCCGGTGCTCGGGCCAGATCCGAGTCAGCGCCGCCTGCACCGTGGTCGCGAGCAGAACCGACTCGGCGTGGTCCGGCTGTGTGGGGACCTCGGCGTGCTCCGGCGCCAGTTCAAGCTCGGTGGGCCGGGCCTGGCGTCTCCGGTAGCCGTCGACGACGAGGTTGTGCGCCACGCGGCGCAGCCAGCCGTGGACCGATCCGCGGTCGGGGGTCAACCGGTCCAGGTGGTGCCAGGCTCGGAGGAAGGTCTCCTGCACGACGTCCTCCGCCCGGCCGCGATCGCCACCGGTGAGCTGGGTCGTGTAGGAGAGCAGGGCGGTCCGGTGCAGGCGCACGAGCTGGTCGAAATGGTCATCCGCCAGCTGTGGTTCCGGGTTGTTCGCAGGCGATTCCGTCATGCAACGACCGTCGCCGTCCGGCGTTTCGCTCGATACCTGGCGTTCCCTACGAACCTGGGAGAGAACCCGCTCCGGTGGGAGGGCTATCCCTACCCCGCCCGGTCGGCGCCGGCCGCACCCGGTGACCATGAAAGCGGGCGTACCGCTACCGGTTCTATCCGGATCCGGCGCGGTCCGCGCAGCTTGCCGCGACGTTTGGTTGTGTCCGCTACGTGTACAACCGGGCGCTCGCCGAGCGGTCCCGGGCGTGGCGGGAGGAGTAGCGCCGGGTCACTCATGCCGAGACCAGCAGGATGCTCACCGGGTGGAAGCGGGATCCGGAGACGCTGTGGTTGACCGGGCCGTCGAAAGGCCCGTTGCAGGCGGCGCTTCGCCATCTCCAAGCGGCGTTTGTGAACTTCTGGGCGAAGCGGGCCGGATTTCCGTCGTTCAGGAAGAAGGGTCGGACCGTCGACGCGGCGACCTATTTTCGGAACTGTTTCACCTACCGGGACGGTCAGGTCAGGTTGGCGAAGCAGGGCCGGCCGTTGGACATCGTCTGGTCGAGGCCGCTGCCCGACGGTGCGGTGCCGTCACAGGTGACGGTGTCACGCAACAGCCGCGGCCAGTACCACCTGTCGATCCTCGTCGAGGAGACCGTGGCCAGCCTGCCGCCGGTGGACGTGAGCGTGGGGGGGTCGACGCGGGGATCACCGCGCTGGTCGCTCTGTCGACCGGGGAGAAGGTCACCAACCCGAAGCATGAGGAAGGGGACAGCGTCCGGTTCGCCCGCGCGCAGCGGAACCTTGCCCACGAGCAGAAGGGTTCGAGGAATCGGGCGAAGGCGCACGTGAGGGTCGTCCGGATCCATGGTCGGATCGCCGATCGGCGCCGGGACTCTCTGCACACGTTGTCCACGAGGCTGATCCGCGAGAACCAGATGAATTGGCGCCCCCGGGCGGCGGCGGACCTGGGTCTCCTGCCCTGGCGTCGAGCGGCAGAGCTGTGCGTTTCGCCAGGCCATCGACGTGTTGTCGACCGCGCCTACCCACCCGGCACTGACCCCGGCGGCGCGGACTCGCTCGCGGATCCCTCCCCGGGCCGCGACGCACGCCACATAATCACTTAGAGTGATTAAGTTATCATAGTACGGAGCTTTTAACCACCGTGGCGACCCGGTTGTCGGCGGATTGTCGCCGGTCGGCTTCGAAACGGGCTGCGTGGCTGGCCACGGTCGGGGGACCCCCGGAATTCATATCCCACATCCCGCCCTACATATCAACATGGGAAGTAGTGGAGTCCACCTTTCAACCCGAGTCTGTCAACAAGCAAACGATTTTGTTCGGGCGGTTTGTGGTCTGGTAGAGGTGACTCGGATCGGCAGGGGTGCGCCCCTTGCTTTTTGATCCGTACGCCTTCCCTGCTAGGCTTCCGCCGAAAGATTTTCGAAGATCTGTTCGGGAGATGGGCAGCATAAAAACTGTCATGTGGGAACGGCGTCTTCAGATCGCCTTGGATCGGTAGATCGGTGGCGCAGGAATGTCCGGTCGATGTCGTGGCGGGACACCATGGATCAGTTTTCTCTCGGCGGGTGGGAATACCGAGGCGCAGGCTTCGCCGCGCCGGTTCAGTAAGGCCTAACAACAGTCGAGAGGTGGCTCATGCGGGTGTTGCGGACGAGATTTGCTGTGGCGGTTATGGCGGCGGCGACAATGCTGGTGGCCTGTAGCTCCGGTGGAGTCTCGGATGCTTCGCAGAAGGGGGCCTGCGCGCCGGGGGTGACGAACGACTCCATCAAGGCGGGGATCCTCTATCCCGACACCGGGGTGATGGGGACCCAGTTCTCGGGCTACCGGGCCGGTGTGACCGCCCGGTTCGCGGAGCAGAACGCCGCTGGCGGCGTCGACGGACGAAAGATCAACTACATCTGGCAGGACGACCAGTCCGACTCCGGGGGCAGTCTCCAGGGCGCGCGGACCCTGGTGGGCGAGGGAGCCTTCGCCGTCCTGGAGTACACCTCGTTCTCCCAGGGATCGGCCCAGTACCTCGACGATCAGCACATTCCCGTTGTCGGGGTGGCCGACCAGCCGCTGTGGGGTGATCACGACAACATGTTCACCTACACCTTCGTCACCGACGCCGGCCGCAGCACGACGACCCTCGCCGACTTCGTGCGCCAGCAGGGTGGCACCAAGGCGGCGCTGGTCGTCACCTACCTGACCGAGGCGTCCAAGCTGTATGCGGCGGGCGTCCGGCAGAGCCTGGAGAACGCGGGCATCCCGGTGATCCAGGATGACATCGACTCCACCAATGCCACCGACGTCGCCCGGAAGATCATCGGTGCCGGCGCCGACACGGTCATCGCAGCCTCGCCGCTGGATCTCTACACCGGCGTGCTCGACGCGGCAGTGAGCGCCGGGCACCCCGTGAAGGTCGCCGTCTCGGCGGTCAGCTACGACCCGCGCGTGGTCGCGGCCTACGGCAAGCGGCTCGTCGGCACCTACTCCCAGCTCACCTTCGCCGCACTGGAGCGGAACCTGCCCGCGCAGCGCCGGTTCCTGCAGGCGATGGCCGCCTACTCGCCCGAGATCCAGCCGGCGGGCCAGAACAGCGCCATCGCCGGCTACATCAACGCGGATATGTTCATCCGCGGCCTGAAAACCCAGCAGGGCTGCCCGACGCGGGAATCGTACATGCGCGGCATGCGATCGATCACCGACTACGACGCCGACGGCATGATGGTGCAGAAGATCAACATGACCGCCGACCACGGGGAGCTCGACCGCTGCTCCGACTTCGTGCGCATCGCCCCCACCGGCGACCGCTTCGAGGTCGTCAACCCGCAGCCGCTGTGCGGGCAGCGCATCGGCAACGGATAGCAGCCGGGACGTGGGCCTGGTCGGTCCTCCAGCGCCCGGCGCTGGCAGGGTCGACCAGGCCCACCTCGTCGATCAGGAGCCTGGACCCCGACTCCGAGGGCGACAGCCAACAGCCGACCATGCCGGCCCCCACCCGGGGGAGGCATGGACATCCCCTCGATTATGTCATACTAAATGATCGAAGGGGTCGGTGAGGGCCTGGCGATCGCCTGATCGGGTCCAACCGGCAGGCGAGCGGAGGCGATGATCGATGAGCACGGACAGGAACGCCGGAGACCCATACGCGTTACGGGACAGGATTCTGACGCTCGATCCCGTCGAGCATGCCCGCGAGATCACCCATCTTTTTCACCGCGACTTCCAGCGGGCCCTGCTGCCACAGATCGCGACCGGCTTCTTCGCGACGATCTCGCCGCCCCGGATGACCCGGATCCTGATTCGCACCGGTGAACTCGAGTTCCGTAACCGCAAACGGCTGGTGGATCAGATGCTCATCCACCACGAGATGCTCACCCACGGATTCGTGCCGGGTCGGGGGCGCGACGCGCTGCGGCGGATGAACGAGATGCACCGCAAGTACGCGATCACCGCGGAGGACTTCACGGCCGTGTCGGTCGAGACCACACTCGGCCAACTCACTGCGGCCCGGCAGTACGGGTGGCGGGAACTCACCGAGCATGAGGTGCTCGGCGTCGTCGAGTTCGAGCGCGTGCAGGCCCTGCACATGAACATCCGGGACGTGCCCGCCACCGTCGAGGAGATGGTGGCCTTCCGTGACGACTACTTCGCCCGACAGGTGCGGTTCTCGCCGTCGAACAGGCGGCTCGCCGAATCCGCGCTCCGGCTGCTGGCGACCCTCGTACCGGCGCATGTCGCACCGCGAGTCGAGAAGGTCATGATGAGCCTGGCCGATCCCCGCATCGTCGCGGCCCTGGGCTACGACTACCCCGACGCCGCCTACCGGGAACGGGTCCACCGCGCGACGCGCGAGCACGCGGCCCGAGACGCCACCGACAAGCGGGCACCGCAGGTCGTCCTCGACCTGATCGCGAGCGTCTACCCCGACGGCTACGAGATCGACCGGCTCGGCACGCATCTGCGTTCCGACGAGCAGCCGGATGGGCGGCGGGACCACGCCGTCCCGCCGCCCATGTGTCCGGTGTGAACGTGGCACCCGGGCACCGAGGGTGACTCGGCGCCCGCGTGTACCTACTCGAGCGGCAGGGCTGCGCGTTCGGCCAGGCCGTCGGCCAGCGCGGCGAGGGTGGCGTACTGCCAGACGAAGTTGCCGGGCAGGCTGATGCCGAGAGCGGGTTCGAGGCGGGAGCGCAGTTCGAGCGCGAGCAGCGCCAGGACGCGGTCGGCCGTGCTGCGGCTCGCCGCGTGCCGGGCCATGAGGACCAGCGCTGAGCCCGCCGCGGTCGCCGCGACCACGACCACCTGGAGGATCAACACCTGTCCGGCGATGCTTCGCCGCCCGAGCACCGCCGAGAGGGACCGGCTCGACGGCGGGGGCTTTCTGGCGAAAGACGTCACCGCGGCACCGAAAGAAGAACGAAGGCCCTGTCACCTTCGGGTGAAGAAGCGGTGGACGTCGCGCAGGTCAGTCCTCCAGCGCGCGCAGCGCCGTCGCCGGGCAGCGGGCGACCGCCTGGCGCGCGGCGTCGACGCTGGCCGGATCGACCGGGTGGACCTCGTCGACCAGCGGAGCCACGAGGCCGTCGTCGTCCTGGTCGAAGACCTCCGGCGCCGTCATCACGCAGTTTCCGGCGCCGATGCACCGGTCTCGATCGGCCACGATCCGCACGACTGCACTCCTTCCTCGCCGATCCTCGATCCTCATCCCCGGCCGCGGCCCCGGCGGGCCGCGGCCGTCACCAGGTGACGGGCAGTGCCTGCAGTCCGTGGATCACCGAGTAGGGCCGGAAGGCGATCTGCTCGTACGGCACGGCGAGCGCGAGGCCGGGGAAGCGTCGCAGCAGCGCAGGGTAGGCGATCCGCAGCTCCAGGCGGGCCAGCGGCGCGCCGAGGCAGTGGTGCAGGCCGTGACCGAAGGCGACGTGCCCGGTGGGCTCGCGGGTGATGTCGAGGCGGTCCGGATCGTCGACGAGCGCCGGGTCGCGGTTCGCCCCGGGCAGCGCGAGGACGACGTGTTCCCCCGCCGCGATGGTGCTCCCGGCGATGGTCACCTCCGTCGTCGCCGTGCGCGGGATGCCGGCGTGGACGATGGACAGCCAGCGCAGCAGTTCCTCCACGGCCGGTTCGACGCTGGCCGGATCGTCGCGGACCCTGGCGAGCTGGTCGGGGTGGCGCAGCAGCGCCAGGGTACCCAGCCCCAGCATGTTCGCGGTCGTCTCGTGGCCGGCGAGCAGCAGCAGGGAGGCGATCCCGACGAGTTCCTCGGCGCTCACGTCGTCGCCGTGCTCGCGCACGAGCATGCCGAGGATGTCCTCACCCGGCTCGCGGCGTGCCCGTTCGACGAGGGTGGCCATGTAGGCGCGGCTGGCCTGCTGTAGGGCGAGGCGGCGCTCGGGCGGGTGGCTGGCGTCGAGCTGGTCGACGGTGCGCCGCTGGAAATCCGCCCGGTCGGCGTACGGGACGCCGAGCAGCTCGCAGATGACCAGGGACGGCACCGGCAGGGCGAACGTCGAGACCAGATCGGCGGGTCTGCCGGCCCTCTCCACGTCGTCGAGGGCCGCCTCGACGATCTCGACGATCCGCGGCCGCAGGGCGCGCATGCGGCGCACGGTGAATTCCGGTGTGAGCATCCGGCGCAGCCGGGTGTGCTCCGGCGGGTCGTAGGTGAGGAGATTTCCCACTCGAGCCCGCGCGTACTCCTGCTCGGTCAGCCCGGCGGCGTCCGGGGGCGTGAGGGCATGCCGGTCGGCGGTGCTGAACCGCGCTGAATCGGAAAGCACCTCCCGAACGTCGTCATAACGGCTCACCAGGTGGGCGGACACGCCGAAAGGCGTCACCACCGGGCAGACGCCCGCGTTGTCGCGGACCTCGCCGAGTTCGTCGATCGGATCGAACTGTGCGCGCCGCATGTGCAGTGGTATTTCCGATACTTCGGTCATCACTTCTCCGCTCTCCGCCGATCGCGCTGAACGTGACGACGACAACGTTACCACCGAAGTGAAATGTCACTATCACTTTTCTCGGGTGAGTCCACTGACCTGCACGGCGCCGATCTCCCCGATCTCCTCGATCTCGCCGAGCCGTCGCTGCGTCCCGGTGGGCAGGACGGCGTGGACGGCCGCCGCGAAGACGACACCGCTGAAGGCGGCGACGATCACGAGGTCGACCCAGAACGGGATGACGCCCCGTCCGCCGAACTGGCCCAGCCAGGAGATGACCGCCAGGCCACCCAGCCACGGCGCGAGCCACCACGCGGCGCGCCATTCCAGGTCCGGGCGCTCGGTCGCGGGCCGCGTCGCCCGGTAACCCCCGAACACCGCCAGTCCGACCGCGATCGTGAGGAACAGCTTCTGGTTCGTCCGCCAGCCGGACCAGTAGACGATCATGTTGGCCGCCGCGAAGGCGACCGGGGCGAGGATCCGCGCGGCCGGCAGGCGGTAGGGGCGCAGCCGGTCGGGGTCGGCGCGGCGCAGCACGGCCAGGCAGACGGGCGCGAAGCCGTACATGACGAACGTCGCCGAGCTGATCAACCTGACCAGGTTCTGCCAGCTGGGGAACGGCAGGAGCACGACCATCCCGACGGCGGCCGCGAGCAGCACCGACACGATCGGCACCCCGCGCCGGTCGAGTCTGGCCAGCGCGGCCGGCAGGCCCCGGGTGCGGGCCAGGGAATAGGACAGACGGGCCGAGGTACCGACGTAGATCAGCGCGGTACCCCCCGGTGAGACCACCGCGTCGAGGTAGAGCAGGGTCGCCAGCCAACCGAGGCCGAGATCGGTGGCCAGCGTCGCGTAGGGGCCGTAATCGCCCGCACCGAGCGGCTGCGCCCAGCCCCCGACGAGTCGAGCCGGGTCGAGGGTGGCGATGAAGGCGACCTGGAGGAGGAAATACAGCACCGTGCCGGCCAGGGTGGCGACGATGATCGCCCGTGGGATGTCCCGACGCGGCCTTTTCGCCTCGGCGCCCATCTGCACGGCCTGCTCGAAACCCTGCAGGGAGAAAACCACCCCGGCGGGCAGCGCGGCGAAGACACCTTTCGCGCCGGCCGGGGCGAATCCACCCCCCGCCGTGAAGTTCGCGGGATGGAAGGCGACGGCCGTCAACGCGACGATGGTGATGATGGGAACGAGCACCTTCCACACCACGGTGACGGTGTTGGTCCGGGCCAGCCAGCGCACGCCGAGCAGATTGACCACGGTGAAGACAACCATGGCGGCGGCGGCGAGAACGAGACCGCCCCGCGTCAGTGTGCCGTCATTGTCCACCAGGCCGGGAAATCCGTGGTCGAGATACGACAGCGCCGCTTCGACCTCGAGCGGTGCCAGGGCGACGGCCGGAATCCAGGCCACCCAGCCGGCGACGAATCCACCCAGCGGCCCGAGCACCAGGCGGGGATAACGGGCCGTGCCGCCGGCGACCGGATAGGCCGCGCCGAGCTCGGCGTAGACGAGCGCGAGCAGCGCGACCAGGGCGCCGGCGATCGCCCAGGAGACGACCGACGCGGGCCCGGCCGCCTGGGCGGCGGTGAGCGCGCCGAGCAGCCAGCCGGACCCGATGACGGAGCCGAGCGAGATGAAGGTCAGGGCGGCCAGGCCGAGCTGGCGGTGCAGCCGCGTGCCGCCGGCGTCCGTCACCTCGCGCTCCGTCCCGGCCGGTCCCGGCGGCGACTGCGCCGGCGGCGCCAAGACCTATCACACGGCGGCCGCCGAACCCGGGAACGCGCGGTGCAGGTGCGCGAGCGCCGCGCGCACCGCCGGACCGTGCCCGCCGCGCCAGATCAGGGCGAGCATGGCGGGCGCCTCGACGCCGTCGATGGTGCGGGCGGTGAGCCGGTCGGCGTACGCGGCGGTCATCGAGGCGCTGAGGATCGCGACCCCGAGGCCGCGGGCCGCGAGGTCGGCGAGGGCGTCGGCGGCGCTGGCCTGCAGGGCTATCAGCGGCCGCCGGCGCTGCGCGGCGCAGGCCTCGTCGAACACGGCGCGCAGGCCGGTACCGGGCGGCATGGCGACGATCGGGTAGGACTCCAGGTCCCGCAGGGTGACCCGACGCCGTCGCGTCAGGGGGTGGTCGGGGGGCACGGCCGCGACGAGCCGCTCGCTGACGATGGTCAGCGTGTCCAGCCCCTCGACGGTGGCGGTCGCGGTTCCGATCAGCGCGAGGTCGAGGGTGCCGGCGCGCACCTGCTCGGCGAGGCGGTCGGAGCTGTCCTCCAGCAGCGAGATCGCCACGCCGGGATGCGACCGGTGGAAGGCGGCGAGGGCGTCGAACAGCGGCGTGATGGTGCAGCCGATGACCATGCCGACGGCGAGCCGGCCGCGGATCAGCCCGGTCACCTCGCCCACGGCCTGGCTCACCGCCCCGGCGGCGGCCAGGGCGGTGCGGGCGTGTTCGAGCGCGGCCTTGCCGGCGACGGTGAGGGTGACGGTGCGCGCCGACCGGTCGAACAGCTCGGCGCCGAGCTCCCGTTCAAGCTGGCGGATCTGGGCGCTGACCCCGGACTGGCTGATGTGCACCCGCCCGGCCGCCCGGGTGAAGTTCTGCTCCTCGGCGACCGCGACGAAGTACTCCAACTGCCTCAGATCCATGATCAACAATTCTAGTCATGAACTTGCCGACCCACCGTCGACCCGACGTCTCAACGTGAACCGCGGGACCGGTCGCTCTGAGCCATGGTTGCGAGGGGGCCGATCATCGGTGCGGTGCAACCTCTCGCAGGCAGGTAGTTCGGAACGTTGTCCGAATGTTGCCGCCCAGTTCGGAGGCGGGGTACGGAGTCCGAATCTTCGCCCGGAGTTCCTCCGATCGCGCGCCCATCGGCGACTCGGGCGAGCGGATCGCCCCGGCCGAATCGCTCAGCAGCATCGGGGCTGGATGCGGGGCGCGTGGCGCGGTTGCGGTTCCGGCTACGGGTCTTACCCGCTGATCCGGATGGGTTCGACCGTGAGCCGCCTGGTCGTCGCCCGCTGCCGACCCCAGTCCCACATCGCCTGGAGTACCGGCGACAGGGAGCGGCCCTCCGTGGTGAGCCGGTACTCCACGTGTGGGGGCGTGGCGCTCACCAGCGTGCGGTCGACGATCCCGGCGCTCTCCAGTTCCCGCAGCCGCTGGGTCAGCATCTTCTCGGTGATGTCGGGTATCAGCCGACGGATCTGAGCGAAGCGGAGCCGGTCATTCTCCTTGAGGTGGGCCAGGATCACCGGTGTCCATCTGGCCCCGATGACCTCGACGGTCACCTCCACCGGACAGTGATAGGTGCGCTCGGCCATCGAGTCTCCTCTCACGGCACCGGGCGGCGCCCTGGGTACGCACCAAAAAGTGCGTACCCAGGGTACTGCAAGCTTCTGGTAGCCTTGCCGCGGGAGGTCCGAAGAATGATTCTCGAATACATCCGTTACCGAATACCCGAGCTCCGGGCGGACGAGTTCGAAGCAGCCTACGGGCGGGCGGTGAACTCGCTGCGGGAATCACCGAGCTGTCTCGATTTCGAGCTCTCCCGGGGTGTCGAGGACTCTGGTCAATACATCCTGAGAATAAGTTGGGACTCGCTCGACGGTCATCTTGAGGGCTTCCGGAAGAGTAAACTCTTCCGGAATTTCTTCGCCCAGATCGAACCCTACGTCGATGCCATCGAGGAGATGCATCACTACACGCCGACCGCGGTCGTCGGCACCGGTGCCGGAACGCTCCGGCCCCCGAGCCTCTACGACTGGGCCGGCGGTCAGGATGCCTTCGAGCGGCTGTTCGCACGGTTCTACGAGATGGTTCCCGACGACGAGCTGCTCGCGCCCCTTTTCGCCGGTATGAATCCGGCTCATGCGCACCACGTCGCGATGTGGCTGGGCGAGGTCTTCGGCGGCCCGGCCGCATATACGGAACTCCGCGGCGGCTACGAGAACATGCTCGCCCATCATCTCGGCAAGGCCATCACCGAGCGGCAGCGCCGGCGCTGGGCGAGCCTCCTGGTCGATGCCGCCGACGAGGTCGGGCTGCCCGGTGACCCAGAGTTCCGGGCGGCGTTCATGAGCTACGTTGAGTGGGGAACCCGCATCGCGGTCGAGAACTCGCAGCCGGCCGCCACGCCGATCCCGCACGCCCCGGTGCCCCGATGGGGATGGGGTGTCGCGCCACCCTGGTTGCCATGACCGCTGCTGGTGCCTCCGGTGCCGACGCCGGCCACGAAATGCGTCACCCAGCCAGCGCAGTGCGGCATGCCCGACCGGGAGCCGGTCGGCGTAGCGGAGCCACATCTTCGCGATCATGAAGTTCCGCAGTGTCACCGCCGCCGGGTCGTCCCAGCCGACGCCGTCAACGTGGATCCCCGGTTCGGGTGCCACGCCTGCTCCAGATCGACGAGGGGCCGCGCACCGGCCGCACGAGGGAGATCGGTGTGTTCAGTATTCTCTACTTCCTCGGTCGACAAATGGGAAATATCGGCGGCCACCGGCTCTCGGTCGAGTCGGTATCGGTGCCGCTCCCGTGTCGGCTTCGTCCCACGGCCCGGGCAACGGTTGCTGTCTCGCCAGCGGCTGTGGGAATGTCGGTCCCGTGCGAGTGATGACCAGGTGAGCGAGCATGCCGTCGCCGAGACTCTTGAGCAGGCGCTGCAGATCGTGCCCGTCGGGGAGGATGACTTCCAGTCGGTGAACCTGGTCGACACCGGCGGCTACCCGCTCTACGGCGGCCAGATCCTCGCGCTGGCCCTGCGCGCGGCAGCGATGACGATCGAACCCGATCGCCGACCGCACTCGCTGCACGGTTACTTCCTGCGCGCCGGACGGCTCGGGGCCCCGGTGACCCTGCACGTCGACCGCGACCGCGACGGCGGCTCCTTCTCGGCGCGCCGGGTCGTCGCCCTTCAGGACGACAAAGTGATCTTCTCGATGGTGACGTCGTTCACCCGCGGCACGGGCGAGTTCGTCCTCGACGCGGTGCCGCGGCTGGGGCGCGCCTACACCCAGCCGCCGGACAAGCATCGGATGCTCCTGCTCGACCTGTGCGAGTTCACCCCCCGCCGCCAGCAGGGCGACCGGTTCTTCTTCCCGGACCACGCCGAGATCCTCCCCGTGGGACCGCTGTCGGACGACTGGCTGACCCACACCTGCGCCATCGCCTACATGTCCGACATCGGCACCGGTTTCGGCCAGCTCGCCGATCCCGCCATCGCCAGCACCGAATCCAGCGTCAGCCACTCGATCTGGTTCCACACCCCGGCGCGGGCGGACGACTGGCTGACCCTCGAGATGTGGCCGACCAGCGCCTCCAGCGGACTCGGGCTGTACTCCGGCTCGGTTCGAGACGCCGCGGGGAACCTGATCCTCGCGATCTCGCAGGAACAGCTGATCCGCTCACGCAAGCCGGCCCCCGGCGCCGCCGGCTAGGGCTTGTGGCCGGCTAGGGCTTGCGGCCGACGGCGCCGTAGAAGCTGACCTGGGCGTCGGTGAGATCGGTCGGGGTCTCGCCGTCGGGACGCCAGCGATGCACGATCTGCAGCCCGGGATCGAGCAGCTCCAAGCCGTCGAAGAAGCGGGCGACCTCGGCCCGGGTGCGTTGCTGCGCGGGGATGCCACCGGCGCGGTAGGCAGCGGCGAGCCGCTCCATCCCCTCGTCGTGGTCGGCGGTGGCATGGGTGATGGTCAGGTAGCTGCCGGAGGGCAGCTCCCGCAACAGCCGGTGCAGCAGGTCGAGCGGGTCGTCGGCGTCGGGGATGAAGTGCATGATCGCGATCAGGGAGAGCGCGACCGGCCGGGTGAGATCGAGGGCGGCCCGCAGCTCCGGGGCGGCCAGGATGCTCTCGGGATTGCGCACGTCCACGTCGAGGTAGGCGGTCGTGCCCTGCGGGGTGCTGGTGAGCAGCGCGCGGGCGTGCGCGAGCACGATCGGATCGTTGTCGGCGTAGACGACCCGGGCGTCCGGCGCGACGGCCTGGGCCACCTCGTGCAGGTTCGGGCTGGTGGGAATGCCGGTGCCGATGTCGAGGAACTGCCGGATCCCGGCCTCACCGGCGAGGTGACGGGTGGTGCGGGCCATGAACGCCCGGTTCGCGTGCGACGCGACGCGGGCGTTCGGGAAGGCGGCGAGGGCCTGCTCGGCGGCCTCCCGGTCGGCGGGGAAGTTGTCCTTGCCGCCGAGGTAGTAGTCGTACATCCGGGCCGAATGCGGCTGGTCGGTCCTCAGGTCGATCGGGCTGTGCTCGCCCCCGAGGGTCGTCCGCCACGTCGTACCCCCCGCGTCCTGGTCCTCGGACTCGTGCGGCGCCCCACTGCTCACGTGCGACCATCCCCTCTACGGCTGCTGGCGATCCTCGCGAATTATCCTAATACGAACCGCATTGCCGGAATCACTCTCGGCATCCGGGCGGGGCGTCAGTCGACCCGGTCGGCGGGCCACCGGATGTCCGCCGCGCTCAACCGGTACCCGCCGGTCGTCAACGTGCAGCCCATGCCCCGGCGGGTGATCTCGGTGGCGATCGACGTCAGGGCCGAGAGCGTCTCGCCCTCACCGGGACAGCTCGCCGAAGATCGGCTTGACCAGCTCGATCAGATGGCCGACGTCGACCTGAAGGGTGCGATCGGCCCGCCCGCTGCCGCAGTGGACCACGCCCATCTGCCGGACGGCGAGGTCGAACACCACGACCACTCCCGGGACGGCGCACACCGGGCTCGCTCCGCCGGGCTCCATGCCGAGTGCACCCAGGTCCTCCGGCGCCGCCTGGGTGAGCTTCGCGCGGGAGGTTCCCGCCGCCCGGGCCAGCCTGCCGTAGTTGACCCGGCCGGTGACCGGGAGCGCGGCGAGGACGAAGCCGAGGTCGGCATTTCCGAACACCATCGTCTTCAACAGCCGCTCGGTCGGGAGGCCCAGCAGTTCCGCGTCCGCCTGCCCGACGATGGGATCGTGATCCATCGCCGTGAACGGCACGCCGGCTGCGCGGAGCACCTGCTCCGGGGAGGAAATCCCGTCCGGTCGGTGCATCAGCGCGGCCATGGCGCAGCCTAACCGGTCGTTGGGTGTTCAGACGGTGGGGAGCAGTCCGCCGTCGATCACATGGTTGGTGCCAGTCAGGTAGCTGGCGGCCGGGGAGACGAGGAAGGCGACGAGCGCGGCGACATCGTCGGCGGTGCCGGGGCGCTGGAGCGGGACGCCGAAGGTGGTCATGAACTGCCGGCGCGCGGTGTCGAGGTCGGTGCCGGCTTCGTCGGCGAGGGTCCGGAGCCGGGCGGAGAGAGCGGAGGTCTCGATCACGCCGGGCGAGACCAGGTTGACCCGCACGTTGCGGCGGCCGACCTCGTTGGCGAGTCCTTTGCTGTAGGTGGCCAGCGCGGCCTTGGCCGAGGCGTACGCGAGCGCAGCCGGTTGCGGCAGCCGGGCCGCGTTGGAGCCGATGTGCACGATGACGCCGCCCCCGGCGGCGATCATGCCGGGCACCACCGCGCGGTCCAGCCGGACGGCCGACAGCAGGCTGCCGTTGAGGTCGGTGAGCCAGTCGGCGTCGGTCATCGCCAGGACGCCGTCGGGAACGCGGGTCTGGCTGGCCGCGTTGTCGACGAGGATGTCGATGCCGCCGAGGTGGGCGGCCGCCTCGGCCGCGAGCTGGTGGGGGCCGTCCGCCGTGGCGACGTCGGCTGCGACGAAGTGGCCGGGTCCGTCGTAGTCGCCGCGGGATCGAGCGGACACGACGACACGGGCGCCGGCGTCGCTGAGATGCCGGGCGACAGCCGCGCCGATCCCACGCGTGCCGCCTGTGACGAGAGCCCTGGACCCTGGGAGTT
Source organism: Frankia gtarii (assembly GCF_025403375.1). Lineage (GTDB taxonomy): Bacteria > Actinomycetota > Actinomycetes > Frankiales > Frankiaceae > Frankia > Frankia gtarii. The sequence goes on from NZ_JAMPTM010000029.1 coordinate 33,313, forward strand.
CGCCCACTACAGGCTCCTTTAATCGATAATCGTCGATGATAGGTGAGCGTAACATCGACGCATGCGTCGCGTCGTACATCCCTCCGCCGACCAGATCAGCCTGGCGGGAGTGCTGTCCGCGCTGGGGGACCCGATCCGGCTTGAGATCGTGACGGTGCTCAGCGACGGGCAGGAGCATGTGCAACCTGACTTCGTCGTGCCGGTCGGGCAGTCAACGTTGAGCCATCACATGAAGACGCTTCGTGACGCCGGTGTCGTCTTCAGTCGGCCTGAGGGCACGCGCTGCTTCGTGTCGCTGCGTGCCGAGCTTGAGCAGAAGTTCCCGGGGCTGCTGGACGCGGTCCTGCGGTCCACGCGCCCCGCCGCGGCGCAGGACGCTCGAGCCGGCGGATAGATCCGGTAGCTAGGCTGCGCGCACGGAGGCCAGGGCACGGTGTGCCTCGTCCGCCCAGTGGGCGGCACCCCAGCGTTCGGCGACCGCGAGCGCGTGCTGGAAGTGGTCGGCGGCGTCGGGGGACCGGTCGAGAAAAAGGGCGAGATCACCGAGGGTGTGGGCCACCGGCCGCATCGCCAGCGACAGGCTCAGGGTGCCGGGTAACTGCCCGCGCAGCGGTAGCAGGTCGGCGTACATCGTGCGGGCGAGCGAACGGTCGGCGACGGCGATGGCGGCCTCGGCGCGCAGCACGCCCAGAGCCGAATAGAGAAAATCGGGTCGCAGCGGCTCGGCCGCGGCGTGCAACCGCGCGGCCTGGGCGGGCTGGCCGTCCCGGGCCAGCGCAAGCGTGAGCAGGTCGATCATGACCGGCCCGTGGGCGGCGAGCAGGTCGTCGGCCCGCGCGGCGAACTCGGCCATCCGGCCCTGCGTCATGCGCAGCGTGGCCAGGGCCAGCAGCTGGAAGCCGGCGGCGTGGATCGACCCGTGGCGCAGCATCCGGACGCTCGCCTCGCAGTACCGGCGCTCGGCGTCGTCGAGGTCGCCGGCGATGTGCGCGAGCATCGCCTGCCCGTAGTCGCCGACGCCCTCGGCCTCCGGCATGCGGTACAGGCGGGCGAGGTCCATCCCGTCCGCGACGAAGCGCCGGACGCCGGCGACGTCGGAGTCGGCGACCGCCGCGATGGCGCGGGTGAAGTTGCCGAAGGAACGGTAGGCGGGCAGGTCGTGCCCGACGCCGAGCTCGATCAGCTCCTGGCCGACGCGGCCCCGCTGCGGCCAGTCGGCCTCGTGGGTGCGCACCCTGACCAACGCGGTGAGGGCAAGGGCACGCAGGGCGGGATCGTCCCCGTCGGCGGCCAGCGTGACCGCCTCCTCGGCAGCCAGCCGGGATCGGTCGCCGTCCTCGCCGGCGAGCTCGGTGCTCAGGGCGTCCAACAGCCTGCAGCGCACGGCGGCGTCGAGGCCACGCCGATCGAGCAGACGGGTGAGCATCGCGACGACGGGGGTGTCCACGGTCCCGTAGGGACGGGTCTGCCACGGAGTCGGTTCGGTCCAGGCGGTGAAGGCTGCGATCAGCAGATCCTCGCGACCGGCCGCCTCGGCGAGATCGATGGCCCGTTGCCGGGTGGTGCGCGCGGCTGCCACCGCGCCGGCGCGTACCTGCGCCCGCAGCAACCGGCCGAGCAGCATCACCCGCTCGGCGTCGCGATCGTCGCCGGGGCGCGCGGGATCGTCGCCGGGGGGCGCGGGATCGCCGGCCGGAATACGGTCGAAGCTGTCGAGCGCGCCCGCGAGCAGGTCCGCCGAGGTGTCGTGGGCGTAGCGGCGTTCGGCGATCTGCGCCGCCCGAACCGCGTAGTCGACGGCGCGCCGCGCCGTGGCCGCCGAGGCGGCCCGGATGTAGTGGTGGGCCAGCGCCGGCAGGTTGTCGGGCTGCAACCGCGCGAGGGCGGCGCCGAGTCTGCTGTGCATGCGGGCGCGGCGTAGCTGACTGAGATCGGTGCTCAGGGTGTCCCGGACGAGGGCGTGGGTGAACCGGACCCGTCCCGGCGCGGGCTCGGTGAGCAGACCGGCGATGAGCCCGGCATCCAGGGCATCGAGCACGCCCTCCTCGTCGGTGCTGGCCGCGTCGATGAGCACCTCGACGTCGGCTTCCCGGCCGGCGACGGCGGCCAGCCGCAGCACCGCCACCGACGCCTCGGGCAGGCGCGCGAGCCGCCGGCGAAGCACGTCGCGCACCCCGTCCGGCACCTCGGAAAGCGCGACGAGCGCCCCTTCACTGGCGAGGAGCCGGGCACTCTCCCACACGTGGAACGGGTTTCCTCCGGTGCGTTCGGCGAGGGCCAGCACGGTGTCGGGGTCGACGGGCGGCTGGCAGACCGCCCCGATGACGTCGGCGACGGCCGCCCGCGAGAGCCCACCCAACGTCAGGCGCAGCGGTGAACGGGCGGCCAGCCCGGCGAGAGCCTCGGCCAGGCCCGGGTCGGCCTCCCCGTCCCGGTAGGCCGCCAGCAGCAGGATCGGCGCATCGGTCACCTGCGTACCGACCGCACCGAGCAGAGCCAGGGTCTCCGCGTCGGCCCAGTGCAGATCGTCCAGGACGATCGCCAGCCTTCCCGCCGGATTCCGCTCGGCGACCATTCGTAGCCATGCCATCACTGCACGGTGTAGTCGGAACCGACCGGCCGAGGCGTCGACACGGTCCCGCCGATCCACGTCCACGTCCACGTTCATGTCGACGTCGACGTCGACGTCGACGTTCATGGGCCTGTGACCCGGCGGGTCGTCGGTCATCCGGTGCGAGAGGAGAGGTTCGAGAAGTTCGGCCAGCGCAGCCGGCGGGGGAGCGGCGTCGGCCAGGTCGCGCAGAGCCTGCAGCCACGCCCAGGCCGGGGGAGCCCCCTCGGCCTCAAGACACTGCCCGGTCACGACCAGCCAGCCGGCCCCGTCGAGCTGGTGGCGCAACCGCCGCAACAGCGCGGACTTCCCGGCGCCCGGTTCGCCGCTGACCAGTGCGATCCTCGCGCGATCGGCACCGACCTCGGCGGCGACGTCCGCCAGCGCGGTGAGTTCCCGCTCGCGACCGGCGAACAGCTCGGCGGCTGGCGCGGCGGCCGGCAACGGTTGCGGCACTCCATCCGGTTCCGGTGCTCGGGCTGGTTCCGGTGCTCCGCCCGGCTCGGATGATCCGCGTGGCGCGGGCACCGGGGGGCGCATCGCCGCATCAAGGACGTCCCGGTCCTGCCGGAGGATCGCCTCCTCCAGATGGGCGAGTTCGGGGCCCGGGTCCAGACCGAGCTCCTCGGCCAGCCGCCGACGGGCGCGGCGCAGCGCGTCGAGGGCGTCGGCCTGGCGGCTGCTGCCCCACAGGGAAAGGGCCAGCAGCCGCCAGCCCTCCTCCCGCAGGGGCTCGCGCCGGGTGAGCGTGTCCGCGAGTCGCACGGCGGCGGACAGGTCGCCGGCGCGCAGTTCGACGGCGGCGAGCATCTCCCGGGCCTCGACGCGAAGTTCCGCCAACCGGGTGGTCTCGGCCGTGGCCCAGGATTCGTCGGCGACCTCACCGAACGCGTCGCCGCGCCACAGTGACAGGCCCTCGGAGATCAGCGCCCGGGATGTGGTGCCGGCGGCGGTGTTGCGCCGGGCCTCGCGCAGCAGCGACTCGAACCGCCAGGCGTCCACCGCATCCCGGTCGAGCGCGACGGCATAACCCGGGTTCGCGCTGATGAGGATCGTCGACGGTGTCCTCGGCGGCCGCCCCGGCTCCAGCAGCCGGCGCAGATTGGAGACGTAGGACTGCAGGGAGGTCACGGCCTTGGCCGGTGGTTCGCCGCGCCACAGATCCTCGATCAACCTGCCGACCGAGACGAGCTCGCCGCGGGCGACGACGAGCCGGGCGAGAACCGCCCGTTGCCGCGGCCCGCCCAGGGCGACGGCGCGTCCGCCCACCTCGACCGCCAGCGGGCCGAGCACTCGGATCCGGACCATCGCGTACCGATCCTATCCATCCGGTCCAAGCCATTCGGCGAACCGGCGGGACGGCTCCAACTCAGCTCCACGAGCGCTCCAAGTGCCGCCGCCGATGCTGATCCCAGCTCAACCGAACAGCTCAACCGAACAGTCCGACCGCGGCCCAGGAGGGCCGCGGATCCGGAAAGGCCGCGGATCCGGAAAGGCCGCGACCGAGAGAGGAAAATCGTGACCACTGCCGCAGCCCCCGACACCGACACCGAACGCCCGAACACCCAGGAGATGGCGATCATTCATCGGGCCTTCCGCCGCGAATCGCGGTTGCTGGCCGAGCTGACGGCCCGGGTTCCCGTGGGCGACACCGCCCGGGCACGGGTCCTCGCCGATTACTTCCGGTGGTACCAGCTCGGCCTCGGCGTCCACCACCACGGTGAGGACGAGCTGGTCTGGCCGCTGCTGCTCGCCCGCCTGGACCTGGGTGCCGACGTCGTGCTGCGGATGGAGGCCCAGCACGAGGAGGTGGCCGCGAGCCTCGTCCGGGTGCAGACCGCCCTGGTGACCTGGGAGTCCGGCGCGGGCCGCTCGGATCGGGACGCCCTCGTCGAGGCTCTCGTCGCGCACCGGGCGGTACTGATCGAGCATCTCGACGACGAGGAATCGCATTTGTTGCCACTCGCCGCCGAGTATCTCAGCGTGCCGGAATGGGCGGCCCAGGGCGAGCACTTCCTCGCCAACACCCCGAAGGACGCGCTCCTGACCCTGCTGGGTGCCGTGTTGGAGGACGCGCAGCCGGATGAGCGCAAGGCGTTCCTCGCCGGGCTTCCGTTGCCGGCCCGCATCATCTGGTTCTCGGTCGGCCGGATCCTCTACGCGGCCCACGTGCGGCGGATCCGGGGTACTCGCCGGCCCGTTGCCGTTGCCGTTGCCGCCGACACGTCGAACGCCGTCGACAAGCCGAGCGCCGTCGACGGGGCGGCTCCCGCGACCAGGTCGGCGCGGTAGATCATGACAACCGCCCATGTTGCCTACGCGCTCTCGTGGATCGTCAGCGTCACCATCATCTTCATCGGAATACGCTTTCTGCTCGTACCCCGGGCCGCCGCGGCCGCCTTCGGCGTCGCCGTGCCGCCGGACATCGGCCAGGCCGACGCCTACTTCGCCGTCAAGGGGATCCGCGACATCGCCTCGGGGCTCGTCCCGATAGCCCTGATCCTCGCCTCGACCCAACACGCGGTCGGGTGGTTCATGCTCATGATCACCGTTGTCCCGATAGGCGACGCACTGATTGTGCTGCGCCACCAGGGACCCAAGGTCACCGCGTACGCCATTCACGGCCTCACGGCGGTGCTGCTGCTCATCACCGCGGGCCTCCTTCTCTCCTGACGATCACAGCTCGCCCGGGATGGTGCCCCGACGCGAGGCCGGGATCGCCCGGCCTTTCGGTGGGGCACTGGACGTTGGCCGGGCTTGCGCGGTTTACCGGGGCGGGCCTTCGACGTCGACCACCGCAGCATCTGTCTGCGCATTGAGCCGCTGCTGCCCAGGACGGGTGGTCGTGGTGGCCGGTGGGCGGACCACCGTCAGACGATCAACGGGATTCTGTCGCGGGAACGGACCGGGGCGCCCTGACCGGACATGCCCTCCCGC
>NZ_JAMPTM010000002.1 GCF_025403375.1 Frankia gtarii
GGCGGCAGGCGGGCATGGTCGACCAGAGCGGGGTCACCGCGGCGTGGTCGCGGTACGGCGAGGCCGACTGCATCCGGCTGGTCGGGCTGGTGCCGCGTGCGCAGGTGCGGATCCACCCGGCCACCGCCGTCGTGCTCGGCACGGCCCCACCGATGGCCGGTCGGCTGCTCCGCGACGGCCCCGACACCTGCTTCCTGCCGCGCTTCCCCTTCCTCGATGGCACCGCGTACATCGTCACCGTCGACGGGTCGGTCGTGGCCGAGCTGACCCGCGCCCGCGCCGACGAGGCGGCCACCACCGAGGTGCTCGCCATTTACCCGAGCGCGACGACCGTGCCACGCAACCTGCTGCGCGGCTACGTCTGGTTCAGCGCGCCGATGAGCGAGGGGCGGACGGCGGCCCACGTGCGGCTCGTCGACGACGCCGGTGATGTCCTGGCAGGGGCGCTGCTGGCGACCGACCAGGAGCTGTGGGACGCCGGCCGGCGCCGGCTCACCGTCCTGCTCGACCCGGCCCGGATCAAACGCGGCCTCGTGCCGCACCGCGAGGCCGGTTACCCGCTGCGGTCCGGCGCGCCGTTTCGGCTGGTGGTCGACGACGGGTTCCGCGACGCCCGCGGCTGCCGGCTGCGGGCCGGGGCCGAGCGGCGCTGGCAGGTCGCCGACGACGAGCGCCGCCACGTCGACCCGAACGCCTGGGCCCTGCACGTTCCGCCCGTCGGCACCGCCGAGCCGCTTCGGATCGGGTTCGACCGGCCGCTCGATCACGGCCTGGTGGCCCGCTGCCTGCGCGTCGCCGGGCCCGATGGTCGGCCCGTCGAAGGCGTCGCGGACGTCGGTGCCGAGGAGCGGTCGTGGCAGCTGACCCCCCGACACGGCTGGGCGCCCGGGCCGCACCTGCTCGCCGTCGATCCCGTCCTGGAGGATCTGGCGGGCAACTCCGTCGGCCGGGTCTTCGACCGGGACCTCGCCCGCCGGACGGACGATCCCCGCGGCGCCCGCCCCGTCGAGGTGACGTTCCACCCGGCCTGAGCCCGGCGCCAGGGGTACGGGCGTCCGCCGGCACCGATCGGGGCGGTGAACCGATCGCACCCCCGCAGGAGGCCGACCAGGCCCTCCGTGCAAAGTTCACGTTGACAACAGTTCATGGAGCAATCTACACTTATTTGAGTGACAAGGGGGAGATTTTCCCTGTCAATCCTTGAGCGGGCAGCGCCGCGGGCAAGATACGTGTAGCTGTCGTCGGCTCATCAGGCGACGACCCGGAATCGGGGTTTTCGGGCGTGGCCTCCAGGCTGGTGCGAGCGAGCGACGCGGGGGGTATCACGTGGTGCGATCGTTGAACACCTACCTGCGTCGTCACGTCGACTTCGCGCGGGTGCAGAGCTCGCTGTGTCCAACGTCGACGCCCCTGGTTTCCGGGCTCGTCGGCCAGGTCGCCTGAAGCTGGCGCTGGATCGGCCTCGGCGCCCACTTTTCCCCCACCGGATGCCCGGTGTGCCGGGTGGTCTATTCACGATTACCCGGGGCGGTCAAGCCCGACGGCGTAGAAGGCCGCGTCGCCTCGGTCCGGCATCACCGACCATTCATCCTCGGTTCTGAGCTAGGAGACGACGTGTGTCCGCACACTGAATCGGCGGGCGTCTTCCGCCTGCCGGGAATCACGGCGACCTGCCGGCGGACGACGCGGTTTCGGCGATGCGTCGCTACGTAGCGAGGCGTCTGGTGCAGGCCGTCGGTGTGCTGTGGGCCGCGTATACAGTCTCGTTCTTCGTGCTGTACTACCTGCCCGGTGACCCGGTCGCGGCGATGTTCGGCGGGGGGGTGGACTCGACCACGGTCAGTCCTGCCCAGCTTGCTGAGCTTCGCCACCAGTACGGCTTCGACAAGCCGGTGCTCGTACAGTACATCGACTATCTCGGCAAGGCCGTTCGAGGCGATTTCGGGAATTCGGTGTCGACAGGGCGCTCTGTCACCGCGACGCTGGCCAGCGCTTTGCCGCGGACCTTCGCGCTGGCCGGACTGGCCATGCTGCTGTCGGTGCTGATCGGCGGCGCCCTGGCGGTGTCGGCCAGCTACACGCGGCGGCGCTGGCTGCGGCAGGTGCTGCTTTCCCTCCCGTCGCTGGGCATGTCGATGCCGACCTTCTGGGTCGGGTTGATGCTCATCGAGCTGCTCTCCTTCCGGGTGGGGCTGTTCCCGGCATTCGGCGACAACGGATTGCGCGGGCTGGTGTTGCCGGCCGTGACGCTGGCCATCCCGCCCGGGGCGTTGGTGGCGCAGGTGCTGGCCAAGAGCCTGCTGGCGGCGCTGGACGAGCCTTATGTGCAGACCGCGCAGTCGAAAGGAGCCAGCCGCTTGCGCATCCACCTGCGCCACACCCTGCGTAACGCCTCACTGCCCACGCTGACGGTGGTGGGACTGATCGGCGGGCAGCTGCTGGCCAACTCGGTGGTCGTGGAGACCGTCTTCTCCCGGGAGGGCCTGGGCCGGGTCACCGCGGGCGCGGTGACCACGCAGGACATCCCACTCGTGCAGGGCGTGGTCGTGTTCGGAGCGCTGGTTTTCGTCCTGCTCAACCTCGCGATTGACCTGGCCTACCCGTTGCTTGATCCGCGCATCATCGCGGCCCCCGGTTCGCGAGGGGCGATCGCGGGGGCCGCAACATGATCAACGAGGTGGCCGGACAGGCCGCGGTGACCGTCGAACGCGACGTCGACGTCGACACCGACACGGATACGGACACCGCCGTCGACTCCGGTCTCGACGCCGTCGCCGTCGAGACTCAGCCGCGTCTTGGTGCCCGGGTGCACCGAGCGGCCCGCTTCTTCGTGCGCCGTCCGGGCCTGGTGTTCTCGATCCTCCTGGTGATCATGGTTCTCGTGGCCGCGTTCTGGCCTGGATGGCTCAGTGCGCGGGACCCGCTGCGGGGCATCCCGTCCGACAGCTTCAGCGGACCGAGCGCGGCGCACTGGTTCGGCACGGACGCGCTGGGACGGGATGAGTATTCCCGCGTCGTGCACGGGGCACAGCTGTCATTGAAGGCGACTCTGATCGCCGTCGCGGTCGCCTTCGTCGTCGGTGCCCTGCTCGGGCTCGTGGCCGGATGCGCGGGGCACTGGGTCGAAGGCCTGCTGATGCGCTTCGTGGATGTGCTGCTCTCGATTCCGGCGCTGTTGCTGTCCTTGGCGATGGTGACCGCGTTGGGTTATGGAACGGTGAAGGTCGCGATCGCGGTTGGCATCGCAAGCGTCGCCGGGTTCGCCCGGGTCATGCGGGCCGAGGTGCTCCGGGTGCGGCACGCGACCTACGTGGAGGCCTCGCGCTCGTGCGGTGCCCCTTGGTACTTCGTGCTGTGGCGGCACGTGCTGCCCAACTCGATCGGCCCGGTGCTGGTGCTGGCCACACTCGATTTCGGGGCCGCGATCCTGGCTGTGTCCTCGCTGAGCTTTCTCGGCTATGGCGCGCCGCCGCCGGCGCCGGAGTGGGGGACGTTGGTGGCTACGGGGCGGAACTATCTGGCCAACGCCTGGTGGCTGACCGCGCTGCCTGGACTGACGATCGTGGCGACGGTGCTGGCCACCAACCGGATAGCCCGCGCGTTGGACGGCGAATGGGTGCGGCACCGATGACGGGGGCGACGATCGACGGCCCCGACGAGGAGAGAACGCTGCTTCAGGTTCGGAACTTGTCGGTTTCCTATCGCACACACCACGGGTACATCCGCGCCGTGCGCGGCATCGACCTGGATGTGCGCCGCGGTGAGGTCGTCGCCGTTGTCGGAGAGTCGGGATCGGGCAAGAGCACCACCTCGCACGCGATCATCCGGCTCCTGCCGGACACCGCCCGTATCGACGCCGGCAGCGTGCGCTTCGGTTCGGACGAGCTCACCGGAATGTCGGAGCGAGAACTGCGGACCGTGCGCGGCGCCGCGATCAGCCTGATACCGCAGGATCCCGGCGTCTCCCTGAACCCGGTCCAACGCATCGGTGAGCAGGTGGCCGAGGTGCTGCGTATCCATCACCTCTCCACGCGCCGCGCCGCCCTCGCCGACGCGATCGAGGTCCTTGAACGGGCCGGCCTTCCCGACCCGGCCACTCGTGCTCGCCAGTATCCGCACGAGCTGTCCGGTGGAATGCGCCAGCGCGCCCTGATCGCCATCGCCATTGCGGCCGAGCCGAAGCTGATCATCGCTGACGAGCCGACCAGCGCCCTGGACGTCACCGTGCAGCGCCGCATTCTCGACCATCTCCAGCAGCTGACCGCGCAATCGGGCACCGCAATTCTGCTGGTGACCCATGACCTGGGCGTCGCGGCCGACCGGGCGGACCGCATCGTGGTGATGTCGAAGGGACGCGCGGTCGAGGCCGGACCCACCCGCGAGATCCTCGACAACCCCCAGCACGAGTACACGCGCCGGTTGCTGGCCAGCGCGCCGAGTCTCAACATCACCTATTCCAGGGTGTCGGCGTCCAGGACGGCGGCTGTCCCGGCCCAGGCTGCTGTCCCGGCCCAGGCTGCTGTCCCGGTCCGGGGGGCCGTCCCGGCTCAGGCGGTCGCCCCGGCGCAAGGGGCTGTCCCGGCGCAAGGGGCTGTCCCGGCGCAAGGGGCTGTCCCGGCTCCGGCGGGATCCAGTGTCGAGGTGGTCGCGGCCGTGGCCCATCTGGTCAAGGACTTCGCTCTGCCGCACACCAGCGGCCCGCGGCGGGCGCTTCGCGCCGTCGACGACGTCAGCTTCACCATTCATCGAGGGCGGACCCTCGCGCTGGTGGGTGAATCAGGCTCGGGCAAGTCCACCACCGCTCGCCTCCTGCTGCGGCTGACCGATCCGAGCGCGGGTCGGATCCTCTTCGGCGGTCTGGACGCCACCGCCGCGCGCGGTGAGCAGCTTCGGCAGCTGCGGCGCCGGGCGCAGCTGATCTATCAGAATCCGTACGCGTCGCTCGACCCTCGGTTGTCCATCGGTGAGGTGGTCAGCGAGCCGCTGCGGGTCTTCAAAGTGGGGGATCGGGCCGCCCGGTTGGCTCGCGTCCGCGAGTTGCTGGACCGCGTCGCCCTGCCGGCGACGGTGATCAGCCGTCGTCCGGCGGAGCTGTCGGGCGGTCAGCGCCAGCGGGTCGCGATCGCGCGCGCGCTGGCCCTGAACCCCGCGCTGGTCGTCTGCGACGAGCCGGTCTCCGCTCTGGACCTCTCCGTGCAGGCGCAGGTGCTGGCGCTGCTCGCCGAACTGCAGAGCGAGCTCGGTGTGGCGTACCTGTTCATCTCGCACGATCTGGCGGTCGTCCGGCAGATCGCCCACGAGGTCGCGGTCATGCAGGCGGGACGCATCGTCGAGCAGCGCGGCACCGAGGAACTGTTCACCGATCCGACTCACGAGTACACGCGCGAACTGCTCGCCGCCATCCCTGGTCGGGGTGTCGGTTCGAAGTAGGGCGGGTGTCCGGGACACGCGAGTTGACGAGCGATTCACCCGACCGATGGGGGACACATCGTGGATTTTGGATTGATTACCTTCGGTAGCCTGCTACCCGACCCGCATACGGGCACCCTGCTCAGTCAGCGGCAACGGCTGCGCGATGTGGTGAGCGCGGCGGAGGCCGCGGAGCAGCTTGGTTTCGCCTGGTATGCCTTAGGCGAGCACCATTTCGGCGAGCGCGATGTGATCCCTTCGCCCGCGGTCGTACTGGCCGCGATCGCCGAGCACACCAGCTCGATCCGGCTGGCTACCGGCACCACCCTGCTCGCCAACCGCGACCCGGTGCTGGTTGCCGAGGATTACGCCCTGGTCGATCTTCTTTCCAACGGGCGGCTGGAGCTGGTCGCCGGCGGATCCTTCTACCCGCAGGCGTGGACGGTGTTCGGGCAGGAACCCGCCAGCAAGGCCGTCCGCAAGCGGGAGAACGTCGAACTGCTGCTGCGGCTGTGGAACGAGGACCAGGTCACCTGGACCGGGCAGTTCCGACCACCCCTGGATCAGGTGAGTCTGCAGCCTCGACTGACTCAGTCCAGGCCGCCGTTGTGGCTGAGCGCCGGAGTCGGCTCCGAGTCCGTCCCGCTCGCCGTTGAGCACGGGCTGCCGGTAGTCGTCGGTACCATCGGTCGGCCACCTGTCGACTACGTCGACGTCTTCGGCGACTACCGCCGGCAATGGCGGCTGGCCGGGCGGACCGACCCACCCGGACGCCTCGGGGCGGCCAGCCACTTCTTCGTCGCGCGCACATCCCAGGCCGCCCGCTCGCTGTGGTCCGAGTACATCAACAACTACCTGTCGGCGAACGGGGCCGGGGCGGCCCGCGGTCCGTTCGATTTCGACGCCCATATCAGCCCGGACGGGCCGGCGATCTGTGGCAGCCCGGCCGAGGCTCTCGACAAACTCGGACGGCTGCACGAGCTGTGGGGGCACGACCTGCACCTGCTGGCCATCGACCTCGGCGGAATCCCCTACGCCGAGGTGCAGAAGGCAACCGAGCTGGTCGCCTCCGAGATCCTGCCTCACCTGTCCGGTCTCGGTACCACCTCGGCCGTGCCGCAGCCGACCGCGGCCGAGACGGCTGAGACGGCCGTCAATGCCTGACGCGGCCGTGCCCGCGCTCACCACCGATCTCAACCTCGGCTTGTTCACCACCGTCATGCCCGCCGGCCGGCTGCGGCCCGGCCTCGTCACGTACGTCTTCGCCCTGAATTGAGCTGGACGTCCGCCTGGACAACCGGGCGAAATAAACCATCCTCTCAGCACCCTGCGGATCTGTTCGTGGCGCCGTGCTGTACACATCAGGAGAAACCTTGCCCGCACTGAGTTCACCGCGCCGGGGATCGCGCCGCATGAGCCCGCTTGTCCTGACCGCAGCCCTTCTCGCGGCCGCTTTGAGCGCTTGTGGCAGCAGCAGCTCCGGGTCCTCCGGCAGCGCCGCGGCGGCCTCCTCCAACGGTCCCGGCCAGGTCGGAGGCACCCTGGCGATCGCCGTGGGTACCGATGTCGGCTGCGTCGACCCGCAGCAGGTCCGCAGTGGGGACACGCTGTACTCGCTGCGCCAGACAGTCGATTCGTTGACCGACCAGAATCCCGGCACCGGGCAGACCGTACCCTGGCTGGCGCGGAGCTGGGATGTCAGTGCGGACGCCACGACGTTCACGTTCCACCTTCGAAGCGGCGCCACCTTCAGCGACGGGACGCCCGTCGATGCGTCGGTGGTGAAGGCCAATTTCGACGCAGTCACCACGAAGCTCAAGGGCCTCGCCAGTCTCGGTGTGACCTACCTGACCGGCTACGCCGGAACGACCGTGGTCGACAGCCTCACCGCGCAGGTGAAGTTCCGCCAGCCCAACGCCGCCTTCCTTCAGGCGACGTCGACGCCTTCCCTGGGATTGATCGCCCAGGCCAGCCTCGCGAAGACCCCGGCCCAGCGCTGCTCGGAGGGCGTCGTGGGCTCAGGCCCGTTCACCCTGTCCAGCTACCGGCCAAACCAGTCGATCACACTCGTGAAACGTAAGGGCTATAACTGGGGATCTTCCCTGTGGAAGAAGAGCGGCGAGGCCTATCTGGACAAGCTTATCTTCCAGATCGTGCCCGAGAACGGAGCGCGGACCGGCGCTCTTGAATCAGGCCAGGTCAATCTGATCGCCAATGTGATCCGCTCCGACGAACCGGCACTGAAGGCCGCGGGTAAGACGCTAAGGCCAATCACCCTGGCCGGCACGAACGCACTGTGGGTCAACCACGCGGCCCCCCTCCTGAAGGATGTCAAGGTTCGTCAGGCCGTCGCGTTCGGGATCGACCGGAAGGCCATCGCCGGCCTGTTCCCGTCTGGAACTACCGCGGCCACGAGCATCCTGTCGCCGACGACACCGGGATACGCCGACCAGTCCGAGTTCATCACGTTCGACCCGGCCAAGGCCAAGTCAATTCTTGAGGCCGACGGCTGGCGGGCCGACGGTGCCGGGATTCGGACCAAGGACGGCGTTCCGCTCGAGATCACCATCGGCAATCCTGGGGCCATCAGCAGCGTCGACCCGGAGATCGAACTCATTCAACAGCAGCTGAAGGACGTCGGTATCGGAATCAAGATCAAGGAGATTCCGGTCGCCGACGTGAACAACGTTCAGCAGTCAGGATCCTACGACATCCTGATCGCCAGCGCGCAGCGTCCCGACCCGGACATCCTGCGTACTCAGTTCTCCACCAAGCTGATCAATTCCTACCGGATCGCCCCGTCCACGCTGGATACGCTTCTTGATCAGCAGGCTGCCACGACGGACCAGGCCAAGAGAAAGGAACTGGTCGCCAGCGCGCAGCGCCTGCTGGCGCAGAACGCCGACGTCATTCCGGTCGTGAACTACGTGATCGAGTTCGCGTTCTCGCCCAGGCTCCACGGACTGGAGTTCAACCCGTCCGGCCATCCCACCCTGCACAGCGTGTGGATCAGCCGATGAGCGCCGGGCAGGACGACTCGCGGGCGGCCCGCCCGCGGGTTGTGTTCGGTACCGGCCTGAGCACGGCGCTGACAGCGACGGCCGAGCGGCAGCGTCATGCCGAGGCGGCCGACCACGGTGGCCTGGACTTCGTCACCCTTTCCGACCACCCGTACCACGCCGACCGCATCGACGCCTACGCCGCCGTGGGAGTGCTTCTCGGCCGCACCTCCCGCGTCGGGGCCTACGTCAGCGTCACCAATCTGCCCACTCGCCCGGCCCCGCAGCTGGCCCGCGCCCTCACCTCCCTGTCAGAGCTGACGGGTGGGCGGATCGCTCTCGGAATCGGTGCCGGCGGGCTGTGGGACGAGATCACCAGGTTTGGCGTCCGCCGGCTGTCTCCCCCCGAGGCGGTTCGGGCGCTGGAGGAGGCGATCCTGGTGATCAGAGCCCTCTCCGGCGGCGGCGACCCCGTCGAGTTCGACGGTGAGTTCTACCAGGTCAAGGGACTGGTCCCCGCGCCGGTACCGACTCCGCCGATCTGGACCGGCTCGGTCGGCGCGAAGTCGCTCGCCGTCACCGGCCGGGTCGCGGACGGCTGGATTCCAGGCCTCGGCGTCGTTCCCGGCCACGCCGCGGACTGGCGCAGCGACAGGGTCGCCTGGTCACGTCCCGTCATCGACGAGGCCGCGCTGGCCGCGGGGAGGCAGCCGGGCGACATCGCCACCATCTACAACGTCACCGGCCGCATCACCGACGAACCGCTGGCCGTCACCCGGGAAGAGAACGGTCGCTGGTTGGGAGGATCGGTGAGTCAATGGGTCGACGAACTCGTCACCGCGGTGCTCGACTTCGGGGCGTCCGGATTCATCCACCATCGGGTCGATGACCCGACCCCGGCCGATCTCACGGTTGGACGCTGGATTCACGAAGTCGTTCCGGCGGTGCGGGCCGCGATCGAGCGCGGGTGACGGCACCATAGCGGTGCGTACTGGCGTGGGTGTGGATACGAACCAGTACCGCATCCACACCCACGCCGGTTCGGTGGGCCGGCCGCAGCTGACCGCATGAGCCGTCGGCCGGCTCCACCATTCCCGCCCCGAGGCCCGAAGGAAGCAGGCCCATGTCGGAACAATGACCGCGGTTAGTCGTGATCATCGGTTCGGTTCGCGAGGGGCGGACCGGTACCGCCATCGCGACCTGGTTCGTCGATCAGGCCCGCGCCTACGGCCTGTTCGATGTGGACGTCGTCGACCCGGCCGGGATCGACGGTGGGCCGTTGCCCTCAGGGACGCCCGTGCCCTGCGCTCGTACTCCGCCTGACGCACACGACACCAGCCCCAACGTCGAGTCTTCGAGACGGGAACCGGTGGACCGACACTAGGCCGGCTCGTCTCTAACGATCTTCCGCACGACCGCGGCGAGGTTGTGCTGGTCGTCCAGGGGCAGCCGCTGGAGCAGCCGCCGCACCCGCCCGGTCACATCGTGGTAGACCCTCATCGCGACGGCCGTGCCCTCGTCGGTGAGGGTGACCTGGGTGGCCCGCCGGTCGTTGGGGTCCCTGGTGCGGACGACCAGGCCCCGCTGTTCGAGTCGGTCGACCAGATTGCTCAGGTTCGACTTCTCGACGTGCAGCAGCCGGCCGAGCTCGGTCATGCCGACCGACCCGCGGACGATGACCGCGCAGACCAGCTCGACCTGCTGCTGACTGAGCCTGTCCTCGCGGCCGGCGTCGGCGAACAGGTGCAGGACGTGATGCGACAGGTCGACCAGCGCCTCGGCCAGCCCCGCGTCCTGAGACTGCGCGCGGATACCGGTCGTGCCGGTCGTTGCTGTCATGGTGTCGGGGCCCCCAGGCTGATGGACGGTCTGCGGCTGTCGACAATCGTAACCGGTCGGCCATTTGTTGATCTTTCGTCGGCGGCAGGCCGGTGCGCGCCTCCAGGTTGGCCCCGGCCAACGATCGGGCGGCGGAAGGAGTCAGGCGGCCCGCTCCTGCCTGCCGTTCTTCTGCGCTGAGTGACCATTCGACTCTTGGGCCGCAGGATTCTCCTGCGGTTGAGTGAACCCACCAGTTAGTCAGCGGCGCAGCCATGCGGGAAACATGGCCATCGATCCCGGATCGGGCCACTACTGCGAAAGGGAGACCTCTGATGAGTATCTACCAGGATATTGGTGGCGCGAAGGCCGTGAAGGCCGCGGTCGACGAGTTCTACGTCCGGGTGTTGGCCGACCCGGACCTCGTATCGTTCTTCGAGGGCCGGGACCTGGCCAGCCTCAAGGCGAACCAGCAGGAATTCATCGGCTCGGCGCTTGGTGGTCCCGAGATCTACCAGGGCGGGGAAATGACTTCGGTCCACGCCACCCTCGGAGTCACCGGCACCAACTTCGACGGGGTGGTGGGCCATCTGCTCGCGGCATTCACCAGCGTCGGCGTCCCGGCCGAAGCCGCCGGCGAGATCGCCGCTGTTCTCGGCCCGCTGCGCTCCGACATCGTCACTGCCTCGTAGCGGCCGGTCCACGGCGGAACAGGGGCGCCGCGGACAGACCGGGGGAGAAACCCACCGCCGGTCAGTCTTGGCTGGGGTGCTCGGTGTCCGCGGGTTCACCGCCGGCCTCTGACGGCGCCGGGCGCCAGGCGCCGTCGATCTCGTCCCAGCCGTGCCCCCGGTCGTAGGCGGCCTTGAGCTCGCCCGACAGCCGCGGCCCCCGCTCCGGCACGGTCAGCCCGTGCTCGTCGGCGTGGTCCCGCAGCCACGCGCGGACCTCGCTGACGGACGTGCTCTGGTGGGGACGGCGGATCCTGGCTCGGGCGGGCGCCGGACGGCTTGCCTCGTTTCGGATCTCGGGTGTTGTGATTGCGTCGTTCTGCTCCACCGTCGTCCACACCGTATCGATCTTGGCGTTGCGGGCGACATCGACCGTCTCGCCGTATTCCGCGTACTCGCCGAGTACGGACGCCACCTCGTCGCGGCATTCGTCGCACAGATCCAGCCTGACCAGTCTTCCGTCATACGCCAGAGCCGCCGTCTGGGTCGCCGCGACCTTGTCCTTGGCGTGGCGGCCGGCGTTGTCGCACCACACATTTATGAGCGAAATTACCTCGCGCGCCATCAAGGTCGCCTCATTTCTTGTCCGGACGCCCACTATTCGGGCTTTGATGCCAGCTTAGTGGGGTCACAGACGCCTGGCAAATCCCGTTTCCCGTGACGTCGCAGGCCGGTCGCCGGATTCGACGCGGCCGCCGACCGACCAGATAATCCACTATGGATGCATGCGGCAGACCTATGCCCGATAAACTCTGCCCCGGATCGCGTCTGCGTGGCCTTATCCCGCTTCGGCGGTCGCCTGCCCGGGGACGGCCGGGCGCGGGAATCGAGCTCGGGGAGCTCGATCACCACACCGCCGGTCCCGTCGCCGTTTCGGCTGTGCCGGCCCCCGCCGTCGCGTGTGGCGGGCCGAACGGGTAGGCATACAGGGGTGAGCACACCCGAGACGGCCGAATTCCCGGCCTCCCACCACGACCTGCTCGACTCTGCGCTGACCGCCGTCTTCGTGACGATCGGCGCCGACGGTCTGCCGCAGGCGACCGCGGTCTGGTTCCTGCCCGACGGACCTACGATCAAGGTCTCGATGATCAGTACGCGGCGAAAGCTCGTGAACCTGCGTCGCAACCCGGTGGCCACCCTGTTCCTGGTCGACCCCGCGAACTCGGGGCGCACGCTGGAGATCCGCGCCGACGTCGAGCTCGTACCCGATCCGGACAAGACCGTCCTCGCCCGCATCACGGACCGCTACAACGTCGACTTCGCCCGGTTCAGCGCCCTCGACACCGAGCGCACCACCGCCGTGCTGCACCCGCGGCGCGTCGTCGTCCTCGGCTGAGCAACCGGCCGGCCGACGCTCCGCCGGCCGGCCGACCCTCCGCCGGCCGGCTGCCGCGTGGCTCACTTCCTGCGGCGCGCCACGCGCAACTCGGTCAGGTAGCGCTTGGTGATGCCGCCTTCGTAGTTGTGCTCGATCAGATGTTCGATGCAGTGCAGAAGGTCGCGTCGGGCGGCGGGTTGCAGGGCGCGGTGGCCGGAGTAGGTGCGCAGGACGTCGAGGTACTCCGCGCTCGTGTAGTGCAGCTCCCACTCGTAGCGAAGGAACGTCGCGGCGTCGAAGCGGCCGGACCGAGTGATTTCCTCGTCGTCCTCGACGATCTCGTCGGCGGTCGACAGCCGGAGATTCGGCGGGGTCTTCGGGTCGAAGCGCTCGTAGCAGTTCTGCACCTCGACGAAGAACCCCTCGGTGCCACCGGCGACATGGCTGGTCGCTACGGTGGCCAGCGCCCCGCCGGGACGTAGCGCCGCCGCCGACCTCTCGACCCGCACGGCCGGGTCGATCCAGTGGAACGCGGTCGCAGCGAACACCACGTCGAACGGCTCCGCCGGCAGCGGCCAGTCCTCGAACGCGGCGTCGAGGACCTGCACGTCGTCCCGGTAGCCGGCGAGATTGCGGCGGGCCACCGCGGCCATCTGCGGGCCCAGCTCGACCGCCACGATTCGGCATCCTCGCCGTGCGAGCGGCACCGTGGCCTGGCCGGTCCCGCAGCCGATCTCCAGCACGCGGCACCCCGCCCCGAGCCCGACCATCCCGGTGAGATCGTCGAACATCCGGGGTGGATATCCCGGCCGTGCCCGGTCGTAGAGCTCGGCGTCCTCGGTGAAGGTGGCTCGCAGCCGTTCGCGGTCCGAGCTAGTCATGTGGACGAGGTTAGAACGACCGGGATCGACCATGGGCCGGTCGGGGATCGCCGCGGATCTTCCGGCCGGTGGGGTCGCACCCGGCGAACCGCGGCCGGCTGCCAGCCCCGAGGCTGATGATCAGCCGGCGGTGGCCTGGGTGGCCGGGGTCCAGCCGAGGTGGGGGGCGACGGTTTCGGCGAGGTCCTCGAGCAGCCGCAGGTTCTCCCGCAGCCCGAACGCGGGCGGTAGGAACGCGATGAGTTCGTCGGCGAGCGGGACGCTCGGGTCGGCGAGCAGCTCGTCGACGACGGCGGCGGGGTCGCCGTGGTGCACGGGGCTTATCGTGAACCGGGAGGTGGGGGCCGCGACGGGTGCCAGCGCCCCGGCCGGGCGGGAGGCGGCGGGCCCCTGGGTGCGCCGCTCGGCGTCGTAGGCCGCGTAGACGCGGGCGAGCTCCGGCGAGGTGGCGGGCAGCACGGAGCGCGCGACGGCGACCCGCGACGGCGACGTGCCGGGGTGAGCACCGCGATAGGCCTCGATGGCCCGGGCGAGCTCCGCGCCGTAGTCGTCGATCTGCCCGCTGAGGATGGTGCTCAGCAGCAGCCGCAGGCCCTGCCGGCCGACCCGTTCGGCGGAGGCGACCGAGCCGCCGCCGTACCAGATCCGTTCGGGCAGCGTGGGGCTCGTCGGCCGGACGAACAGTTCGGTGCCCGCGGGGAGCAGCCCCTCGGCGTCGGTGATCTCGCCGACCCGCTCGCCGCGGACGGCGCGCAGGAACGCCGCGAGCCGGTCCTGGGACTGGGCGCGCCCGTCGTTCGGCGTCTGGCCGAAGACGGCGTCGAAGCCGCCCTGGCCGGTCCCGAGGCCGAGCTGCAACCGCCCGGCGCTGAGCAGGTCGGCCGTGCCGGCGGCCTCGGCCAGCAGCACCGGGTCCTCGTAGCGCATGCCGATGATGGCCGTGCCGAGGCCGATGCGTTCGGTGTGCTGCGCGACGGCCGCGTGGAACACCATCGGCGAGGCGAGGTAGTTGTCGAAGTGGCGCTGGTAGACCCAGCCGGCGTCGTAGCCGAGCTGCTCGGCGACGCGGAACAGCTCGATGCCGTCGCGCAGCGCGGCGCCCGCCTGCCCGGTCGGGAAGGCGATCCGCGCGTTGAAGCCGAGCCGGAGCCGGCGTGGCGTATGCGTCTCCACGGCGCTGGTCGCGGCGCCGGTGTTCGGGGTCGCGGCGCCGGCTGGGGCGGCGGTGTCGATCGCGGGGGATGTCACGAGGTGCTCTCCTTCTGACGGGGGAAGGCCGCGCGGGGTGCGTCGCCTGGGGAGGTGTGCTCGACCCAGGCGGCGTGCAGCTCGGCGTAGCGGCCGGGAACCCGGACGAGGTCGGCGTGGCGTCCGCTCTGGACCAGGTGCCCGCGGTCGAGGACGAGGACGCGGTCGGCGTGCTCGGCCGTCACCATGCGGTGGGCGATGGAGACGGTGGTGCGCCCGACGGTGAGCACGGCGAGCGCGCGCTGGACCCGGACGTCGGTGGCGGGATCGACGCCACTGGTCGCCTCGTCGAGCACGAGCAGGTCGGGGTCGAGCAGCGCGGTGCGGGCGAGGGCGACAAGCTGGCGTTCGCCGGCCGACAGGCGCTCGCCCCGGACCCCGACGCGGGTGTCGAGGCCGTCCGGCAGCGTGTCGAGCCACGGGTGCAGGCCGAGCGAGGAGACGATCTCGTCGAGCACGTCGCTGTCGCTGTGCACGTCGCTGTCGCTGCGCACGTCGCTGTCGCCGCGCACTCCGACGACGATGTTCTCGGCGATCGTGGCATCGAACAGGAACGGGTCCTGCGGGACGATCGCGACGCGGCGCTGGAACGACGCCTCCGACACCCGGCCGACGGGGATGCCGCCGAGCAGGACGCGGCCGCCGCGCGCCGAGATCTGGCGGGTGAGCAGCTTGGCGAGGGTGCTCTTGCCGGAGCCGGTCTCGCCGACCACGGCGACATGTTCGCCGGGGGAGATGGCGACGGTCAGGTGCTCCACGACGAGCGGGCCCGCTCCGTAGGCGGCGGCGACGTCGTGCAGCTCGACCGCGATCGGTCCGGCGGGCAGCTCGCGCGCGTTGGCGCCGTCGACCACGCCCGACGGCGTCGCGAGGATCTCCAGCGCGCGGCGCCACCCCACGACGGCGTTCTGGATCTCCCCGAGCATCTGCACGAGGGCCTGCAGGGGGCGGACGAAGAAGCTGACGAGCAGGAGCATCGCGACCAGCTCGCCGGCCGACAGGTGCAGCGTCGGCTCCCACCGGGTGTGCGCGGTCGACCAGCGGACCCCGGCGACGACCACGAACGCGGTCATGACCGAGATGGCGATCTCGCCGAGGGCGGCATTGGTGTTCAGCGGCACGAGGGTGTGGCGCTGGGCCGCCGCCGTGCCCTCGACGGCCCGGTCGACGCCGACCCGGGTCCGTTTCTCGGTGCCTGTCGAGCGGATGACCCCGATGCCGGTGACGGCCTCGCCGACGGTGGACTGCAGGGCTGAGACGCTCTCGCGTACGGCGGCGTAACGACGGGCGACCAGCGTCTGCAGGCGGCGCATGCCGACGAACAGCACCGCCGCCAGGCCCAGCACGGGCAGCGCGAGCTGCCAGGAGTAGAGCGCCACGAGGACGCCGGCGATGACCATCTGGGTGACGTTGACGAGCAGCAGGACGCCGCCGTTCTGCACGAAGGTTGTGACCGCTTCGGGATCGCTGGTGAGGCGGGTGACGAGGTCGGCGCCGGTGAGCCCCGCGAACGTCTCGGGGGCGATCTCGTGGATGCGGGCGATACCGCCCGTGCGTAGTTCGGCGAGGGCGGCCTCCGTGCGGCGGTAGAGCCGCCGGTTGAGCCACCAGGAGGCGAGCACCGCCGCGACGGTGGCCGCGGCGCCTACGAGCACGGCGTGCAGGACGACGTCTGCGGTGCCGCGGTGCGGGGTGAGCAGGCCGTGGTCGAGGGCGTACTGGACGGTCAGCGCGGTCACGATGCGGCCGGCGCCGGCGACGAACGCCAGCAGGAGGGTCAGCGGCAGGCCCGCCGTCACTGCCGGGGTGGTCGACCGGATCAGGCGGGCGAGCTCGCGCGCCCCGACCGAGCCCAGCTCGGCGAGCCCTTGGCCGGCGAGCCCTTGGCCGGCGAACTCCTGGCTGTCGAGCTCCTGGCCGGCGAACTCTCGGCCCGTGAGCTCCTGGCCATCGCGGCCGCGGTCAGCCATGGATCGCGTCCGCCGTTGCATACGCCTGCAGGATCCGCCGGTAGTCGGGTTCGGTGTCGAGCAGCTCGGTGTGGGTCCCCACGGCGACGAGCCGGCCCGCGTGCAGGAACGCGACCCGGTCGGCGACCAGCACCGAGCTGGGACGTCCGCCGACGATGAGCACGGTGGTGTGTCCGCGCAGGTCCGCCACGGCGGCGAGCACCTCGCGTTCCACCGCCGGGTCGAGGGCGGAGGTGGCGTCGTCGAGCAGGATGGCGCGCGGTGCGCGCAGCAGGGCGCGGGCCAGGCACAGGCGCTGACGCTGCCCGCCGGACAGCCGGGTGCCGCGCTCGCCGACCCGCGTGTCCAGCCCGTCCGGCAGGTCGCGCACCAGCGTGTCGGCCCCGGCTGCGCCCAGCGCCCGCCAGAGCTCGGCGTCGGTATAGGGGCGCCGCTCGCGGGGGTGGCCGTCGAGGTGGAGGTTCGCGCGGATGCTGCCGCCGGCCATCCACGGGGTCTGCGACACCACGGCGAGATGCGCGCGGATCTCCCCACGGGCCAGGTCGGGGGCGCCGATCCCGCCGATCTCGACGACGCCCTCGGCCGGGTCGACCTGGCGACCGAGCAGGTCCAGCAGGGTGGACTTGCCCGCGCCGGTGGCACCCACCAGCGCGACGATCTCGCCGGGCCGGACTTCCAGATCGATGTCCGCGAGCAGGTGCCGCCCGCCCTGGACATGCCCGACGCCGCGCGCGGCCAGCCCCAGCGGGCCCGTGCCGGCCAGGGCACGCGTCCCGTAGGCGGTGGTCTCGGCGGAGCCGAGGACGGCGGCGATCCGCGACCGGCCGGCCGCCGACAGAGGCAGCATGCCGAGGAAGCGGCTGATGACGACGAGCGGGATGGAGATGGTGAGCAGCAGGTAGACGACCTCGACGAGCACGCCGACGCTGAGGTCGCCGCTTTCGACGCGGCGAGATCCGACGGCGAGGACGGCGAGGATCGCGCCGGTCGGCAGCAGCTCCAGGATCGGGTCGAACAGCGAGCTGATGTCACCCATCGAGGTGGTGGCGCGGCGCAGCCGGTCCGCGGCGGCCCCGACGCGGGCGCGTTCGCGGTCGGCGATGCCCAGGGTCCGCACGACCTGGGCGCCCTCGATGCTCTCCAGGGCGAGGGCGGCGAACTCGCCGCGGCTGTCCTGCACGGCCTGCGCGCGGGCGGCGAGCAGGCGCTGGTAGAGCAGGTTCAGGCCGAGGACGGACCCGATGAGGGCGACGCCGACGAGCCCGAGCGCCAGGTCGTGGCGGAACATCTGGCCGATCGCGGCGACGAGCATGACGACCATGCCGAGCGCGAAATACCAGACGACCATCGGGGACCACAGGGCGTCCACGTCGGACACGGCGGTCGACAGCAGCCGGCCGGGCGCGTGCCGGCGATGCCACGACAGGTCGAGCTCGAGGTAACGGCGGACGACGGCACGGCGGATGCGGGCCTGCGAGCCGTACTGGACGTGGCCGGTGGCGACGCCCCGGACCAGGATCGTCATCCAACGCAGGGTGGACACGCCGAGGATCGCGCCCGCGGCGATCCACCAGGTGGCGCGGCCGACGTGGCCGCCGGCGAGGGCGGGGACGATCAGATGGTCCGTGGCCCAGCCGATCGCGGCCGCGGACAGGACCATCGTGATGCCGTTGACGACGCCGGTGACGGCGCCGACCAGGGCCGCCTTCGGATGGGCGAACGAGCCGTCCAGCATCGTGCGCAGCCCCACCCAGAAGGTCCCGTCCCCGCTTCGGACCCGCTCCCGCGCGTCGGGTCCCCGCGTCACCCGCGGTCCCGTGCCGGGCCGCGGTGGCGGTCGACCTGCCCGCGGACGGCCGCCACCGCCGCCGTCATCGTCCGTCCACTCCCATCGCCGTCATCGCCGTCGCCCGTCCGTTGCCGTCGCTGTCGTCGTGCGGGTTGCCGTCGTCGTGCGGGTTGCTGTCGTCGTGCGGGTTGCCGTCAGCGGACGCCGGCGAGCGCGGCGGCGTCGAAACCGGGGGCGAGGGCGCCGGGATGGGTGTCCTGGAGGGCGCCGCGCTGCCCGGTGGCCGCCCGGTGCGCGATCTCCTGGCGGACCAGCGGCAGGACGTGGCGGCCGTAGTCGACGGCGTCCGCGAGGGTGTCGTAGCCGCGGATCGACACCAGGCTCGCGCCCTGGTCGACGTAGTCGAGGATCGCGGCGGCGACCGTCTCCGGGCTGCCCACGAGCGCGGTCGACGCACCCAGCCCGCCGGTCGCGGCCGCGGTGCGGGTCCACAGCGCACGGTCGTAGACCTCGGACTTCTCGGCGAACGCGAGGGCACGCTGCGAGCCGACGTTCTGCGGGGCGCCCTTGAGGAAGGCCCGCGCCGGGCCGGCGTTGAAGGTCTGCTCGATCCGGGCGGCGTAGTCGAACGCCTTGCGCCAGGCCAGCTCGTCCGTCCGGGCGATGATCGGGCGGAAGGTCACCCAGATGCGCGGGCGGTCGGTGCGGCCGGCCGCGGCGGCGATGGCGTTGACCCGGTCGATCTCCTTGCGCAGGTCGGCCAGTGGCTCGCCCCAGAAGCTGAAGATGTCCGCCTTGGCGCCGCCGACGCCGAACGCGGCGTCGGACTGCCCGCCGATCGAGATCGGGATGGTGCTGCCGTACGGCGCGAAGCCGGGGCCGAACTCGTCGAACTTGTAGAACTCGCCCTCGTGGCTGAATGGGCTGGTCTCGGTCCAGGCGCGGCGCAGCAGGTCGATGAACTCCGACGTGCGCGCGTAGCGGCGGTCCTTCGGTAGGTAGTCGCCCTGGCGGGCCTGCTCGGCGTCGTTACCCCCGGAAATGATGTGGACGACGGCGCGGCCCTCGGTGAGCTGGTCGAGGGTCGCGAGCTTCTGCGCCGCCACCAGCGGGAACGTGGTGTTCGGCCGTAGCGCGACGATGGGGCGCAGGCGCTCGGTCAGCTGGCCGACGGCGGAGGCGAGGACGAACGAGTCGGCGCTGTTGGAGCCGTAGGGCAGCAGGGTGTAGTCGTAGCCCGATTCCTCGAGGGCACGCACGTACTTCTTGAAGTACGGCAGGTCGATGCCGCGGCTGGGCACCGGGTTGAGCTCGGTCGACGGGTTGAGGTGCGACAGGCTGATGAACTCGACCTGCGGGGACGCGGTCTCGGGGATCGCGGTGGCATTGGTCATTGCGCCAGTCCTTTCGAACGTCTGATCGCTATCCGGGCACGCGGGAGGCCGTCTCGGGCGGGATCGTGGCGCTGTCGCGCCGCAGGGAGCATCGGGTCTGACTCGGAGTCGGGTTCGCCGTGGCTCGGTGCGCTCGCCCGGTCAGGGCGGCGGTGCTTCGGGGGGGCCGACCGGCCCCGGCCTGCACCCTGGCGCCAGGCGCAGGGTCAGACACCGCCCTGATGTGCGGGGCGGCTGAGGTCGACGGTGCAGTTGACGTGCGGGGCTGGTCGGCCAAGCCGCGACGGGGTCGGCGGGCGGGCCGGGACGGCGGGACCGGCAGGGGCGACGGAGGGCCCGATCAGCAGGGTCGACAGCAGGCGGAGGCGAGGATCCCGAAATCGACGAATCGCCGACGGGTCAGTATCCGCGCCGGGGCGGTCGCGCGCGCCGGGTGGCGGCCGCGCGCTGGAACCAGCCCGCCGACGGTCCCACCCAGATTCCCTGACATGTTTGTCAGGATGATGGGAAATTGTTGGGCTGTCCAACGCCTATCCGCGATCGCACCGATCGGGATTCGTCATCGATCGGGTCGGATGACGCCGGCGATCATCGAGGTCATGACCTTGTGGACGGCGTCAGCGGCGAGGTGGGCGGCGACCATCAAAGACCTCCGGAGGGGACTGTGCGCCTTCAGGCGTCAGGGGAATCCGGACCGGTGCGGACCCGCCTTGACGTGCTCATCCGCGAGCGGTGCGCCGCGTGCGACTGGCCGGTCGTCGCGTTGGGACCGGATCGGAGCGTGTTCACCTGTTCGTCGAGGCTCACCCGGAGCACTCCCCGTCGTAGAGGGGTGTTGCGTGCCAGGGCGGCCAGCGTCGGGCGGGTCGTCGTCGAGGTTGACGCCCGCCGCATCTCCCAGTGCTGCGCGGCCTGTGGGCATGTGGCGAGGGAGAACCGGCCCACGTGGGCCGCGTTCGTCTGTGTGCGGTGTGGGCATGTCGCGGACGCGGACGAGAACGCGGCCGTCAACCCGTCCCGGCCCCGACCCGGGTGAATCCCCGGCCAGCGAGCCGTACCAGCTCGACCGCGACAACGGCCGGTCTTCCGGATACGCTTCTGAAACCTGATCATCGTTGATGACATCGGTATGCTGCCTGCCGGCCACGATGCCGCCGAGGAGTTCGACCGGCTGACCGACGCCGCCTGCGAACACCGCAGCGCCGTGGTCACGTCCGACATTCCGACCGCCCGGCCGCTGCCTTGGGCGGCAAAGGCGCCATCGCGCCGACCCGGCCAGATCCATCCTCTGCTGCGGCGGTTCCCCATGCATCACACCAGGGGATCCGCCGTCGTCGTATGCACCCGCGAAAGGAGATCCGAGCACCGTGAGCACACCCGACGAGTTCGTCGTCATCACCGGCGGCCCCGGAGCCGGCAAGACCACCCTCATCGGCGAGCTCCAGCGCCGAGGGTTCCCCTGCGTACCCGAGGCCGGCAGGCAGATTCTCCGCGATCAGATCGCCGTCGGTGGCAACGCCCGCCACCAGGCGGACTCCCTGCTGTTCGCGGAGATCATCCTGTCGTGGGAGATGAGCTCACACCACCAGGCCACCCGGCAGGCAGGGCCGGTCTTCTTCGACCGGGGCGTACCCGACGTGGTCGGCTACCATCTGCTACTCGGCCGGCCGATTCCGGCACATGTGACCGCCGCCGCGGAGAAGTTCCGCTATCACCATCGAGTCTTTCTGGCGCCGCCCTGGCCCGAGATCTTCACCCATGACCGCGAACGCACCCAGGACTTCGACGAGGCCGTCCGCACCCATGACGCAATGGTCGAGGCCTACACCCGCCACGGCTACCAGCTGATCAGCCTGCCCAGGACCGACCTCGACTCCCGCGCCGCGTTTATCCTCCAGCGCCTGTCCTCCCATCCGCAGAACTGACACCAACGTCCATCGGCAATCGCACCGATCGGCCTCGTCACCGATCGGCCTCGTCACCGATCGGCCTCGTCACCGATCGGCCTCGTCATCGATCGAATCGGGTGACGTCGGCGATGGCCGTGCTCACAACCTTGTGGATGGTGTCAGCGCCCGGGGCAGTGCCGTCCCGGCCGGCGAAGAGCAGGTGGCCGCCGCCGATCAGCATGAGCGCGAGCGTGTCGGTGTCGGCCTCCGGTGCGATGCGGTGGAGATCGTGTTCGGCGGCGAGGTAGGCGGAGACCATCGCGGTGGCCTCCGCCAGGACGGGGACGCCGGTCGTTCCGGTCCGGCGCAGGGTGGCGCGCAGCTCGTCGCGTGCGGTGACGAGGCCGATGATCGCCGGCGCGACCGAGCCGAACAGGTCCGTCAACGCGCCCGTGAGATTGTCGGCGACGGTGCCGGTGCAGGACGCCCTTGGCGCAGCCCGCCTCGGTGGTGACCGCCCGGCTGGTCAGAGCGTTCGGACCGTCGCGCAGCAGGATGCGCTCGGCGGCATCGAAAAGCTGCTCGCGCACGTCGCGTAGGGCGACCCCGGTCGGCATCGTTCCTTCCTCCGCCGGGGTCAGCGCGTCCTTCGAGCAGCAGCCGCACCGACAACGGCAGATGGCGGAGTCGTTCGGCGCGGACCCGCAACGCTACGACCGGGCCCGCCCCCGCTACCCCGAGGTCATGGTGGACCGGATCGTCGCCGCCAGCCCTGGCCTCGACGTCCTTGACGTCGGCTGCGGGACCGGCATCGCCAGCCGGCAGTTCCACGACGCGGGCTGCCGGGTGCTCGGGGTCGACGTCGACGCGCGGATGGCCGAGTGGGCGCGGCGAAGCGGGGTCGAGGCCGAGGTGGCGGCGTTCGAGACCTGGGACCCCGCCGGCCGCGCATTCGACGCGGTCATCGCGGGGCAGACGTGGCACTGGGTGGATCCGGTCGGGGGAGCGAGCAGGGCGGCGCAGGTCCTGCAGCCCGGCGGCCGGCTGGCCGTGTTCTGGAACGTGGGCCAGCCGCCGGCTGGCCTGGCGGAGGCCTTCCGCGCGGTCTACCGTCGAGTGCTGCTCGACGCGTCGCCCTACCGCCGGGCGATGCCCGGCCTGGACGGGTACTCGACGTTGTTCACCAGGGCCGCCGATGGGATCCGCCGGTCTGGCGCGTTCGGTGACCCGGAGCAGTGGCGGTTCGACCGGGAGCAGTCCTACACCCGGGACGAGTGGCTGGACCAGGTTCCCACCTTCGGCGGCCACAGCCGGTTCCCGCCGGCCACCCTCGCGCACCTGCTGGCAGGCCTCGGTGCCGCCGTCGACGCGGTGGGCGGTGCCTTCACAATGCGCTACGCCGCCGTGGTGATCACCGCGGCACGCACCGGCACGTAGCCGCGGGTGAGGAGGCGTCGGGGGGACGCGCGCCCCGTCCCGCCCCGTCCCGCCCCGTCGAGGCCGGGCGGGCTCCCCGGGAATGCCGCGGGTGGTCGCGGTGTCCATCCAGGACGAGGAGGTCACCGCGATGCGAGCAGGATCACGACCGGTGTATTCGAGGGAAACCGAGCCGCTCGAACGTCGACCTCCCGGTCGCGGGCGACACGGCAAAGGCGGTACAGTCGTCCTGACTGCCCAGAATCGGTTTATCGGTTCGTTTTCTCCGGCGTCCATACGGTCGGTCGGAAAGAGCGGCCGAAATACATCAGGGAGAAGCGCGTGCGCGCAATACAGTTTGCCGGGGTGCGGGACGTTCGCCGGGTGGAGGTCCCGAAACCCGTCATCGGTGCTGGTCAGGCGCTCGTCAAGGTCACGGCCGCCGGGGTGTGTCAGACCGACATCCACATCCGCGGCTCGGTTGAACAGATGATTCCTGCCGGGACGATCCTGGGCCACGAGATCGCCGGTGAGATCGTCGACATCGCCGACGGCCACCCGCATTTCTCCCCGGGCTCCCAGGTGATCGTGCACCCGGTCTGGTCCTGCGGCGTGTGCCGGATGTGCGTCGCCGGCCAGGAGAACGCCTGCCGCAACACCGGGAACCGACTTTATCCCGCCCCGACGCCGGGGGTCTCCGTGAACGGCGGAATGGCTGACTACGTCGCCGTGAATGCTTCCGCGCTGGTCCCGGCCGACGGTCTCGACCCCGCCTTCGCCGCCGTGCTCGCCGACGCGGGCCTCGTGCCCTACCACTCCATCAGAGCCACCCTGGACCTGCTCCGCCCCGGTTCCACCGCGGTGGTCATCGGGATCGGCGGCCTCGGGCAGTTCGCGGTCGAGCTCCTCCGGGAACTCACCGCGGCGCAGATCATCGCCCTGGACATCAGGGACGCCTCCCTCGCCGCCGTCCAGGGGAAGGTCGACCACACGCTGCGCTCCGACGATCCCGAGGTCGCCGCGAAGGTCCTGGCGGTCACCGGTGGTTACGGCGCCGAGGTCGTCCTGGATCTGGTCGGCAACAATCAGACCCTCGCGCTGTCGGGCGCCGTCGTCGCGCCCTACGGCGCCGTCCGGGTGCCGGGGCTCAGCGACGGGGTCTTCGCGTTCGAGACCTCGCAGACGTCGGTCTCCCTGCCGTGGGGCGCGTCGCTCACCCGCCCCTACAGCGGGAACCACCAGGATCTTCACGACCTGGTGGCGCTGGCCCGCACCGGCCGGATCACCGCCGACCTCAGCCGTTACAGCTTCGACGACGGCCTGCAGGCGTTCGACGATCTCGAAGCCGGCAAGATCTTCGGCCGCGCCGTCATCGTCATGGCGGACGCGACCTCCTGACCCGGCAACGCGGGGAGAGGCCGACGCCGCTCATGCCCCGGCGGTCGTCGGCCGCGTCCCTGGCCGTTCCCGCGGCCGTAGTCCCGGGTACCTCCACGATGGTCGACCGACGACGGTTGCGCCATCGACGGGGGGAGTCACCATGACCAGCAGCACGATGCCGCTCGCCGGCGTCCCGGTACCCGACACGAGCCTGGCCGCGCAGGCCACCGAGTTGGTGTGCGACGTGACCGACGACCTGATCTACCATCACTCGCGGCGGGTCTACTGCTTCGCCGGCCTGCAGGGACGCCGGCGCGGGCTGAGCTTCGACCCCGAGCTGCTCTACGTCGCGGCGATGTTCCACGATCTCGGCCTCGATGAGCGGTTCCGCCGCAGCGGCCGGCGCTTCGAGGTGGACAGCGCCGACGAGGCACGCCGCTTCCTGCACGGGCACGGGATGCCCGAGGACAGCGTCCGGCGGGTGTGGACGGCCATCGCCCTGCACACCACTGCCGGCATCCCGGAGTTCATGGAGCCCGAGGTCGCCCTGCTCACCGCCGGGGTGGAGTACGACGTGCTCGGGATCGGCTACCACGACATCAGCGACGCCGACCGGGACGCGATCACCAGGCTGCACCCCCGCCCGGACTTCAAACGCCGCATCCTGCGGGCCTTCACCGACGGCATCGCGCCCCGGCCGGACACCACCTTCGGCAACGTCAAGGCGGACGTCCTCGCCCACTACCTGCCCGGCTTCCGCCGCCGCGACTTCGTCGACGCCATCCTCGACTCCCCGTGGCCCGAATAACGCCGGTGATGGCACCCCGCGGCCCGATGCCGGCGCCGCGGACCGGGCAGTCTTCGGTCGCCGCGCGCCGCGTTTCGCTGCATGTGCGGAGACGTTAACCCGTAATTCCGTGGACGTTCCGGCTGGCTCGATAGCTTGCCGAGGCTCGGAAGAAGGACAGCGGGGCGATCGCCTCGAGATGACCCGACCCCGAAGCGTGAACCGCGCCGCCCTTTTTCGTGAAGGAGCCCAACCGTTGCGTTACCGCAGGATCGCTTTAACCATTGTCGCGGCGGGCGCCCTCACCGTGACGACGTCGATGTCGGCCAGTGCGAAGCCCCCGACCAGCGCCGGCGGTGCCCCGTCGACGATCGCCGTCATCGGTGACATCCCTTATGGTGCGGAGAAGATCGCCGCGTTCCCGGCGGACATCGCCAAGATCAACGCTGATCCTGACGTGTCTCTCGTCACGCATCTCGGCGACATCAAGAATGGCAGCAGCCTCTGCTCGGACTCCTACTTCGCGACGATCAAGGCAGATTTCGATCAGTTCCAGGATCCGCTCGTCTACACGCCGGGCGACAACGAGTGGACTGACTGCCACCGTGCGAACAACGGCGGTTACGTTCCCACGGAACGTCTCGCCGCGCTACGTCGGCTCTTCTTCCCGGTGCCCGGCCGGACACTCGGGGTGAACGCGAAGCCGGTGATCACCCAGGCTTCGGACCCGGCGTACGCCGCCTTCGTCGAGAACACCATGTGGACTCAGTCCGGCGTGGTGTTCTCGACCCTGAACATCCCTGGCAGCAACAATGACCTCGGCCCCTGGTTCGGCGTGACCCCGCTGTCGGCGGACCAGCAGAACGAGTACTCGACCCGGCTCGATGCCACGCTGTCGTGGATCAACACGGCGTTCAACACCGCCCGGCAGACCGGCGCGCCCGGCGTCGCGCTGCTCCTGCAGGCGGACATGTGGGACACCAGCGCGCTGGCCGCGGGCGGGGACAGCCTGACCGGCTACGACGCCATCGTGAAGCGGATCGGCACCCTTGCCGGCCACTTCGGCAAGCCGGTGCTCCTCCTTGAAGGCGACTCGCACGTCTTCCGGGTCGACCATCCGTTCACCCGCACGGATCCGCTCTACGGCATCCATCCGCTGGCACCGAAGGACCTCGAGGTCCCGAACGTGACGCGGATCGTCGTCGACGGCAGCGGCCAGGCGAACGACTATCTCAAACTCAGCATCGACCCGTCGGCCCCGGACGTCTTCAGCTGGTCACGCGTCAACTTCTGACGCGCGTTCGCCGTGACCGGGGTCGGCATCCCGGTGTCATAGGCCAGGCGCTGGCCGGGACCGTTGCGCTTCGCCGTGTACATGGCGATGTCGGCGGCGTTCAGCAGGGTCTCGGCGTCGGCGAGGTCCGGGTTGGACAGGGCCAGCCCGACGCTGCCGGTCAGCGTGATGGGACGGTCGAGCAGCGGGACCGGTGCCGCGAGCGCGCTCACCACCCGGTCCGCGATCGCTTCGAGGTCGGCGGTGCCCTCGACGTCCTCGCACAGGACGGCGAACTCGTCGCCGGCGAGGCGTCCCGCCACGTCACCGGGCCGCACGGCGTGGGACAGCCGGGCGGCGGTGGTGCGGAGCAGGTCGTCGCCGGCCTGGTGGCCGAGGGTGTCGTTGACCGCTTTGAAGCCGTCGAGGTCGACGAAGAGCACCCCGACCCGCCGTCCGTCGTGGCCGGCTCGGTGCAGTGCCCGGCCGAGGTGGTCGAGCAGTGCGGTGCGGTTCGGCAGGCCGGTGAGCCCGTCATGCAGCGACCGGTGGCGGATCTCGCCTTCCATCTCGAAGCGCAGGGCGGCCGAACCGAGCACCGCGGTGACCGCATGGACGAACTCGTGCTCCTGGCCGCCCAGCGGCGCCCTGTGCAGTTCGACCACCGCCAGCGGTCGATCGGGGCGGCCGACCGGCACCGTCACCCAGCCGGCGGAGGATCGCGGCGGATCCCGCTGCGTCCCGGTCGGGACCTCCGGTTCGCGCCGATCCTCGCGGGCGAGCAGGTGGACCCGCTCCCCGTCCGCGTCGAGACCGTAGGCCCGCACCAGGTCGGCGCCGAGATGGTCCGCCAGCGCCGTGACCGCTCGTTCCCACAGCTCGGCCGGGTCGCGCGTCTCCAGGGCGCGGCGCCCCAGCTCGGCGACGACCGCCTGCTCGGCGGACCGGGCCCGCAGGCTCGCCAACGCGAGGTGCAGGTCGGTGACGTCGCTGGCCACCGAGGCGACGGAGGCCACCTGGCCGCCGGGGCCGGGGATGGGCACGAGATGCACGTCGAGGTGGCGGCCGAACGCCTCGATGACCTGGTGGACGCGCTGCCCGTCGAGTGCCCGCCGCATGATCGACATCGCCTGGGGCACGTGGGCGAACGCCGTGAAGATCGACGAAGCGCGGGCCTCCCGCAGCCCGGCGGCGGCCTCCGGGACGACGGTCCCCTCGCTGACGAGGACCCGCCCGTTGCGGTCGACCAGGAACATCGACACCGGCGTGTTCTCCACGATGAGCCGCAGCCGATCCTGGGCGGCGATCTCCTCGGACACGTCCTCGAGATGGACGACGAAGAACTCCTCGCCGTCCGGATCGGTGCGCAGCACGATGGTGGCCAGGGCGTGGCGCAGGTTGCCGTCCGGCTGCAGCAGGCGGACCATCATCCGTTCCCGGCGCCGTCCGCTCGCCATGCGCAGGCGAATCTGGGCGTGCAGGCGTTCACGGTCGTCCGGGGCGGTGACCTCCTCCCAGTCGAGGCCGACGACGTCGGCCTCGGGCCGGCCGAACAGGGCGCAGGCGGCCGGGTTGGCCCGGCGGATGCGGTGATTGCGCACGGTCGCCTCGAGAACCGCGATGTTCAGGATCTCGATGAGATCGGGCCGGGCATCCTCGGACATGACTGCTCACCCACCTACCAGCAACTGCTGTCAGACTTTCGTCGTACCCGGAGCGTCTGACTGTAACCAGTTGCGTGCATTCAGTGATATCCTGGTGGGATCCGGAGATGGCCGACCGCCGATCCGGGTCAGCTCGACGGATCCTGGCGGGTGCGCAGGTAGCGGCCGAGCGCCATGACGGGCCACAGCAGCCGGTAGCCGTGGTAGTTGAGGTAGAAGAAGCCCGGGAAGCCGGTGCCGGTGAACAGCTCCTCGTCCCAGCTGCCGTCGGGGCGCTGCCGCTCGGCGAGCCAGCGGGCCGCGCCGGCGAGGGCGTCGGCGTGGGCGTCGGTGTCGGCGTGGTCGGTGGCGAGCAGGCCGAGCATCGCCCACGCCGTCTGCGAGGGCGTGGAGGTCCCGCGGCCGGACCAGGCCGGGTCGGAGTAGGAGCGGATGTCCTCGCCCCAGCCGCCGTCGGGGTTCTGCCGTGACAGCAGCCACCGCGCGCCCGCCCGCATGGCCGGATGGGTCGGCGGGAGCCCCGCGGCCTGCAGCGCGGGCAGCACCGAGCCGGTGCCGTAGACGTAGTTGACGCCCCACCGGCCGTACCAGGATCCGTCGGTCTCCTGGTTGCGCAGCAGCCAGTCGACACCGCGCAGGGTGCGCGGGTCGCGGATCCGTCCGGAC
Source organism: Frankia gtarii (assembly GCF_025403375.1). Taxonomy (GTDB): domain Bacteria; phylum Actinomycetota; class Actinomycetes; order Frankiales; family Frankiaceae; genus Frankia; species Frankia gtarii. The sequence continues at coordinate 28,633 of NZ_JAMPTM010000002.1, forward strand.
TCGCAGAGCAGTTCGACGACATGCGCGGTGACGTCGGCGGACGACGGGTCGGTGAGGGCACCGAAGTCCGCGAACGGAATCTGGTAGACGAGGGTGCTGGCGTTGTCGGAGTCGTACGCTCCCCAGCCGCCGTCGCGGGACTGCAGGGCGAACAGCCAGGTCGTCGACCGCTCGACGGCGGCCTTGACCGCCTCGTCCGCCGTGGGGCTCAGCCGCTTGAGGCGGTGCAGCCGGTGCAGCGCCAGGACGACTTCGGCGGTGTCGTCGGTGTCGGGGTAGGTGTCGTTTTCGAACTCGAAAGCCCATCCGCTCGGCGCGACCGTCGGGTGGATGACGGCCCAGTCGCCCCCGCGGTGGGTGACCTCCTGGCCGAGCAGCCAGTCGGCGGCGAGTCCCAGCGCCGTCGGAACCGGCGCGGGCTGCGCCGGGGCGGCGTCGGCGGCGCGGCGCTGGGTGGGCAGCGGGGACGGCGCGTCGAGTTCGGCGTCGAGCCCGGCGTCGGCCAGGGCGAGGACGGCCAGCGCCGTGTCCCAGATCGGTGACTGGCAGGCCTCGACCATGCGGGAGCCGTCGTCGCGGTGCAGGGTGTAGGCGTCGAGCGAGCGCAGCGCGGCGGCGAGAACCGGATGATCGAGGTCGTAGCCGAGCAGGCGCAGCGCGATGATCGAGTAGACGGCGGGCGGTTGGATCCCGCCGAAGCAGCCATCCGCCTCCTGCCGGGCGATGATCCAGCGTTCCGCGGTGCGCAGGGCGTGGCGGCGCAGCGGCCCGATCGGGTGGCGGTGGTAGCGGTGCAGCGCCGCGTCGAGCCAGCGGAAGAACGACTTTGCCGCGCTCGGCCGGTCGCCGCCCAGGAGCCGCAGCGCGCCGCGCAGCCCCCGCGGGCCGGCGCCGGGGACAGCGGGAACCCCGTCGGCGCGCAGCTCGTCGAGGTCGCACGGCGCCGACCGCTGGGGGCGCATCGCCGAGACGACCGTCAGGGGGACGATGGTCTGGCGGGCCCAGGAGGCGAACGAGTAGATGTTCAGCGGTGCCCGGGGCGGCAGGAACATGATCTCGGGCGGCAGGACCGGCAGCTCCTCCCACCGCCACCAGCCGAACAGCGCCAGCCAGATCCGGGTGAACACCCTGGTCGCCGGGATGCCGCCGCGCTCGCGGATCCACGCGGCGCTGCGCCGCATCTGGGCGTCGTCGGGTGAGTCACCAGCGAGCCGTAGGGCGATGTAGCACTCGACCGTGGTGGACAGCTCTCCGGGACCGCCGAAGAAAGTCGGCCAGGAACCGTCGTCGAGGCGCCGGGAGCGAATGTGCTTCGCAGTGGCCTCGGTCTGCTCGGCGGTGCGGATGCCGAGGAACTCCCGCAGCAGGAGGTCCTCGGCATCCATCGTCGGGTTGGTCTCCAGGTCGAACTTCCACCATCCGTGGGAGTCCTGCAGGCAGAGCAGATGTTCGGCGGCCCGCCGGACCGTCTCCCGCAGCCCGGCGTCGGACTCGTCGGCGGCCGACGTGGTCGTGGCGGTGGCGGTGGTCGTGGCAGTGGTCGTGGCGGTGGTCGTGGTCGCGTCGGTGGGCGCTTGCTGGGGCAGGGTGGCAGTGCGCCCGGAGTCCGGGGCGTGCTGGGTGCCATCCGCGAGGTCGACATCGCAAAGCTCGAGGTCAGGCACGGTGTGCGGAGTTCCTTTCGACGACGAGGCTGTCCAGGCAGATCAGGGCGGTGGCGACAAGGTCCGCGGGATCGTTGCTGTCCGAGGCGCACCAGGCGCGGACGGCGACCTGCACGGCGGCGAGGAACGCGAACGCGGCCAGCGAGGCATGGAGGTCCGTGCGTGGCTGTGGGCTGCCGGCGTCGTCGCCCTCGACGAACTCCAGGGCGAACCGGTCGGCCAGGGCGACGATCCGGTTCTGTACCGCCCCGGCGAGCGCGGAGGCGCGGCCGATCGGCAGCAGATGATCGGTGTAATGGCGCAGCGACTCCCCGTCCGGGGACATGATCGTCCAGGCGTCGAGGGCCGCGGCGCGCAGGGCGGTGAGCGGTGGCTCGTCGGCGGGACGCCGGCGCAGGGCCGCCAGGGTGAGCTCACCCATCTCGTCCAGCGGCGCGAGGGCCACCTCTTCCTTGTTCGCGAAGTAGCGGAAGAAGGTGCGGACGGACACCTCGGCGCCGGCCGCGATCGCCTCGACGGTGGTCGTGTCGTAGTCGTTGTCATGGAAGAGGGCATGCGCCACGTCGATGATCGACTGCCGCGTTCGGCGCTTCTTGCGTTCCCGCAAGCTCTCGGCCTGCTGCTCCGACACCCGTGACCGCCCGCTGATTCTCCCTGCCCCAAACCGACATCTCGGAATATATGGCACGAACTGCCACATGGCAAAGCGTGCCTACTGCGTCCATGTGACAGCAACCACGTGGTGGCAAGCTGGTGGCGCGGTTCCGTGGGAACACCATGATCGTCAGCGCTGGAGTCTGGACGCGACGCGACGCGACGCGGTTCCGTGCTCGCCACGCTGGCATCGCCGCCCGCGTCGCCGAGCCGGCAGAGAACGCCAGAACCGCCCCGGGTTCCTGGAACCCGGGGCGGTTCACGTGCCCACGTGAGTCGCGTTCTTATTCCTTGAGCTTTGCGGGGTGCGTGTGCGCGTCGCCGAGCTCCGGCGTCGCGTGGTAGTCGACGAGGCCGCTGATCTCCGGGTAGTGCAGGTCGAAGGCGGGCCGCTCGGAACGGATCCGCGGCAGCGTCCGGAAGTTGTGCCGCGGTGGTGGGCAGGACGTCGCCCATTCCAGCGAGTTTCCATAGCCCCACGGGTCGTCCACCGTGACGATCGGACCCTTCCGGTACGACGCCCACAGGTTGTAGAGGAACGGCAGGGTCGACAGCGCGAGTATGAAGCTGCCAACGGTGGCGATGGTGTTCAGCGTGGTGAAGCCGTCTGCCGGGCTGTAGTCAGCGTATCGGCGCGGCATGCCCCTGACACCGAGCCAGTGATCCACCAGGAAGGTCGCGTGGAAGCCGACGAACATCGTCCAGAAGTGAATCTTCGCGAGCCGCTCGTTCATCATCCGGCCGGTGACCTTCGGGAACCAGAAGTACACCCCGCCGAAGCCGGCGAACAGTAGGCCGGCGACGACGTAGTGGAAGTGGCCGACGACGAAGTAGCTGTCCGAGACGTGGAAGTCGATCGGCGGGCTGGCCAGCAGGACACCGGTAAGACCACCGAACAGGAACGTCACCAGGAAGCCGACGGCAAACAGCATCGGTGCCTCGAAGCTGATCTGCCCGCGCCACATCGTGCCGATCCAGTTGAAGAACTTGACCCCGGTGGGAATCGCGATGAGAAACGTCAGGAAGGCGAAGAACGGCAGCAGCGCCGCGCCGGTGACGTACATGTGGTGTGCCCACACGGCGATCGCCAGCGCCCCGATGCCGATGGTCGCGTAGACCAGTCCCTTGTAACCGAACAACGGCTTGCGGGAGAACACCGGGATGATCTCCGTGATCATCCCGAAGAAGGGCAGGGCGATGATGTACACCTCGGGATGCCCGAAGAACCAGAACAGGTGTTGCCAGAGGATGGCGCCGCCGTTGCTCGCGTCGAAGATGTGCGCGCCAAATCGGCGATCGTACTCCAGGGCGAGCAGCGCGGCCGCGAGCACCGGGAAGGCGATCAGCACCAGGATCGAGGTCACCAGCAGGTTCCAGCAGAAGATCGGCAGCCGGAACATCGTCATGCCGGGCGCCCGCAGGCAGAGGATTGTCGTGATGAAGTTGACCGCGCCCAGAATGGTGCCAAGACCGGAGACGGTCAGGCCCACCACCCACAGGTCACTGCCGACGCCCGGAGAGTAGGCGGCGTTCGACAGCGGCGCATAGGCGAACCAGCCGAAGGAGGCGGCACCGTTCGGCGTGAGGAAGCCCGCGGTGACCGTCAGGCTGCCGAACAGCCAGAACCAGAACGACAACGCGTTCAGCCGTGGAAAGGCTACGTCAGGCGCGCCGATCTGCAGCGGGACCAGGTAGTTCGCGAACGCGAACGCGATCGGCGTCGCGAACATCAGCAGCATCAGCGTGCCGTGCATCGTGAACAGCTGGTTGTACTGCTCGTTGGAGACGTACTGCAGGCCCGGCCGGGTGAGCTCGGCCCGCATGAGCATCGCCAGGACTCCGGCGAACGCGAAGAATATGAGCGAGGTGATGAAGTACAGCAGCGCGATGTCCTTGTGCGACGTCGTCCGCAGGTACTGCAACAGGGATTTCAAAACCCTGGGCGGGGCCTCGTCCACCGGCGGGTCCGTGCGCCCGGCCGGCGTATCGTGCACAAGTGTCACATTCCGCTCCCGATGGTGTTGCCGCTGCCGGGCGGTGGTGTGCGTGGTCCCGGCGTCGGGTGTCACGACCGCCGCCAGGCAGCCCACAATGAATGTGTCGTCGCCGTCGGCGGGGACGGGCCCGGCGGATAGACGGCCCCGCGCCCCGCGCCGCGCGGCTCGCGTACCGGCCGAGGTACCTGCCGACACTGGTCAAGGTATCCGCGCACCGGTTGTCGCGGCCCGGCCTGACGTCCCGAATTCGGGGGCACTCTGGCACCCGGACCAGGCGCAGAACGTCCTGCTCCAGGCAGTCCACCATTGGGCGAATCACTTTCTCGGCCGGGGTCGCCGCCACAGCGAAGGTTGCCCTGACCATCAGGCTGAGCGGCAGGGGAATCGCGCCCGGCATCCCGGTGGGTCTTCCCGAGCTCCGCGTATTACTCGTCGAGGTGGCCGAGACCTTCGGGTAAAGCCTCAGCTGGAAGCCGGTGGAGGTGAATTCCCGCCAGATCCGCGCGCCGTCGGCGGACACACACGGATCGCGGTCATCGCGGTGACGGGGCAGCCGATCGTGGCGCGGCCGTGCCCCGTGGAGTGATGTAGATCTGTTTGCGTCAAGCCCTGCGTTTCCAACATATCACGCGGTGGGGAGTTCGGCAGGGTCCAGAAAGGCGTGCGCCCGTGAGAACGATGTTTTTTGGAAGGGCTGACCGCTGCGGTCAGCAGGTGGACGTGGCGGGCCGGCCGGCGAAACGGTCGGTGAGGTAAGCCGTCGCATCCATGACCCGGTACGACGCCGCGTCGTGGTCGTCGTCGTTGTAGGGCCGCCATGTCACGTCCACACCGGCGGTGCAGTAGGTGTGGGCGAGTGTCTCGGCCTGATCGAAGGCGACGACGGTGTCCTTGCGGCCATGGTAAAGGAAGACGGGCACGGCCGGCGGCGTCCGGCCCAGGGAGTTCTCGGTCAGCCGGGCCCGCCACTGGGGTACGTGCAGCAGGTCGACGGTCAGGATGTCGCGGATGTGCTTTCCGGCGAAGGGGGGGAGGGCCTCTTTCAGGCAGAGCGTCCGCAGCCGGTCGAGGTCGGCCCGGGCCGACAAGACGACATGGTCGTTCAATCGCAGCTCCGGATAGGCCGCATCGAGTCCGAGGGCCGTCATGAAGACCACACCCGCCCAGGCGGCTCCGTCCACCGTCTCGCTGACCCTGATCAGATCCGCGGGTACCCCGCCGGCGACCACCGCCACTGTCCGTAGCTCCGGTGCGTAGGTCCGGGTGAGCTCGCCGGCCCAGGCCGCGCCGCCGCCGCCCTGGGAGTAGCCCCAGTAGGCGACCTTGGGATCGTGGGCGAGACCGGCGTCGGAAAGTCTCTGCGCGGCGCGGACCGCGTCGATGACGGCGTGGCCCTCGGAACGCCCGACGCTGTACGTCGGTGTCCCGGGGGTGCCTGATCCCTCGTAGTCGGTCGCCGCCATGACCCAGCCCTTGCCCGCGGCCAGCGCGAAGTCGTCGATCCAGGCGTCGGTGCCGGCGGCGAGCGATTTCGACGGGGCGCATGCGTCGCCGAGGCCATGCGTTCCGGTGGCATATCCGATCACCGGCGCGTTGGCCCGGGCGGCCCGCGCCGGCAACATGACGATCCCGGATACCGCGTCCGGCCGACCTGATGCGTCAGTGGACAGGTAGAGCACCTGGTGCAGTTCGATGTCGAGGCCCGAGAGCGGCCCGGCGGGCGGGACCCGGCGCGACCACAGGATGTCGCCGGGATGCCCGGCCGGTAGCACGTGCGGGGGGAGGTAGAACGCGTCCCCCGCCGGCGCGGCCACGGGCCCGGTGTAGCGGCCGGTCGCCTCCGCTGCACCGGACCCGCGGCCGGGAACGCCGACGGTGGATCCACCACATGCCGCGACCGTCAGTCCCAGGACCACGGCGACGGCGATGATCGCCGACCGGACGGGGGGCATACCCCCCGGGTACGCCCCCCGTCCGGGGCGAGTGCCGCCCGGCCGGTCTTTCGTGAGGCCCTCGGCGGGTCCGTTCCGATGAACACCGCCTGCGGTCGCCCTGTCCTTGTCGGATATCCGCACACCGATTCCAGGATCTTCTGCGGTTGGAGGTGTTCCGTGATGGGGGTCGCCGCCCGGCCCGCTCATCGGGCACCGATCAGGTCGTCGGTCGCCAGCGGACATCTCTTCTCCTGAGCTCGGGCGAACACGGAAAACGTCCCGACCGGCCGTCGAAACGGGAGGGAAGAACTCCACCCTGTCCCGGGACAGGGCTTTCCCAGACGAGGAACGGGACATTCACCCTCGCCTGAATGGAGACCCGTCTACCGTAGAATCCATGGGGGTGGCGCGCATCCCCGGTTGTCGTGGTTCGCCTCATGAAAAGTAGTGATCCGGCCCGGTGCCCGCTCCCGGCCCTGGGGACGTGGGACTGCTTTAGCGGTGCTGAAGATAGGCGAGTACTGCCAGGACCCGGCGGTTGTCGACCGCGCCGGAGGGCAGACCGAGCTTCTGGAAGATGCCGCGGATATGGGTGCCGACGGTGTTCACCGAGAGATAGAGGCGTTCGGCGATGCCCCGGTCGGAGAGCCCTTCGGCCATGAGCTGGAGGACGTCGCGTTCGCGGCCGGTGAGGCGGTCGAGGGGATCGGCGCGCTGGGTGGCCGCGAGCAGCTCGCCCACCACATCCGGATCGATCACGGTGCCGCCGTCGGCCAACCGGTGCAGGGCCTGACTGAGCTGCTGCGGGTACAGGATGCGTTCCTTGAGGAGGTAGCCGGTTCCTCGGGCGCCGCCTTCGAGGAGGCGGGTGGCGTATTCGGGTACCGCGTACTGCGACAGGAGCAGGATGGCGAGGTCCGGCCGGGTCCGGCGCAGTGATATCGCGGTCACCAGTCCTTCGTCGGTGTAGGTGGGCGGCATGCGGATGTCGAGGATGACGGCGTCGGGTGCCTCGGCCGTGACCGCGCCGGCCAGGTCGTCGGGGTGGGCGAGAAGGGATGCGACGACGTGGCCGTCGAGGTCAAGCAGCCGGCGCAGCCCCTCCCGGATGATCACGGAGTCGTCGACGACGATGACGCGCATGGCAGCTCCGCTCGCAGCTGGGTGCCCGCGCCGGCGGGCGATGTGATCGTGAGGATTCCGCCGACGGTGTCGACGCGGTCGACCAGGCCCCGTAACCCGGTTCCGGCTTCCAGGCTCGCCCCACCAGGCCCGTCGTCGCGGACGTCGACGATGAGCCGGCCCGCCTCGTGGACGGCGGACACCCGGGTGTCGGCGTGGCCGGCGTGTTTGGCAACGTTCTGCAACGCCTCGCTGACGATGTAATAGGCGGTTGCCTCGATGACGGGGTCGAGGCGTCCGGGGATGTGGAGGTCGGTCGTGACGCCCATGCTCGCCCGTCGGGCGAGCATGGCGAGTGCGGGGACGAGGCCCTGGTCGGTGAGAATGGCCGGGCGGATCCCCTGGGCCAGGTCGCGCAGTTCGCGGATGGCGGCGTGCAGCTCCTGGTCGAGCTCGTCCATCAGCTCGTGTCCGGTGGTGGAGAGCAGCTGGCCGCGCAGTGCCCCGAGCGCCAGCCCGATGCCGAGCAGGCGTTGCTGGGCGCCGTCGTGCAGGTCCCGTTCAAGACGGCGCCGTTCGGCGTCCGTGGCTGCCGCGATGCGCTGGCGGGAGGCCCGGACCTCGGCGAGCTGGCCGCGTATCTCCGCTTGCAGGTGGGCGTTCTCCAGGGCAAGTCGGGCGGCGCTGGCCGCGGCGTCGAACAGTTCCTGGTGCTCGGTCAGGGCCGGATCGTGGATCACGACGGCCAGCGGTGGGCTACCCAGCTTGGTCACCGCTGGGGTCCTGCCCGGCGCAGGTGCGTAGGGTGCGCCGGAGATGTCGACGAGCCCGTCGGCGGTCGGGAACACCATGCGCAGGCCCGGATCTCGCAGAGCGCGGGCAAGCGCGGCTTCCAGGCCGCTGGCGGGCACCTGCTCGAGCTGGCCGACGAGAGTTCCGACCGCGGCGAAGGCAAGCCTCTCCTCGAGCAGCCCGACGCAGAAAGGAACCACCAGTGCAAAGGCTGCCGCCCAGGTACTGCCGTAGTAGAAGAACCCCTCCGGGCCGGATCCCGCCCCCGTGACCGCAGTGGCGATCTCGAATCCGGCGAACAGCAGGATGGTCACGCCGAACGCCACGAAGGCGAACGCGAGGATTCGCTGCTGGCGTGGTGTCGAGCGGGCGGCACGTCGTACCAGCAGGAACAGTGCGGCGACCGCGAGCAGTGTCCAGCACGCCAGCGTCGCCGTCTTGAGGCCGAGGTAGAGCTGGCGGTCGGCCACGACCTGGACGGGGCTGTCATAGCACCGGAAGGTGCACGTGGAATGGTCGATGGTGCGGGTGAGCAGCAGCAGCGGACCGCCTACCGATGCGAGGACGAAACAGCCGGCGACAACTACCCGTTCCGCCCGCCCGGTGACCCGGCCGGACGGGTACCCGAGCAGGATATGCGCGGGAACCGCATACGCGAACATCACCGTTCCCGCGCCGACCACCGTGAAGAAGGCGCGACCGGGAAGTGCTGGCGCCGGGGCGAAATCATGCGGATTTCCGATGAAAATCAGGTAGCCGAGGGCCAGCGTCCAGACGCCGGTCCGGCTACGCGGCCGGAGTCGCCAGATCGCCAGGCCGGCGCAGGCGAACCACACACCCACGCCAATCTCGGAGGCGGCGTCAGGCAGGCCCGACGTCCCGTATCTCAGCGCCAGACAGATGTTCCCGACGAGTAATCCGGCGAGAAGAACACCGTGCGTAACGACCACGGGAAGAGATGGTGCTGTCCCGCCGGGCGACGCCATGCCAGGAACGGTAACAGGTCAACCGATCCGTGCGGACGGCTCCCAACGGCTCCCAACGGTTCCCAACGGCCCTGGCAGGCTGCGGCATGCGCTCAACTGGCACCTCGCCTGGAACGGACGAAGAATCATGGTTCTCCATGAGGGGGTCGCGTGAAATCGGTGGTGCCTGGCGCTTGCGTCATTTCGATGCGAATCGGTCGGCCGGGGACAGCGCAATGGCCTGGGCCTGAGCCTGGCGTCGGATCCGCTTAGCCTTGCCCGAAGTAGTGCCCGTGCTCCAGGTCCTCGATGAGTCCCGGATGCACCGGTTCCCACTCGAGCACCTTCCGCGTCACCTCACTGGAGGCCGGGTTGTCCACCCCCACGAATGCGCCGAGGAAGGAGAAGCGCTCGCCGGCGTCGGATGCGGAGATGCTGGCCACGGGCACGCCAGCCCCCCGTCCGATGGCGGTCGCGATGTCACGGAAAGGGATGCCCTCGTCCGCGACCGCGTGTAGCCGGCTTCCGGCCGGGGCGCCTTCCAAGGCCAGCCGGTACACCCGCGCCGCGTCGAGCGTGTGCACCGAAGGCCATCGGTTGGCCCCGTCGCCCACGTATCCCGACACGCCGGACTGCCGGGCGATACCGATCAGGATGTGCGCGAAGCCGTGGTGATCGAGTGAGCTGTGCACGATCGGAGGCAGCCGGACGACCGACGACCGCACGCCACGTTCGGCGAGCCCGATCACGAGGTTTTCCGCGTCGATCCGCGGACCGCTGGGAGCGAAATCGGCCTCGGTGCCCGGCCGTCCGGAGATGCCCGCGAAGGTGAGCATGAGTGTGCCGGAGGAGATGACGAGCGGCTTGTCCGTCCCTTTGAGCGCCGAGGCGAGCGCCTCGACGGCGGCGAAGTCGGCGGCGATCGCGGCGGGGAAGTCACCGGCCCCCATCAGGTCGTGCTTGAAGGCGAGGTGGATGACGCCGTCGGCCGCCCCGGCGGCCTCGCGCAGCCCGTCGAGATCGTCCAGGTCGCCGCGTCGGACCTCGGCGCCGGCGGCCGCGAGCGCCTCGGCCGAGCTGTCCGAACGCGCCAGCCCCACGACCCGATGCCCAGCCTGCAGCAGCTCGGGCACGACCGCCGAGCCGATGTGTCCGGACGCACCAGTCACGAAAACACGCATGGGAAACCCTCTCGAAACAAGTGATGTCACCTGGTGACATCACCATAGCACAGTCATGACACCAGGTGACATCAGCTAGTCTTGTCGCATGGGCAGATGGCAGCCGGACGCGCGAGCGCGGCTGCAGGAGGCGGCACTGGCCCTCTACGGCGAGCGCGGGTACGAGGAGACAACCGTCGCGGAGATCGCGGAACGCGCGGGGCTCACGAAGCGAACGTTCTTCCGGTATTTCACGGACAAGCGCGAGGTCCTGTTCTGGGGTTCGGAGCTACTTGAGCAGCAGATGGTGGCCGCCATCGAGGCCGCCCCCGCGTCGACCTCGGCTCTCGGCCTGATCGGCGCGGCGCTGGACGCCGCCGCCGTCCGGTTCGAAGAAGTCCGCGAATTCGCCGGTCCGCGGCACCGGATCATCGCCTCCAGTCGCGAGCTGCAGGAACGCGAGCTGATCAAGGCTGCGTCACTGGCCGCCGCCATGGCACGGGCCCTGCGTGCACGAAGATTTGGTGACACCGTCGCTGCCCTCGCTGCCCGCACGGGCACGACCGTCATGCACGTCGCCTTCGAGCAATGGGTCGACGACCCGAACCAGACAGCGTTCCAGCAGATCGCCAGGGATGCCCTGGCGCAGCTCCGGGAGATCGCCTCTACCGGATGATTCACAACCACGCATCCCGAACGGGCCGTGGCCAGACCCCGGTGGACGGCGGCCCTGGATGTCGCCGACGTCGGTGTGCGCCCCGGCCGCGGCGCGAAGTGAACCGCCTGCGCTCCGTCCAGACCGCCGGCCCAGGCCATGGCACCATCCCGACGACGGGTGGCCATTCGGCAGAGGAAGGATCGCCGCCACATTCCTGCGAGAAAGCAAGTCGGGACCTTGGGAAGGAAAATTCGGTTGGCCTATGATCGAGGGTTCCTCTAGACTGTGGGCACCGATTTTCGAAGTTTCTCGCAGTACCGAACAGAGCTGAGGATGCGGCTGTCCTGCCCGCTTCTGGCTGCTTTTCTGGCCACCTTCTTCATGTTCTCTTTTCTGCTCGCGTCTCCCGTGCTGGCCGTGGATGGCCACCGGTACGACATCGTGACCTGGTATCGGGTCAACTGCTCCCTCCTGTCGTGCCTGAAGTAACACGAGATTCCGCTGCGCCGCGGATACTACGACGACGGCTACATCGGCGGGCCCGGCGAGAAAGGATTCGGCAAAGCCAAGACCGAGAACAGGCATGAGGGTGAACTGACCTGGACGCAGATCGAGGAAACCCTCCTATGCGCAGACAGCGTTTGTTTCGATATCGTGTAAGACCGGGTAGTGGTCGCGCATGATCTTGTAATACTTGTGCGGATCCTGCGCGAACTCCTCGGACAGAACATCGGGCTTCTCTGGGGGGTTCGTGGGCACAGTTTCTCCACTTTCATCTCGATGCCGGGCTTCGCGGTGGCCTGTCGGCGAGTGATCGTCGCACCTGGCCGAGAGGTGTGTCACAGGTAAAAACACCTGATCCGACAGCTGTCGTGCCGGGGCCGGCACCTCCCGCCCCTGGCCGGCGACCCGACCCGCCGTCACGCGGTAGGGACTCCGGTGGTGCCCGACCAGGCCCGGCAGGGCGGCTTCGGTGGCCTGCATGTCGACATCCCCCGGACGAAGGTCGGACAGCCTTCGCTCGGGGGATGTCGGTAACCCGTCCGTCCGGCATCCTCGGGAGGCGACGCGGTGGGGTGATCTCGCCCCGCGTCGGGAGACGCCCGGTGCCAGGCGAACGTGCTGCCGCGGAGCCGTGACCCGACTGCCGCCATGACCTTCAAGGCGTCCCGGCGTTCCGTGATCCGGTGCAGGACACGGCCCGCGACTGTGACGCCGGCCGGCCTGAGGAGGCTGTTGTGCCCTTTCGACGTTGGTCCATTGCCTGGGCGGTGGTGGGGATCCTGGTGGTGGTGGCGGCGGTGGTCCTGCGGTTCGTCCTCGTTCCGATCGCCACCCGGCTGCCTGGCGACACCGATCTGACCGTTCATTACCAGGGCACCGCGAACCTGCTCGACAGCAAGGCCTTACAGGCTGGAAAGGCGAGTTCCGCGTTACGCTCGCACCTGCCCATCACGGTGGACCGCCGGGTGCAGGTGCTGTCCACCGCCGGGGACACCGCCGTGCTTTCCGACGCGCTCACCGTGCACGCCCCCGGCCAGGATCTACCCAGCAGCTACCTCTATGCCGTCGACAGGTCGACGCTGAAGGGCGTGACGCCACCCGCCGGGAGAAAGACCGAGCCCGCGACGGGCGCGTTGACCTCGGCCTTTCCGCTGCACCCCAAGAGTGACAGCTCGTACACCTACTATGACCCGGCCACCCGGACCATCGTCCCGATGACCTACGCCGGGCATGACACCCGCGGTGGCCGGTCCGTCAACGTCTACCGGATCTCACCCTCGGGTGCGGTCCGCAATCCCGACCTGCTCGCATCCCTTCCGCCGGCCCTGCCCAAGAGCCTCGTCGTCAGTCTGGCGCCCCTGCTGCCCGCCGACGTCCGCGCGGCCCTGACCCCGGCGACGGTCGCCGCGCTGCCCGACCCGATTCCGCTCACCTACACCGGCAAGTCCGCCATCGTCGCCTATGTGGATCGCCAGACCGGGGTCGCGATCGACGAGACCATCTCCCAGCAGGTCATCGTCAACGTGACGGTCGGCGGCAGGACCGTGAGCCTGCTGCCCGTCGTCGCCCTCGACTTTCACATCACCCCCGCCAGCATCGCCGATCTCGCCGACAAGGCGAAGTCCGCGGGAATCCTGCTGATCCTCGTCGGCCTCGTGGCGCCGCTCGTCCTGCTGGTGCTCGGCGTGGCGTTGATCGTGCTGGCCGTGCTGCGCGAGCGACGTGTGCTGCGCGTACTCCCAGGTGTGCGGCTGCGCGGGCGGGGGCCCGGCGGCCCGGCAGGCGGCGGTGCGGGGTCGGCGGACGGCGTGAAACCGGTGAACGGCACCGGGCCGGCGGGCGGCGGTGAGCTGTTGGGCAAGACCGGCGACGCCGGGCACACCACGCCGCAGTCCGCGCGATCTCTCGACTGACCCGCACATCGGGCGCCCACGGCGTCCCGGCGAAAGGAACTCGTGACTCCTCTGACGGTTGAAGCCGTCAGCTTCTCAGGCCGCCTGTGCGTCAGCCTGAAGGACAAGCCCTGCCCGAAGGATGTTGACGGCGGCGTTCTCGTCCGCGTCCGCGGTGTGCCCGCACTGCACGCAGGCGAACTCGGCCCGGGTGGGCCGGTTCTTCTCGGCGACGTGGCCGCAGGCCGTGCAGCGTTGGGAGGTGTGGCGGGCGTTGACCTCGACGACGACCCGTCCGGCGCTTTCAGCCTTGGCGCGCAGCACCCCGAGGAACACCCCCCATCCCGCATCGTGGATCGACCTGTTCAGCCCGGACTTCGCCGCCTGCCCGTTGGGCAGGAACGCCCCCGGCGTGTCCGGGTCGGGCCTGGGCCTGGCCCGGCGGGTCATGCCCTTGATGGTGAGTTTCTCGACGGCGATCAGATCATGGCCGCGGACCAGCCCGAGGGCGGTCTTGTGGGCGTGGTCGAGCCGCTGCCGGGCGACACTGCGGCTGATCGTCCCGACCCGGGCGGCGGCCTTCCTGCGCCGCGCCGAGCCGCGCCTCCTGCGGGACAGGTCCCGCTGGGCGGCGGCCAGCCAGCCGGCGGACCGGTCCAAACACGTTGGGTTCGGCTCGTGCTTCCCGTACGAGGTCGTCAGGAACGATGCGATGCCGACGTCCACACCGACCACGGCGCCGGCGGGCGGGAGCGGCTGGGCCGGGACGTCGTCGCAGGACAGGATGACGTACCAGCGTCTGCCCTCACGCTTGACGCTGATCGTCCTGACCCTGCCGAGGACCCGCCGGTGCTGGTGGACCTTGACGTGGCCGATGCCCTGCAGGCGCACGAACGTCCGTGTGGGGTTTTCGGGCTGCGAGTCCCAGCGGCACCCGTCCCCGTCGGAGGGCCACTCGACGGTGTCGAACCAGCCCGCACCCTTGAAACGCGGATAACCAGGCATTCCACCCGCCTTCACGCGGCGGAAGAACCCGGCGAACGCCCTGTCCAACCGGCGCAACGTGGCCTGCTGCGACGAGAACGACCAGCGGGCCTGATCAGGATCATCCGCCCGGATGTCCTTCACCTGAGCCGACTGATCGCCATAGCGGATGCGGGTCTTCGACGGATGCCGGTAGGCGTCGCGCCGCTCCTGCAACGCCGCGTTATACAAAGCGCGGTGGTCGTCAAGCATCACCCCAAGACAGACCGCCTGCCGGGCGGTCGGGCGCAGCAGGAACTTGTACGCACGCCGCATCAGACCACCCCCCTGCGCCACGGCCGCTCGTTCTGCGCGTCGATCTACCGTCGCACAGCCTCAGCAGACACCACGCCGACAGTGGCAACGAAGCACGACCAGGACCACAGCGTCGGCAACCGGGACCGCAGATGCGGAAACTCGGCGCATAGCACAGGGGACGTGAAGCCCATCACCTGGTTGGCGATCTACGACGGGGAATGCTCCGGGTGAGCCTCGACGAACAGGTGAACATGGTCCGATCCGATCCTCAACGCGACGACCGGCCAGTCGCACTCGGTGCACCGCTCTCGGATGAGCACGTCAATTCCCCTGACGCCTGAAGGCGTCAGTCCCCTCCGGAGGTCTTTGATGGAGACGCTTAACGTTCGACGGCCGCGGACCGGGGTAGCCCTGGTGACCTTGGAACGCCCCGAACGGCTCAACGCGTTGAATCGGCGGATGCTTCATGAGCTTCGGATGGTCGCCGAGGAGCTGACCACCGACGCGTCGGTGCGGGCCGTCGTCCTCACCGGAGCCGGCCGCGGATTCTGCTCCGGGTATGACCTCGACGGCGCGGCCGAGTTCGCGACTCTCGGCCCGACGGGCGGGCTGGCGTTGCAGGACATGGCCAACCGGACGCTGCACGCCCTGCACACGCTGCCCCAGCCGCTGATCGCCGCCGTCGGCGGTCCGGCCATCGGTGGCGGCGTCAGCCTCGCCCTGGTCGCAGACATCCGCATCGCGGCCGTCGACGCGCTGTTCCAGGCCGCGTTCGTCCGGATCGGCATGTCGGGCGGCGATCTGGGTGCCTCCTGGCTGCTGCCGCGGATCGTCGGGCGAGGACTCGCCGCCGAGCTGATGTACACGGCGCGACCGGTCGGCGCCGAGGAGGCGGTGCGCATCGGCCTTGCCAACCGGGCCGTGCCCACCGCCTCGCTGCTCGACACCGCGCTCGACCTCGCGGGCCAGATCGCCGTCCACCCCCCGCTGGGTGTGCAGCTGTCCAAGCGGGCGCTGCAGGCCAGCACGGACTCGCCGTCACTGTGGTCGGCCCTGGAGACGGAGGCCCGTGGTCAGGCACTGCTGATGGGGCATCCGGACACGGCGCAGGCGATCGCGGCCCTGCGGGAGAGCCTCGCCGCGGGCCGCGCGTCGAAGGGCCGCGCGTCGAAGGGCTGAGCTCCGGAGGACACGAGCGAGGGGGGCCGGATCGACGCCGATCCGGCCCCCCTCGCTCGGCCGGGCCGGGCGGGTCAGCTCGCTCGCAGCTGGGACACGAGGTCGTAGCGCGCCTCGTCGGCCAGGCCGTAGGGCAGATACAGGGTGAAGCGGTCGATCAGCCCGGTGAAGCGACGGCGGATCTCCCGGGCGACCGCGGCCGGTTCACCCACCGCGGCGAAGGTGTGGAGCACGGTGTCGTCGACGAGCGCGGTCATGGCGGCCCAGTCCTTCCGCCGGGACAGCAGGTGGAGCTCCGTGTGCAGATCACCCCAGCCGTGCAGCTCGAGCACGCCGCGGTAGGCGGGCGTCGCGGCATAGAAGGCGATGCGCTCGCGGACCGCCCGTACCGCCTTCTCGATGTCCTCGTCATCGGTCCCGGTCGCCACCAGGCCGGGGTAGGACAGCGTGAACCGCTCGCGGGTCTTCCCGTTCGCGCCGAGTACGGATGCGAGCTGGGGGAGTGTGACCTCCCGCAGATAGCGTTCGCTGGTGAAGGAGTGCACCAGCATTCCGTCGGCGACCTCGGCCGCGACCGACGTCATCTTCGGCCCGACCGCGGCGATCAGCACCGGTGGTGGCCCGAACGGGTTGGGCCCGGGATTGAACATCGGCGTCATCAGGGTGTTCCGGTAGATCTCGCCGTGGAAATCGAGCGGCTCGTCGTCGTGCCAGCTCCGCCAGATGGAGCGGATGGCCAGCACGAACTCCCGCATCCGTTCGGCGGGCGCGGACCAGGGCATGTCGAAACGCCGTTCGATGTGCGGCCGGATCTGCGAACCGAGGCCCAGCGTGAAGCGGCCGGCGCTGAAGGTCTGCAGGTCGTTGGCGACGGTGGCGGTCGTCATCGGGTTGCGGGCGAACGCCACGGCGATGGCCGTCCCGATGTGCAGCCGGGGTGAACGGTCCGCGGCCAGCAGCAGGGGGAGGAACGGGTCCCGGTTGACCTCGGTGCTCCACACGCCGTCGTATCCGAGGTGATCGGCGTGCGCGACCTGCGCCGTGAGATCGGCGATGTCCGCGCCGCGGGTGCCGTCGGTGGATCCGCCGATATGGCCGTCGACCAGCACGTGCCGACTCCTTCTGATCGTGGCAGGTTTGGTTCCCGACCTGTCGGGACGGGCCGGGGAACGGGCGAAGTAAATCAGGGGTAACCTTTCGAGGTCAACTGATCCGGCTGTTCCCCCGATGGGAGGCGGTAAGTCCGTGACCGGAGGAAGTACCTGGTGAGCGCGCGGGCCGGCCGGGCGCCGATCAGGCGGACCCCACGGCCGCGCGACCGTCGAGCGCAGATCCTGGCGGCGGCCAGCGACCTGTTCTATCGCTTCGGTTATCACAACGTCGGCACCGAGGACATCGCCAAGGCGGTCGGCATCACTCCCGGTGCGCTCTACCGCCATGTCCGCAGCAAGGAGGAGCTCCTGGCCAGCGCGCTGTCGGACAGTTTCGAGCGGGCTACGATCGTCATCGATCGCCAGCCGCCCGGCGGCTTCGCCGCCGTGGTCGGGGACCTGGCCGAGACCGCCGCGCACCGGCGCGAGCTCGGGGTGCTGTGGACGCGGGAGACCCGGCATCTTCACGCCGAGTACCGCACGCCGATGCTGGAACGGTTCTTCGCGTTTCTGGGAAACCTGACCGCCGCGCTGCGAGACGCCCGCGGCGAGCTGAGCCGCGACGACGCGCAGCTGTTGTCGTGGTGCCTGCTCGCCGTGCTCACCAGCGCCTCCTACCACCGGGTCGCTGCCTCCCCGGACGTGCTGGCCTCGTTGCTGCGGGACATGGCCCTGCGGGTGTGTGAGGCGCGGATCGACGGCTGCGGGGTCCGGGCGGAGCCGGTCGCGGGCGGCGGGGAGACCGGACTGCCGCCCCGGGCGCGCCGGGAGGCGTTGCTGGCCGCCGCGGCCCGGTTGTTCGGGGGCCGTGGCTACCAGTCGGTGACGATGGAGGAGGTCGGTGCGGAGGTCGGAGTGACCGGCACCGGTGTCTACCGGCACTTCGCCACGAAGGCCGACCTGCTGAGCGCGATCGTCGCGCGCGCCACCGAGTCGCTGCAGCTGGGTATGTCACGGGCCCTGGCCGCGGCCGCGACCCCGGCGGACGGTCTGGACAATGCGGTGGCTGCCTACATCGACTTCGCGATGGCGCACACCGACCTCGTGAACGTCCTGCTCACCGAGGTGATGAACGTGCCGCAGCCGTACCGCCACCGCATCCGGCGGGCCGAGCACGACTACGTCGCCGAGTGGGTCCGCCTGCTGGCGGCGACACATCCGGAGCTGGACCGCACCACGGTTCTCTTCCGTGTCCACGCGGTCCTCACCGTCATCAACGACGTCGCGCGTACGCCGCACCTGCGTGGGCAGCCGGGCCTGGTGGACAGGGTGCGGCTGGTCGCGGCCGCTGTTCTGCACGGCTGACGCCGGACCGCCCCGACCCGGGCGACGAAGTTCGTTCCGGTCTTGACGGAGTGAACTGGGTCACTTATGGTCCGATAAGTAAAT
Source organism: Frankia gtarii (assembly GCF_025403375.1). Classification (GTDB taxonomy): domain Bacteria; phylum Actinomycetota; class Actinomycetes; order Frankiales; family Frankiaceae; genus Frankia; species Frankia gtarii. Next base: position 46,975 of record NZ_JAMPTM010000002.1, read on the forward strand.
CCTGCGACACACGTTGACGGATTCTATCGGCCTTCGCGTCGGCGAAGGCGGTGGCACGCCGTGACGGTACGGTGCTTGCGGGCGGCGGCTCTCGGAGCGAGAGGGTGTACAGCCTTGACCAGGAAACGTAGCGCGCAAGCTCTGTCCTTCGGAGCGGGGTTAGCGCGTTGCTGCTGGGCACCGCTGCCCCTCGATGTATTCGCGCAACAGTGCGAGCGGGGCACCGTCAGCCGACACGGCGAAGTACGACGACCAGAAGCGCTCGCGCATGCTGTACCGGTTCACTCGGCCGGTGAACTCGGAGCGCAGCCATCGCGCTGCGGCCATCGGGACGGCCCGAAACCGTTGAAGGTCCGGTCGTGGACCTGTCCCGCGTGCGGTGTCAGCCACGACCGGGACCTGAACGCCGCGCGGAAAATCCTCGTCGAGGGGCAGCGCCTGGTCGCTGCTGGGCGGAAAGGCGCGGCAGCGATGCCGTGTCAGGCGGAGACCGTAAACGCCGGTGGAGCCGATATAAGACCCGGACCTGCCCGGGTGGTTGGCTGCGAAGCAGGAACCCACCGAGGTGCCGTGTGAACCCGCGCGGCGCGGTAGGAATCCCCGTCCTTCAGCTTCAGGGTGGGGAGGACGTCAAAGCGCCGAACTCTTCGATCGTGTCGATGCAGGTGGAGGTTCGGGATCGACGACGGGAACTGGTCTCGGCGCTGCGCGCCGCGGCGGGGACGGAGCTGCCCGCCTGCGACGATGGTCCGGCGGCGGCTCTGGCGGCCCGGCTCGACCAGCTCGCGGCCGAGCCTGCCGACGCCGAGCTCCGGGCCGCCCTCGGCGCGGGCCGCTTCGACCGGATCGGCGATCTGTTCGCCGAGCTCGGCGCGGTGCGGTCGGATCTGTGCGCGTGGGTGGTGGAAGGGCCGTTCCAGGCGCTGAGCCGGATCCGGGACCAGCTCACCCTGCTGCGCCGGGAGACGAGCTCCGGGCGGATCACCCGGGCCGCCCCCGCCGCACTGTGCGCGGCCGGCGGCTTCGACCGGGCGATGATCTCCAGCCTGCGTGGTTCGACCTGGCTGCCGGTCGCGCTGCACGTCGAGACGGATGTCGACGGCCCCGTGAACGAGGCCCTGCGCCGTTTCCTCACGGACGTGGAGATACCGCTGGCGTCGTCGATGCCCGAGACCGAGCTGGTCCGCCGGCGGGCGCCCGCGTTGATCCGGCATGCCCAGTCAGAGGGTCGCGTCTTCCGGCCACTGATCGAGATCTCCGGGACGCGGGAATACGTCGCCGCGCCGATCGTCGCGGGCGGCTGCGTCCTCGGCTTCCTGCATGCCGACACCTACGCCTCGGGGCGCCGCCTCACCGATGCCGACCGGGATCACCTCCAGACGTTCGCCGACGGTCTCGGACTCATCCTCGAACGGACGGTTCTGCTGGAACGCGCGAGGCTGCAGCGCGATCGGATCGCGGACGCGTTCAGCGCCGTGCGCGCCACGAGCGAGGTGCTCGGTACCGCGCCGGTCCACCTGGCACGCACGATCACGCTGTCCACGCAGCGCCGCGCGACGGTGGCCGGGCGGTCCTCGCCCTCGCCGTCGGCCATGATCGCGGCGGCACCTCCGCTCCCCGACGGTCTCACTCCGCGGGAGCGTGAGGTGCTCCGCCTGCTGGCCGCGGGCGCGACCAACGCACAGATCGCCAATGCCCTCACAGTCTCGGAGACGACGGTGAAGTCCCACGTGAAGCACATCCTGCGCAAACTGCGCGCCTCGAACCGAGCCGAGGCGATTGCCCGCTATCTGTACCTCGCCCGCACGGCGGACCGGGCGTTATGACGGTGACGGCCGGCGACCGCCGGCACAGCATGTTCCCGGTACCCGTCGGCGACCGGGGCTGGCGGCGGCGCGAACGCGAACTGGGCGATCGGTTGGCCTTCCTGCACGGCGAGGTCTGTGACGCTCTCGGCATCGAGCTGTCGCGCGGCACCGTCCTCGCCTCCTCGGAGTCGTGGACCGGGGTCGTCTCGGACCTCGCCCGGCTCTGCGTCGACCGGCTGCGCGCGATGGCCGGCCACGCCGACGAAGCCGACGAGGCCGGCCTGCGGACCTGCCTGCTCATCCTTGACCTGCACGAACTCGCCTTCGACCTCGGCCAGCACGAACGAGACCGGCGCACGCGTCGACTGGCCGCCTGCTCCGAGGGACTCGCGCGCATGCGGGTGCTGCCGCACTCGACGGATCTGCTGGACCGCGCGTGCGAGGAACTGGTCCGGCGCTGCGGCTTCGGCCGTGCGGTGCTGTCCCGGGTCGACGACGGCGTCTGGCGGCCGTGGATGGCGTACTTCAGCAACGGCGACGAGTTCGAGTCGTGGTTCGCGGGCTGGGTCGACCAGCCGATTCGGCTCGAAGGGCGCACCCCCGAGACGACGCTGCTCACCGAGTGCCGGCCCGTCGCCGTCTACGACACGGCGAACACCGTCGTACACCGGTCGATCATCGTGGACTCGGGTCGCTCGGACTCCTACGTCGTCGCCCCGTTGATGCACGGCACCTCGGTGGTGGGATTCCTCCACGCGGATCACCATCCGGCTTCGCGGCGCGTCGACGACTTCGACCGGGATGTCCTCTGGGCCTTCGCGGAGGGTTTCAGCCACCTGTACGAGCGGATCGTCCTGGCCGAGCGCCTTCGGACCCAGCGCGACCAGGCTCGGGAGATCCTGTCATCGGCGGTCGAATCGGTGAGTGACTTCTGCGACGCGGGTATCGATTTCTCGCCGCACGCGGCCGTCGGAGCCATGCCGCGGACTCCCGTTGCGCCCCATCCGCTCGCCACCGGGCATCCTGGTGGGGAGCTCACCGCGCGCGAGTCGGAGGTCCTCGAGCTGATGGTGGTGGGAGCGACGAACGGTGCCATCGCCGAGACGCTGGTCATCTCCGAGGACACCGTGAAATCACATGTGAAACACATCCTGCGCAAGCTCGGTGCCGCGAACCGGTCGCAGGCGATCGCGCGGTCGCTGGGCATCGCCGTGCACGGCGACGGTGTCTGAGGTCGCCGTGCACGGGCGACGGTGTCTGAGGTTGCCGGTCACCGTGGCCGCCTCGGGTGCGGCCGGGCGCTGCTCGCCGCCCCGGCCGCACCCGGTGTTGCTCACGGTGTGCCGAGCAGCCCCAGTTCGGCGCGTCCGAGCAGGTCATAGGCCTGATCGGTGGTGAGCGGATGGAAGGGGCCGCCGCGGGCGTCACGGTAGAGGCGTTCGAGCACGTGTCCCCGCCGGAAGGAGGACCCGCCGACCAGCCGGAGCGCGGCGTCCGTCACCCTGATCGCGGTCTCCGTCGCGGTGACCTTGGTGACATCGACGAACCCTGCGCGCGCGATCGGATCCCACTCGGCGTCGCGGCCCTCGATGAGGATCCGGCCGGTTGTCTCCAACGCCCGCGCCGCGGTCTCCACGTCCACCAGCATCTTGCCGAGTCCGTACTGGACGAAGCCGATCCCCTTCAGGGCGACGTCCTTGCCCTCCAGCGTCGCGCCGAGGGTCTTCTTCTTCAGGATCTCCCGCGTCTCGGCGTAGGCCTTCTCCGCCAGGCCCAGGTACACGGCCGCGAAGCTCACCGACGCCCACTCGAACTCGCCGAACAACCCGTTGCGGAAGTTCCCGCCGTAGGAGTTGGCGGGTGCCGGCACGTCGTCGAAGACGACCGTGTGGGTGCCGGTCGCCCGCATCCCCATGGTGTCCCAGGTCTCGACGATGCTGATCCCGGGGCTGTCCATCGGCAGCACGAAGACGGCCTCCTGGGCCGCGTGCTCGGTGAAGTCCTCAGGCAGCCGCCCGTCGGTGTCCGTGATCGTCGCGTTGAAGGCGACGATGTCGGCTCCCAGGCAGAGGGTGGCCCACGTCTTCTTCCCGTGGATCCGCCAGCCGCCGTTCCCGTCGGGAATCGCCCTCGTGTCGGCGAGGCCGCTCAGACCGGCCCGGTCCTCGCTGAACGGTCCACAGATGATCTTGTGTTCCCGGACGACCTCGGTGAAGACACGCTCCCTGGTGGCCTCGTCGAGCAGACCGCGGAAGATACCGATCATCGTCTGGTGCATGTTGAACGCCAGCGCGATCGCCGGGTCGCCCTTCGCGAGCTCCCTGGAGACACCCGCCGTGGTCGCGATGTCGGCGCCGCGGCCGCCGTACTTCTTGGGGATCGCGATCGCGGGTAGGCCGCTGTCCTTGTAGAGCGGCACGAGTTCGGTGGGAAAGCGGTTTTCTGCGTCGGCGGACGGACCAGCGACCGCGAACTCCTTTGCCAGCGTACGGGCCGCCTCGAGCACCTCGGCCCGTTCGGCCGGCGTTATCTCCACATCATGTTTTCCCATGCCGCAGTTCACTCCTCTTTGTTGATGACCACCTACTGGCGAACGTAGACCGCACAGACCGTGTTGAAATCTCCCGTCGGGAGAGCTTCTACCCTTCGATGGGGTGACACGTCGTCGGGGTTCGGCGCTCTGCCGGGCGCCGGCCCCGCACTGCCCCTGTCCCGCTCTGCGCGGCCCTTGCCCAGTTCCGCGCGGTCCTTGTCCCGCTCCGTCGATCGCCGGGGCGCGCCCCGAGGGCTCGGGGCTCACCCGAAGGGGCAAGGTGTTTAACCCCGGGGGATGACGCATCCTGCCTCGTCCGGCCTTACCGTTGGGCCATCCCCGCCGGCCGTTCGCCGGCCCTCGACTGTCTTTTCCTCACCGGCGCAAAGGAGCGTGGCCAGAATGTCGTCCTACCGGTTCGCCGTGCTATGGTTGAAGGCGTTTCGTGAAAGCGCGGAGAAGGTCTGCGCCCTGTACGCCGACGACTTCCTCTTCGAGGATCTGATCCTGGACCAGTCGATCACCGACAAAGAGGATCTGCACCGAGTTTTCGCGCCGTACGCGAACAAGGATCTGGACAACGGTATCGGGATCAACCTGTTTCGGATCGACGAGTACATCGGTGATGCCCGTAGCGGGATCATCCGCTGGACCTGGGAGCCCGCGGGCTCGGCGGCCTTCCTCGGTGTCCCCACGGGCGGGAAGACGTTCAGCACCTCCGGTCAGACCTTCCACATCTACGACGCAGACGGCCGCATCACGCGTGAGTCGACCTACTGGGATGCGATCTCACCGCTGCACACGCTGGGCCTGCCGGTGTCGATCCATGGTGGCGTCGCCGCCCCGGTCCCCGCGTCCGCCGCGGTCTGAGGCCCCAGAGACCCGAAGTGAAGGGAACACGTCGATGAGCAAGGCCACCGACCACGCGCAGCGCTGGGCGCAGGCACTCACCACGGACACCGAGGCCGCCGTGGCCCTGTACGCGGACGAGGTGCTCTACGACGACCGCCGGGCGGTCGACCACGTCTACGACACCGCCACCGGCCGGGCCGAGCTGCGCGAACGCCTCGCCCCGTACGCGAACGGCGACACCGGCAACGGCGTCGGGATCCATCGCTTCGAGGTGCTTGAGGCCATCGAGACCACCGGGGGTAACGGGGCGCCCGCCGTCACGATCCTCTGGCGTTGGACCGGTGAGCACCTCGCGGGCTTTCGGGGAGTGCCGGCCGGCGGCCGGACGCTGTCCACCCGCGGCCAGACCTGGCACCAGTTCGATGCCGACGGCCGGATCGACCGTGAGCTGACCAACTGGAACGACACCCCGGTACTCCAGGAACTCGGCCTGCCGGTCCTCACCCCGCACTACTGGGACGCCGATTTCGACCCCGGCTCGCTCCTGGGCTGAAGCCCCGAAGGTATTCGCCGCTTCGTCGGTGTTCGGCAACGGTTGTGAGGTCCCGTTTTCCGCGGGCCGGTGGACGGCAGTTCGATCTGGAGGTTCAGCAGTCATGTGGGGCACCCTGCCAGAGGTGTTCGATCGGGTGTGTCTGTACTACGCGGACTCGACGGCGATCATCGATGATGATCGTCGGCTCACCTACCGGCAGATGCAGAGCTGGGCCAACCGAGTGGCGAACGGACTCGGGGTGCTGGGGGTGGAGAAGGGCGACCGGGTAGGCCTGCTGCTGCCCAACATCCTGGAGTTCATTCCGACCCAGCACGGAATCTGGAAGGCCGGGGCGGTGCTGGTGCAGATGCCGACACGGTCCGCGGTCCGCGGTCATCGCACCATTCTGGGGCAGGCCGGCGCCACCACCCTCATCTATCACGCCCAGTTCGACGCGGTCGTCACCGAGCTGCTCGACGGTCTGCCCGACGTCAAGCGGGTCATCCGCCTGGCCGGTGGCCATGGGGGCGCCGCCGATACCCATGCCGGGGCCGGGGCCGGGGCCGGGCAGACAACGGTCCTCAACGCCCTGGAGGTTCTCGACTACCGGACGTTCTTCGACTCGCAACCGGACTCGCCACCGTCGGTATCCCCGGCCGAGGACGACGACGCGTACGTGCTGTTCACCTCCGGGAGCACGGGTGAACCGAAAGGGGTGGTCAATTCCCACTTCACCTGGGCGCACTACAGCATCACGGCAGGACTCGAGATCGCCGACATCCGGCCGGGTGAGATCTTCGCGCACGGGGCTCCCCTCACCCACTTCACGCAGATCTTCGTGATGCCGACGTTCCTGCGCGGCGGGGTGAACGTGATGCTGCCGGGACTCGACGTCGACGTTCTCCTCAAGACGATCGAGGAGGAGCGGGTGACCGCCACGGCCGTGGTCCCCACGATCGTCTACCTCCTGCTCGACCATCCCGGCCGGACGTCGTTCGACCTCTCCTCGCTGAACACGATGATCTATGCGGGCTCCCCGATCGCCCCGGAACGCCTGCGTGAGGCGCTCGACACCTTCGGTCCGATCTTCGTCCAGACCTACGCCGGGACCGAACCGGGCTACGTGTCGTGTCTGCGCAAGGAGGACCACCGGGTGGACACCGAGCAGGGTGTCCGACGGCTGGCGTCGGCCGGGCGACCGATCCCGTACGTGAAGGTCACCATCCAGGACGACAACGACCAGCCGCTCCCGGTCGGCGAACCGGGAGAGATCTGCTCGCGGCAGCTCGGGCAGATGCTGACCTACGTCGACCCCGCCCGCAACGCCGAGGCGTTACGGGACGGCTGGGTGCACACCGGCGACATCGGCTTCCTGGACCCCGACGGTTTCATCTACATCGTCGACCGCAAGAAGGACATGGTGGTCAGCGGTGGATTCAACGTCTTCCCACGTCAGGTCGAGGACGTGCTGTTGACCCACCCGGCGGTGGCCCAGGCCGCGGTGGTCGGCGTACCGCACGAGAAGTGGGGCGAGGCCGTGCTCGCGGTCGTGGTCGCCAAGCCCTCCGAGACGGTGCGGGAAGGCGACCTGATTGCCCACGTCAAACGGGAGCTCGGCAGCGTGCCGGCGCCGAAGTCGATCGTGTTCTGCGACAGCCTCCCGGTGAACCCCGCGGGCAAGGTCGACAAGTTGGCGATTCGCGCGCCGTACTGGGCCGGACGCAGCCGGGAGATCGGATGACTGCGCAGAGCACCGCGGACCGGGTCGACCGGACCGGGCCGGGAGAGCAGCCCGAGTCGTCTGCGACGCTCGTCGACTCGGCCACCTTCCGTGACGTCCTGTCGCATTTCGCCACCGGCGTCGTCATCGTGACGGCGATGGCCGGGGACCGACCGGTGGGCCTGACCTGCCAGTCGTTCACCGCCCTGTCCCTCGACCCGCCGATGATCCTGTTCTGTCCCGCCCGGACGTCCACGTCCTGGCCGGTGCTGGCGGCCTGCGGGCGGTTGTGCGTCAACATCCTCAGCGCGGACCAGCACGAGATCAGCAACGGATTCGCGCGCAGCGGCGCGGACAAGTTCGCCGGCGTCGCGTGGACGCCGCTGTCGAACGGCGCCCCCGCGCTGGACAGCGCCGCCGCGCACATCGGAGCGAGCCTCGCCGAGGTCCACGACGGCGGCGACCATCACATCGTCACCTGCCACGTGGAATCCCTGCGAGCCGGCGAGGGCGGCGCTCCGCTCCTGTACTACCGCAGCGAATACCGCCACCTGCGGCCTCAGGACTGACATCCCACCGCATTTCGAGAAGGAGGAGAAAGTGTCCACACCGCACTACCCCTTGTTCATCGGTGGGGAATGGTTCGATTCCACCGAGCGGTACGAGATCAGGAGTCCCGCGACGGACGAACTCGTGGCGACCGTCGCGAAGGGCGGGGTCGAGCACGTCGACCGCGCGGTCGCCGCGGCCAGGGCCGCGCACGAGGCGGGCGTGTGGCGGCACACCGCGCCGCAGGAGCGTTCGGCGTTGCTGCACGCGGTCGCCGGTCGTCTCGAGCAGCGCCTGCCCGAGCTCGCGGCCCTGCAGAGCCGGGAGAACGGCGCGACGATCCGCGTCACCGGCGCCCTGCATCTCGGCCTGTCGATCGGCCAGCTCCATTACCTCGCCGATCTCGCGGAGTCCTACGAGTTCGAGAAGGCCGGACCCGAGATCGGTCCGATTCCGGCCGCGGGAGTACTGCGCCGGGAGCCCCTCGGCGTGGTGGCCGCGATCGTGCCCTGGAACATCCCGCTTCTGGTGATCATCTGGAAGGTCGCGCCGGCGCTCGCCGCCGGGAACACCGTCGTGCTCAAGCCCGACGAGCACGCGCCGCTGCTGGCCCTCGAACTCGCCAGGGAGTTCGAGGCGGCCGGTCTGCCCCCGGGGGTGCTCAACGTCGTCACCGGCGACGGCGACCCGGTCGGCGCCCACCTCAGCAGCCATCCCGACGTCCGCAAGGTGGCCTTCACCGGCTCGACCGAGGTCGGCAAGGCCATCCTGAGCGCGTCCGCCGACACGGTGAAGCGGGTGACGCTGGAGCTCGGCGGCAAGGGGCCGAACATCATCCTCGATGACGCGGACCTGCCGCTCGCCGTCGACGGGGCGCTGTTCGCGGCCCTGGCCAACAACGGGCAGGCCTGCGAGGCGGGCACCAGGCTGCTCGTCCCGGGCGTGCTGAAGGACGAGTTCGTCTCCCGGCTGGTGGAGCGGGCGAAGACTCTCAAGCTCGGCGATCCGCTGGATCCGGCGACCGACGTCGGCCCGGTGATCAGTGCCGGACAGCGGGACCGCATCCTGGGCTACCTGGCGTCGGCCCGCGCCGACGGCGCCACCATCGCCCTGGGCGGCGGCGCCCCGCAGGGACCGGGGTTCGAGGTGGGGAACTGGGTCGAACCCACCGTCGTCGCCGACGTCACCAACGATGCGCGGATCGCCCGCGAAGAGGTCTTCGGCCCGGTGCTCACCGTGCTGACGTACGACTCCGTCGACGAGGCGGTCGCCATCGCCAACGACACCGACTACGGCCTGTCGGCCGGTGTGTGGGGCCGGGACGAGCAGCGCGCCCTGGCTGTGGCCCGCCGGCTCGACGCCGGCATGGTGTACGTCAACGACTGGCACGTCATCCACCCGGCCTACCCGTTCGGCGGATTCAAGCAGAGCGGCCTGGGACGTGAGGGCGGCCCCCACGCGCTCGACGCCTACACCGAGCAGAAGTTCATCTCGCTCGCCCGGTCCGGCGGGCTGGCGGACCGGGCGGCCTTCGCCCTGGTGCTGGGAACGCCGCCGACCCGCTGACCCTCGGCCGACCCGCTGACCCCCGACAGACAGGGACGCATCAACGATGGAGCACGTCAGCACCGCCCGGGTCGTCGGTCCGACGACCGTTCCGGTCGTGCGCAACCAGATCCGGGCGTTCCTCGACCTGCGACACGTTCGGGCCGGCGGCAGCCGTCCACCCGGGTTCGACCGGTTCCAGGCCACCAGGCTCGGTGTTCTCGGGGCCGGGATGATGGGCGCGGGCATCGCCTACGTGGCCGCGCAGGCCGGCATCGAGGTGGTGCTCAAGGACGTCAGCCTTGCCGCGGCGCGCCGCGGCAAGGCCCACGCCGAGCGGCTGGAGGCGAAGGCGCTGGCCCGGGGTCGCACCTCGCCGGGCGCGTCGGCGGCGTTGCTCGACCGGATCCACCCGACCGCCGACCCCGCCGACTTCGCCGGGGTGGACGTCGTCGTCGAGGCCGTCTTCGAAAGCGTCGAGCTGAAGCACAAGGTCTTCGGGGAGATCGAGGAGATCGTCGACCCGGCCGCGGTGCTCGGTTCGAACACCTCGACGCTGCCCATCGCCCTGCTGGCCGAGGGTGTCCGGCGGTCCGAGGACTTCCTCGGCCTCCACTTCTTCTCCCCGGTCGACCGGATGCCGCTCGTCGAGATCATTCGCGGGCGGAGCACGTCCGACGCCACGCTCGCGAAGGCGTTCGACGTCGTCCGGCAGATCGGCAAGACGCCGATCGTCGTGAACGACGGCCGCGGGTTCTTCACGAGCCGCGTCATCATCGCCTTCCTCAACGAGGCGATCGCGGCGGTCGGGGACGGCATCGACCCGGCCGGTGTCGAGGCCGCGGCGTTGCGGGTCGGCTACCCGGCCGGACCGCTTGCGCTTCTCGACGAGCTGACGCTGACCCTGCCGCGAAAGATCCGGCAGGAGGCGCAGGCGGCGGCGGAGGCCGTCGGTGATGTCTGGCGGGGCCATCCCGCGGACGCGGTCGTCGACCGGATGATCGACGAGTTCGGGCGGCCGGGGCGGTCCGGCGGCGCCGGCTTCTACGAGTACGACGACACCGGTCGGCGCGGCGGCCTGTGGCCGGGCCTGCGGGCGGCGTTCGGCACGCCGGGCCGCGACAGCTCGCCCGCCGACTCCGCCGACCCCGCCGACCTTGCAGACCGGCTGCTGTTCGCCGAGTCGATCGAGGCCGTTCGCGCGATGGACGAGGGCGTCGTCGGGTCGGTGCCCGACGCGAACGTGGGCTCGTTGCTCGGCATCGGCTTCCCGCCCTGGACGGGCGGGGTGTTCCAGTACATCAACCAGTACGCCGACGAGCACGGAAGGGGCCCGGCGGGATTCGTGGCCCGAGCCCGCGAGCTGGCCGGCCGCTACGGCGCCCGCTTCGCCCCGCCCGGCTCGCTGGTAAGCCGGGCAATCACCGGCACGCCGTATGTGTAGCGGCGCGGCCCGCATCCGGTTCGACAGACGATCAATCGCTGGGAGGCGTTGTGGACTTCGGTGAGGACGCGGAGCTCACGGCTCTGCGGGAGACGGTCGCCGCGATCGTGAAGCCGTTCGGCGGTGCCTATTACACCGAGCGGTCGCACGCGCACAGGCCGACCAGCGAGGTGTGGGCGGCGCTCGCGGAGGCCGGTTTCCTCGGGGTGAACCTCCCCGAGGCCTACGGCGGCGGTGGCGGGGGCATCGTGGAGCTCGCGGCGGTCTGCGAGGAGACCGCCGCGGCGGGCTGCCCGCTGCTGCTCCTGGTGGTCTCCGCCGCGATCTCCGGCGAGGTCATCTCCCGTTTCGGTAGCGAGGAGCAGAAGCTGCGGTGGCTGCCCGGCCTCGCCGACGGCAGCCACAAGGTGGTGTTCGCGATCACCGAGCCGGGCGCCGGGTCGAACACTCACCGGCTGGCGACGAAGGCGGACCGCGACGGCGACGACTGGGTGCTGACCGGGCAGAAGTACTACATCTCCGGCTTCGACGAGGCCGCGGCCGTCCTCGTCGTCGCCCGGACCGGCGTGGACGAGGCCACCGGGCGGGCGCGACTGTCGCTGTTCGTCGTGCCGACCGACACGCCGGGCCTGGTCGCCCACCCGCTGCCGGTCGCCGCGCAGATGCCCGAACAGCAGTTCACGCTGTTCTTCGACGACGCTCGGGTGCCGGCGGACGCGCTGATCGGCGTCGAGGGCGAGGGCTTGCGGCAGGTGTTCCACGGCCTGAACCCGGAACGGATCACCGGCGCCGCGATCTGCGTCGGCATCGCCCGGTACGCGCTGGGAAAGGCCGCCGACTACGCGCGTCACCGGCAGGTGTGGGACGTCCCGATCGGCGCCCATCAGGGTGTCTCCCACCCGCTGGCGAAGGCGAAGATCGAGACGTCGCTCGCCGCGCTGATGACGCAGAAGGCCGCGTGGTCGCATGACCACGGCCTGCCCGCCGGAGAGCCGTCGAACATGGCGAAGTACGCCGCCGCGGAGGCCGCCCTCGCGGCCGTGGACCAGGCGATCCAGACCCACGGCGGGAACGGGATGGCCGTCGAGTACGGCCTGATACCGCTGTGGGGAATGGTGCGCACGCTGCGGATCGCCCCGGTCAACCGGGAGATGATCCTCAACTACGTCGCGCAGCACACCCTCGGCCTTCCCCGGTCCTACTGAGGAGCTCCGGCCCCACTGAGGAGCTCCGGCCCCACTGAGGAGTTCCGGCCCCACTGAGGAGACAGCGATGACGTATTCCGCCACGAGATGGGCGCCCGCGCCGGGCGGGCCGGCGGCGCAGGCGCGGGCGGCCGAGGGCACCGTCCTGCGGTCCCGCCTGGACACCGCCTCCGAGTTGTACCGCACGAACCGCGCCGCCCAGCTCGCCAACCTCGCGCAGCTCGCGGAGCAGCTCGAGATCGCGCGGGCCGGCGGCGGCGAGCGCTACCGCGACCGACACCGCCGGCGCGGCCGGCTGCTGGTGCGCGAGCGCGTCGAGCTGCTGCTCGACCGGGACTCGGCGTTCCTCGAACTGTCCCCGCTCGCGGCCTGGGGAACGGAGTTCGCTGTCGGCGCGAGCGTCGTCACCGGCATCGGGGTGGTGTCCGGGGTCGAGGTCGTCATCATCGGGCACGACCCGACGGTCCGCGGCGGCACGATGAACCCGTACTCGCTGCGCAAGACACTGCGCGCCCTCGACATCGCCAGGCGCAACCGGCTGCCGGTCGTGAACCTCGTCGAGTCCGGCGGTGCCGACCTGCCCAACCAGTCCGACCTGTTCGTCCAGGCCGGGAAGATCTTCCACGACCTGTCCGCCCTGTCGGCCGACGGCATCCCCACCATCGCCCTGGTCTTCGGCAACTCCACCGCGGGCGGGGCGTACGTGCCGGGCATGTGCGACCACGCGGTGCTGGTCGATCGGCAGGCGAAGGTGTTCCTCGGCGGGCCACCGCTGGTCAGGATGGCGACCGGCGAGGAGGCCGACGACGAGGAGCTCGGCGGCGCGGCGATGCACGCGCGGGTCTCCGGAGTCGCGGACTACTTCGCGGTCGACGAGCCCGACGCGATCCGGATCGGCCGACGGATCCTGTCCGAGATCAACTGGCGTAAGCGCGGACCCGGGCCGAGCCTGCCCGCCGACCCGCCCGTGTACGACGCCGACGAGCTGCTGGGGATCGCGCCGGCGGACATCCGGGTGCCGTTCGACCCGCGCGAGGTGCTCGCCCGGGTCGTCGACGGCTCGCGGTTCGGCGAGTACAAGCCCGACTACGGCACCAGCCTGGTCACCGGCTGGGCATCGATCCACGGCTTTCCGGTCGGGGTGCTCGCCAACGCCAACGGCGTGCTGTTCAGCGCGGAGGCGAAGAAGGGCGCCGAGTTCATCCAGCTCGCCAACCAGGTGGACACGCCGCTGATCTTCCTGCAGAACACCACGGGTTTCATGGTGGGTGCGGCCTACGAGCAGGGCGGCATCATCAAGGATGGCGCCAAGATGATCAACGCGGTGACGAACAGCGCCGTGCCGCACCTGACCGTCAACATGGCGGCGTCGTTCGGCGCGGGCAACTACGGCATGTCGGGGCGCTCCTACGACCCACGGCTGATGTTCGCCTGGGTCGGTGCCAAGCTCGCCGTCATGGGCGCCGCCCAGCTGGCCGGGGTGCTGTCGATCGTGGGCCGGGCCGCCGCCGAGGCCGCCGGCCGACCGTTCGACACCGCGGCCGACGACCGGCGCCGCGCCGAGATCGAACGCCAGATCGGCGAGGAGTCGCACGCCTTCTTCATGAGCGGAAAGCTCTACGACGACGGCGTCCTCGACCCGCGCGACACCCGCACCGTGCTCGGCGTCGCCCTGTCCGCCGCGCACTCGGGCCCGATCGAGGGACGCCGTGGCTACGGCGTCTTCCGGATGTGAGCCCCGTGCGCCCGGTGACATCACAGAGGCCGGTGACACCGCAGAGCCGAGCGACCCCAGGGGGGCGAGTGATCACAAAACTGCTGGTCGCGAACCGGGGCGAGATCGCCGTCCGGATCATCCGGACCGCGCACGCGATGGACATCGCCACGGTCGCGGTCTTCTCCGACCCCGACGCGGGTGCCCCGTTCGTCGCCGCGGCCGACGAGGCGGTCCGGCTGCCCGGGGCGACGCCGGCCGAGACGTACCTGCGTGGCGATCTGGTGATCGACGCCGCGCTACGGGTGGGGGCCGACGCCGTCCATCCCGGCTACGGCTTCCTGTCCGAGAACGCCGACTTCGCGCGGGCGTGCGCACAGGCGGGGCTCGTGTTCGTCGGACCGCCCCCGGAGGCCATCGCGGCCATGGGGTCGAAGACCCGGGCGAAGGAACTGATGGGCGCGGCCGGTGTGCCGGTCCTGCCCGGCCTGATCGTCGACGACGAGCTGCTCGCCGAGCCCGACCGGCTGGTGAAGGCCGCTGCTGAGCTGGACTTCCCCGTGCTGGTCAAGGCCGTCTACGGCGGGGGTGGGCGCGGCATGCGCATCGTGCGCGACGCCGGGGCGCTCGCGGACGCCGTGGCGGGCGCGCGGCGCGAGGCGGCGGCGGCGTTCGGCGACGGCACGGTGTTCCTGGAGCACTATGTCGAGCGTCCCCGCCACGTCGAGGTGCAGGTCTTCGCCGACACTCACGGCGACGTCGTGCACCTGTTCGAACGGGAGTGCTCGATCCAGCGGCGCTACCAGAAGATCATCGAGGAGGCGCCGTCCGTCGCGGTCGACGAGCACCTGCGGGAGCGCCTCGGCTCCGCCGCCGTCGCGGCCGCCGCGGCGATCGGCTACGTCGGTGCCGGAACCGTCGAGTTCGTGCTCGACCGCACCGGCCGGTTCTTCTTCCTCGAGGTGAACACCCGGCTGCAGGTCGAGCACCCGGTGACCGAGCAGGTGACCGGGCTCGACCTCGTCCGGGCGCAACTGCTGGTGGCGCAGGGCGCGCCGCTGCCGGCCGAGCTGCGCCACGCCCGCATCACCGGCCACGCCGTCGAGGCCCGGCTGTACGCCGAGGACGTGCCCGCCGGGTTCCTCCCCGCGACCGGGACGATCCACCGTTTCGACGTGCCCACGTTCGACGGCGTTCGCGTCGACAGCGGGGTCGCGGACGGGTCGGTCGTCGGCGTCCACTACGACCCGATGCTCGCCAAGGTCATCGCGCACGGCGCGACGCGTGACGAGGCGATCCGCCGACTCGCCCGCGCGCTGGCCGGCACCCGCGTGCACGGGGTGACCACCAACCGGGAGCTGCTTGTCGCCGTTCTGCGCGACGAGGCGTTCCGCTCCGGCGACATCGACACCGGTTATCTCGACCGGCACGACGCGGTCGCGATGGGCTCGCCCGCGACGTCTGCCGACGTCCTCGCGACCCACCTGGTGGCGGCCGCGCTCACCGCCGCGGCCGAGCGCCGGGCGAACGGGATCCTCCCGGGCGCGCCGCCCGGCTGGCGCAACGTCCCGACCTCGCCGCAGCGTGCCGTTTTCGCGCTGTCCGGCCCGGGATCGTCCGGGCGCGGTGTGTCCGGGCGCGAGGTGGAGGTGACGTACCGCTGGCGCGCGGACCGCGTCGACGTCACCGTCGACGGCCGGGCCCGGGAGGTGGTGGTGCACCGTCTCGACGGCGAGCAGGCGGATCTGACCGTGGACGACGTTCGCTCGACGGTCCGGGTCCACCGCGTCGGGCCGGAGGTCTACCTGGACGGTCGCGGCGGGTCGACGGTGGCCCGGGAGACGCCCCGGTTCGTCGAGCCGGGCGCGAGCGCCGCGGCGGGGTCGCTGACCGCTCCGATGCCGGGAACCGTGGTCCGGGTCGCCGTCGAGCGGGGTGCGGCCGTGACCGCCGGAGAGGTCGTGCTCGTTCTGGAGGCGATGAAGATGGAACACGCGGTGACCGCGCCGCACGACGGCGTCCTCAGCGCGCTGGACGTGCGTCCCGGCCAGACCGTCGACGGCGGGCACGTCCTCGCCGTCATCACACCGGGGTCGGCGCGATGACCCCGCCCGCGGTCATCTACCGGCGGGACGACCGGGTCGCGTGGCTGACCATCAACCGGCCGGAGGCCCGCAACACGCTGTCCGCCGAGGTCCGCCGGGGCCTGTGGGACGGTTTCGCCAAGTTCAACGCGGACGGGGACGCGTCCGTTCTCGTGCTCACCGCCGCGGGCGATCGGGCGTTCTGCGCCGGGGGCGACCTGAAGGAGATGGCGACGGCGGCGCTTGCGGTGCCGCCGCCGGACTACGTGCCCCAACCCGGCCGGAACATCGATGTCGACAAGCCCGTCGTCGCCGCCGTCAACGGCGTCGCCTATGCCGGTGGATTCCTCCTGACGCAGTGCTGCGACCTGGTCGTCGCCGCCGAACACGCCAGATTCGCGATCACCGAGGTCAAGGTCGGCCGCGGGGCGCCCTGGGCCGCGCCGCTGCCCTACCTGCTGCCGCCCCGGATCGCGATGCAGATGCTGCTCACCGGTGAGCCGATGGCCGCCCGGCGCGCCTACGAGCTCGGCCTCGTCAACGAGGTCGTGGCGGGAACCGACCTCGCCGGTCGGGCGCGGGAACTCGCCGAGACGATCGCGGCCAACGCGCCGCTGTCGGTGCGGGCCGCGAAGCGCACCGTCGGTCTGCTCGCCCAGCTTCCCCTGTCCGAGGCGTACCGCGAGGCGGAGCGGATCTGGGAGCCGGTCTACCTCAGCGCCGACGCCCAGGAGGGGCCGCGGGCGTTCAGCGAGAAGCGCCGGCCGGTCTGGAGCGGGCGCTGATGGCCGCCGACCAGCCGGTCGGGCGACCGGTTCGCATCGCCAACTGCTCGGGTTTCTACGGCGACCGGATCGACGCCGCGCGGCTCATGGTCGACGGCGGCCCGATCGACGTGCTCACCGGCGACTATCTCGCCGAGCTGACGATGCTGATCCTGTGGAAGGCCCGCCGACGGGACCCCGGTGCGGGCTACGCGCGGACGTTCCTCGTCCAGCTCGAACAGGTGCTCGGCACGTGCCTGGACCGTGGAATCCGCATCGTCGTCAACGCGGGCGGCCTCAACCCCGCGGGCCTGGCCGAACAGGTCACCAAGGTCGCCGCCGGGCTCGGCCTGTCGCCTCGGGTCGCCCATGTCACCGGAGACGACCTGACGGACCGGATCGGGCCGTTGCGGGCGGCCGGCGAGTCCTTCACGCACCTGGACACCGGGCGTCCGTTCGCCGAGCTGGCCGCGAGCGGGGTCGAACCGGTGACCGCGAACGCCTACCTCGGCGGCTGGGGCATCGCCGCCGCGCTGGAGGCGGGAGCGGACGTCGTCGTCACCCCTCGGGTGACCGACGCGTCCCTCGTCGTCGGCCCGGCGGCCTGGTGGCACGGATGGGCGCGCACCGACTGGGACCGGCTCGCCGGCGCGGTCGCGGCCGGCCACGTCATCGAGTGCGGACCGCAGGCCTGCGGCGGGAACTACGCGTTCGGCTCGGAGGTCACCGACCGGCGGTATCCGGGGTTCCCGATCGCCGAAGTCGCCGCCGACGGCTCCAGCGTCATCACCAAGCACGCCGACACCGGCGGACTGGTGTCCGTCGGTACGGTCACCGCACAGCTGCTCTACGAGATCGCCGAGCCCGCCTACCCGAACCCCGACGTGGTCGCGCACTTCGACACGGTGAGCCTGACCCAGACCGGTCCGCACCGGGTGCGGATCTCCGGCACCCGGGGAAGCCCGCCGCCGGGCACGTTGAAGGTCGCGATGAACTACCTGGGCGGCTACCGCAACACGATGACGCTCGTCCTGACCGGTCTCGACATCGAGGCGAAGGCCGCCTGGGCCCGCCACGAGCTGTTCGACCTGCTCGGCGGCGAGAACGCGTTCGACGCCGTCGACGTGCGGCTGCTGCGGTTCGACCATCCCGACGCCGACGACAACGCCCTGGCGACGGCGCACCTGCGGATCACGGTGAAGGACCGTGATCCGAAGCGGGTGGGCCGGGCGTTTTCGGACGCAACGATGGCGCTGGCCCTGGGCGGGTACGCCGGCTTCCACACGACGACCCCGCCGACCGCCGAGAGCGCGTACGGCGTGTACTGGCCGACACTCGTCGGGCGGGACGCGGTGGAGCATCGCGTCGTCCTCGACGATGGCCGCGGGATCGCCATCCCGCACAGCCCGACGGCCCCGGCCACCCCGGCGCCTTCTGCGCGGACATCGCCGGTGACGCCGGCCCCGAGTGCTCCGCTGTCCCCGAGTGCTCTGCCGGCCCCGAGTGCTCCGGGTGGCACGGTACGGATCCCGCTGGGTCTGCTGGTGGGTGCCCGATCCGGGGACAAGGGCGGCAACGCCAACGTCGGTGTCTGGGCCCGCGACGCCGCGACCTACACCTGGCTCGCCGCCGAGCTGACCGCGCGGCGCTTCGCCGAGCTGGTGCCGGAGGCACGGGGGCTGCAGGTTCGCCGCTACGAGCTCGCGAACCTGCGGGCGGTGAACTTCGTCGTCGTCGGCCTGCTCGGCGAGGGGGTCGCCTCGGCGACCCGTCCCGACCCGCAGGCGAAGGGGCTTGCCGAGTATGTGCGTTCGCGCCATGTCGAGGTACCCGTCGAGCTCGTGGATCCCATCCATGTCCCGTCCCGCGCACGTGACGGGGCTCTGTTCGTCAAGCGGTCCTCCCGCTGGGAATTAGGTGGCTGACATCGTGAACGAGTTGCATCATTTTGTGGCCGGCAAGCTGCTGCCCGGAACCTCCGGCCGGTTCGGCGACGTGTTCGATCCGAACACCGGTCGGGTCCAGGCCCGCGTCCCACTGGCGTCGCAGGCCGAGGTCGACGCCGTCATCACCGATGCAGCCGCGGCACAGCTCGAATGGGCGCGGTGGAATCCGCAGCGCCGGGCGCGGGTGCTGATGCGCTTTGTGGACCTGGTCCGCGCCGAGCGCGACAGCCTGGCCCGGCTGTTGTCGTCCGAACACGGTAAGACGATCGCCGACGCGGTCGGCGACATCGAGCGGGGGCTGGAGGTGGTCGAGTTCGCGATCGGCATTCCGCACCTTCTGAAGGGCGATTTCTCCGCGAGCGCGGGCACCGGGATCGACGTCTACTCGATGCGCCAGCCGCTCGGCGTGGTCGCCGGGATCACCCCGTTCAACTTCCCGGCGATGATCCCGTTGTGGAAGGCCGCCCCGGCCATCGCCTGCGGCAATGCGTTCGTGCTCAAGCCGTCCGAGCGTGACCCGTCGGTGCCGCTGCGGCTGGCGGAGCTCTTCATCGACGCCGGCCTGCCGCCGGGGGTGCTCAACGTGGTCAACGGCGACAAGGTGGCCGTGGACGTGCTGCTGACCGACCCGCGGATCCAGGCGATCGGGTTCGTCGGTTCGTCGGCGATCGCCGAGTACATCTACGCCACGGCGGCGGCGCACGGCAAGCGCGCGCAGTGCTTCGGCGGCGCGAAGAACCACATGATCGTGATGCCGGACGCCGACCTCGATCAGGTCGTCGACGCCCTCGTCGGAGCCGGTTACGGGTCCGCGGGGGAGCGGTGCATGGCCATCTCGGTGGCGGTCCCGGTCGGGGAGGCGACGGCGGACGCGCTCGTCGAACGGCTCGCCGCGCGAGTGCGCGCCCTGAAGGTCGGCGCCTCGGACGACGCCGGCGTCGACTTCGGCCCGCTGATCACCGCGGCCGCCGTCCAGCGGGTGCGCGACTATGTTCGCAGCGGCGTCGAGGAGGGCGCGGACCTGGTCGTCGACGGTAGCGAGCATGTCGTTGCCGGCTATGAGGGCGGCTTCTTCCTCGGCGGCACGCTGTTCGACCATGTCACCCCGGACATGCGGATCTATCGGGAGGAGATCTTCGGCCCGGTGCTCACGGTGGTCCGTGCCCGGGACTACGCCGAGGCGCTGCGGCTGCCGAGCGAACACGAGTACGGCAACGGGGTCGCCATCTTCACGCGCGACGGTGACACCGCCCGCGATTTCACCAGCCGCGTCAACACCGGCATGGTCGGGGTGAACGTGCCGATCCCGGTCCCGATCGCTTATCACACCTTCGGCGGCTGGAAGCGGTCCGGTTTCGGGGATCTCAACCAGCATGGTCCCGATTCCATCCGGTTCTACACGCGAACCAAGACCGTCACCTCTCGCTGGCCCGGTGGCACCAAAGAGGGCGCCAGCTTCGTCATCCCGACGATGAACTGACGGTCCACCTGATGATTCTCACCGAGGAACAGCACGCGCTACGCGACACCGCGGCAGCGTTCGCCGCCGAACATCTCGAACCGAACGCGCTGCGGTGGGACCAGACCAAGCATTTTCCCGTCGACGTGCTCCGCAAGGCCGCGCAGCTCGGCATGGGCGGGATCTGCGTCGCCGAGGACGTGGGCGGCAGTGGACTCGGTCGACTCGACTCCGCGGTGATCTTCGAGGCGCTGGCGACGGGGTGCCCGTCGATAGCCGCCTATCTCTCCATCCACAACATGGTCACCGCGATGATCGACCGCTACGGCGACGCGGGGCAGCGTTCCCGCTTCGTCCCGGCGCTGTGTTCCATGGAACACCTGGCCAGCTACTGCCTGACCGAACCGGGAGCGGGCTCCGACGCCGCCGCCCTGTCGACGCGGGCCCGGCGCGAGGGTGACTTCTACATCCTCGACGGAGTCAAGCAGTTCATCTCCGGCGCCGGAGCCGCCGACATCTACGTGGTGCTCGCCCGCACGGGCGGTCCCGGTCCGAAGGGGATAACGGCGTTCGTCGTCGACCGGGCGAACCCAGGAATGTCCTTCGGCCCCAACGAGGCGAAGATGGGCTGGAATGCCCAGCCGACCCGCCAGGTCATCCTCGACGGCGCGCGGGTCTCGGCGGGCGACCGGCTCGGTCCCGAGGGCGGCGGGTTCGCCGTCGCGATGTCCGCGCTGGACGGCGGGCGGCTGAACATCTCGGCGTGTTCGCTCGGCGGGGCGGAGGCCGCGTTGGGCAAGGCGGTGCGGCACCTGCTGGAGCGGGAGGCGTTCGGCGCGAAGCTCGCCGACGCCCAGGCGTTGCGCTTCCGGCTGGCGGACATGCGCACCGGCCTGGAGGCTGCGCGCACCCTGCTGTGGCGCGCCGCAGCCGCGTTGGACGCCGGTGAGCATGACGCCACCCCGCTCTGCGCGATGGCGAAACGCTTCGCGACCGACACCGGATTCGAAGTCGCGAATCAGGCCCTGCAACTGCACGGCGGCTACGGATATCTGAGCGAGTACGGCCTGGAGAAGATCGTCCGCGATCTGCGGGTCCACCAGATCCTGGAAGGAACGAACGAGATCATGCGGGTCATCGTGTCCCGTTCGATGCTGGCGGCGGCGCCATGACCGATGTGCTGGTCGCGGTTCAGGGAGGCCTGGGCCGGATAACGCTGAACCGGCCCCGCGCCATCAACGCGCTGACCCATGGCATGGTGCGGACCATCGCGGACGTGCTCGACCGCTGGGAGCATGACGAGCGGATCCGCGCTGTGCTGATCGAGGGCGCCGGGGACCGGGGGCTGTGCGCCGGGGGCGACATCCGCGCGATCTACGACGACGCCCGTTCCGGGGGCACCGGTTCGCTGGACTTCTGGGCCGAGGAGTACCGGCTCAACGCGCGTATCCACCGGTATCCGAAACCGTACGTGGCGTTCATGGACGGTCTGGTGATGGGCGGCGGGGTCGGAATTTCCGCGCATGGCGCGCTGCGCGTCGTGACGGAACGTTCCCGCATCGCCATGCCCGAGGTCGGTATCGGGTTCGTCCCGGACGTCGGCGGCACCTACCTGCTGTCCCGGGCGCCGGGTGAACTGGGCACCCACGCCGCGCTCACGACCGCCCAGCTCACCGGTGCCGACGTGATCCACTGCGGACTCGCCGACCATTTCGTGCCCAGCCACCGGCTCGACGCGCTGGCCGAGGCACTGGGCCGCGGCGGGCTGGACGGCGACCAGCCGGCGGGTGTGGTGGCGGCGTTCGCCGAACCCGCCCCGGCGAGCGATCTTGCCGCCCAGGCGGGGTGGATCGACGCCTGCTACGGCGCGTCGACGGTCGAGGAGATCCTGGCTCGGCTCGGCGAGCAGGGGCAGGAGGCCAGGTCCGCGGCCAAGGAGATCGGGCGCAAGTCCCCGACCGCGCTCAAGGTGACCCTGCGCGCGCTGCGGCTCGCCGCCAGGCTACCGACCCTCGAGGCGGCGCTCGACCAGGAGTTCCGGGTTTCCAGTGCCTGCCTGCACTCGCCCGACCTGGCGGAGGGCATCCGGGCGCAGATCATCGACAAGGACCGCAGCCCGCACTGGACTCCGCAGCGGCTGGCGGACGTCGGCGACGACGTCGTCGCCGACTTCTTCGCGCCGCCTGGGCCTGGTGGACACGAGCTCGGGCTTGGACTCACCGAGGGGGGAACCCACCGGTGAGCGTCGGTGAGATGGACAAGGAGGTCGCAATCGTGGAACTCGCCGATCGGCGAATCGCCTTCCTCGGCCTGGGCAACATGGGCGGGCCGATGGCGGTAAACCTCGTGCGGGCCGGCGCGTCGGTGACCGGGTTCGACCCGGCGCCGGAAGCGGTCGCGCGGGCCGCGAGTGCCTCTGTCGGCACCGCTGCGAGCGCCGCCGCCGCCGCCCGGGGCGCCGAGATCGTCATCACCATGCTGCCTAGCGGCCGCCACGTCCTGGACTGCTACCGGGACATCCTCCCCGCGGTCGGGCCGGGAACCTTGTTCCTCGACTGCTCCACCGTCGACGTCGCCGCCGCGCGGGCCGCCGCCGCCCTGGCGATCGAGGCGGGATGCCGCGCTATCGACGCACCGGTCTCCGGCGGCGTGGTCGGCGCCGAGGCGGCGACCCTGACGTTCATGGTCGGGGGAGACCCGGCGTCCCTCGCTTCGGCCGAGCCGCTGCTGCGCGCGATGGGTTCACGGGCGATCCACTGCGGAGCGTCCGGAGCCGGTCAGGCTGCCAAGATCTGCAACAACATGATTCTCGGCATCTCGATGATCGCGGTGAGCGAGGCGTTCGTGCTCGGCCAACGCCTCGGCCTCACCGACCAGGCCCTGTTCGACGTCGCGTCCACCGCGTCCGGGCAGTGCTGGGCCCTGACGGCCAACTGTCCCGTCCCAGGGCCGGTGCCGACCAGCCCCGCCAACCGGGCCTACAGCGGCGGCTTCGCCTCCGGTCTGATGCTCAAGGATCTCCGGCTCGCCCGGTCGGCCGCCGACGCCGAAGGGGTGCAGACGGTGCTGGGGCGCACCGCCGCCGAGATCTATGCGGACTTCGTCCGCGTAGACGGTCCCGGCCGGGACTTCTCGGCCGTCATCACCGCCATCCGCGAGGGCGCCATGGGCGCCCGTCACGACGAGGAAACCGTCTATGAATGACGCGAACGGCGCCGCGGGAACCGTCGACGCTGCAACCACCGGCGTGCCTGCAACCACCGGCGTGCCTGCAACCACCGGCGTGCCTGCAACCACCGGTTACGAGACCATTCTCATCGATCGGCCACATCCCGGCGTCGCCCTGATCACCCTCAACCGGCCGAAGGCGCTGAATGCCCTCAACCTCCAGGTGATGGGGGAGGTCATCGCGGCCGCGGCGGAGCTGGACCGTGACCCGTCGGTCGGGGCGATCGTCCTCACCGGTTCGGCGAAGGCGTTCGCCGCCGGGGCGGACATCAAGGAGATGCAGCCGAAGAGCTTCAGCGACGTCTACGCGGCCGACTGGTTCGCCGGCTGGGACGCCCTGAGCAGGGTGCGTACTCCGCTGATCGCCGCGGTCTCCGGATACGCACTGGGTGGCGGCTGCGAACTGGCGATGATGTGCGACGTGCTGCTCGCCGCTGACACCGCGAAGTTCGGCCAGCCGGAGATCACCCTCGGGGTGATTCCCGGCATGGGGGGCTCGCAGAGGCTGACCCGCGCGGTGGGCAAGGCGAAGGCGATGGATCTGTGCCTGACCGGCCGCACGATGGGCGCCGACGAGGCCGAGCGCGCCGGGCTCGTTTCGCGGATCGTTCCCGCCGCAGACCTGTTGGACGAGGCCTTGGCGGTGGCCGGGAAGATCGCCGGAGTGTCGGCGCTGGCGGCGGTGATGGTCACGGAGGCGATCGACCGCGCCTTCGAGACGACGCTCACCGAGGGCATCCTGTTCGAGCGTCGCCTGTTCCATTCGACCTTCGCGACCGCCGACCAGAAGGAGGGCATGGCCGCGTTCGTTGAGAAGCGGCCACCGGTCTTCCGTAACGTCTGAGTGCCTGTCCTGAATCTTGGTTGCGTGGGCTGCGTGTGGCCTGTTCTGGATCTTCGCGGTGTGGTGGACTGGGTCGCGGGGGTCGACTGGTCAGGGTCCGGACATGGCGCGATCGCACCGGTATCCGTCGGATCTGTCCGACCTGGAGTGGGCCTACGTCGAACCCTTGCTTCCCTCGCCGTCGAAGGATGGCCGGCCGGAGGCGCACGATCGGCGTGACATCGTCGACGCGATTCTCTACGTGACGCACAACGGGATTGTGTGGCGGGCGCTGCCCGTGGACTTCCCGCCGTGGAAGACCGTCCACGGCATGTTCGACCGGTGGAGACGCAGGGGTGTCACGATCATCGTGCACGACGGTGTACGTGACGAGGTCCGCCGCGCCGAGGGTCGTGACCCGGCGCCCACCGCGGGGGTCATCGACTTCCAGTCGGTCAAGGCCGCGCCCACGGTGAGCGCCGTAACGCGGGGGTACGACGCGGGCAAGAAGGTCAACGGCCGCAAGCGGTTCATCGTTGTCGACACCCTCGGCCTGCTGTTGACCGTCCTGGTCATTCCCGCGGACCGTCAGGACCGCGACGGCGCCCGCCAGCTCCTCGTTGACCACTACTTCACCACCCCGACCTGCAGGTATCTGTTCGCTGACGGAGGCTTCGCCGGCCGGTTCGTTACCTGGGCGGCGACGGTGGTGAGGACGACGGTTCAGATTGTCCGGAAGAAAGAAGGCCAGAAGGGGTTCGAGCCGCTACCCCGACGGTGGGTCGTGGAACGCACCCTGGCCTGGATCACCGCGCACCGCCGCCTCGCCCGCGACTACGAACGCGACCCGGCGAACTCCGAGTCCTTCATCCACTGGGCCATGATCCGCACCATGGTCCGCCGACTCGCCCGCCGCACCCCCGCCACCCGCTGGACTCCCCGCAAGACCAGCGAGACCTGAAAACCATCAAGATTCAGGACAGGCACTGACACCTGCGCGTTTCCGGAGCCCCGCGCCCCGAGATCCGCAGTGCCTGACGCCTGGCCATGCCACCCTCGGCACCCCCTTGGGGACAGGTGGTTCGTCGACGAGACCCCTGCGAAGGTCGCCGGCCGGTGGACCTCCCTGTACCGGGCCGTTGACCAGCACGGCCAGGTCATCGACGTTGTGGCCGGCACCCGCCGTGACCGGGCCGCGGCACGCCGCTTCTTCGCCCGGGTGCTGTCCCACGGCCGCCGACCGGTCGAGGCCGCCACCGACAAGGTCCCGGTCTACCCGCGGATCCTCGACGAGCTGCTTCCCGCCGCCCACCATGTGGACGCCGCCAGGGAGAACAACCGGATCGAAACCGACCACGGCCGGTGGAAAACCCGACTCCGCCCGATGCGCGGACTGCAACGGCTGCGCTCCGCCCAGACCGTCAGCGCCGGACACGCCCTCGTGCAGAACATCCGCCGCGGCCACGACGAACATGCCGTCGACACCGATCCGCACCTTCGCCCTGCTACCGCGTTCACCGAGCCCGCCCGCGCCGTCTGACCCTGACCGCCAAAACCCCTGGCACGCGTCAGATCCCCCGAATGCAACAGCGCCCGCCACGGTCCCTGGCGAGGGCACGACGCCCGTACAGCCTGAACCTGACGGGACTCGACGGCGCGGCGAACCCGGCGTGCCTGTCGACGAAGCCCTTCGTGGCGGCGAGGCCGCGGCCGGCATGGAACGGCTTGCCTCCCGGCTGGGACCCGACGGCCGACCCCGCCGACAAGGCGAAGATCTACCCCGGTGTTCCGCACCCCCACTGCCTTGATCTGCCGGTGGTCGGGGGTAGCGCCAGGCACCCGTTCCGACCGTGTAACATCGCAGACGTGCGCGGGTGAGACACCCCGCGACCACCTGTCCGGGTGGCGGAATGGCAGACGCGCTAGCTTGAGGTGCTAGTGCCCTTTATCGGGCGTGGGGGTTCAAGTCCCCCCTCGGACACAACGCAGAAGATCAACATGGTCTCTGGCCTGCGCAAACGCGCGTGGGGTTCGACCATCCCGGCCGACACGAACCATTGCCCCACAGGCGCCCTACCTGCGCTTTCGCGATCCATGCGCATATGTAGTGTCGGTAGACCCATAACGATCATGAAGCTCGAGTCATGGTCCGACGCGACTGGCCCGCACTCGTTGATCAGCTGACCGGAGGCCGTGGGTCCACGACTGTCCGAGGCGACATCGACAGCCGGATTATCCAGACCCTGGGAAAGACAGGGAGGCCGGCAGATGTCGGCGCCTGGCCAGGGCCAGAGCCTCTCCGACCTCGCCGGAACACCACCGCGACCTGCGTCGGACGCGCCGCCGTCGTCCTCGTCCGCTGCGCGAATGCTCCGCTTCCTTGTGCCCCGATCCAGGTCGTTGTCGCCTGGGTCAGCGACGCCGCCGACGACCTCGACATCAACGCACTGCTGTGCGGACCAGACGGCCGAGTGATCGACCCCGAAGCGATGGTCTTCTACAACCAGCCCGTCGGCGCCAACGGCGCGGTCCTCACCGGCCCACGCGTCGCAGTCACGACTGCGGATGAGACGGTCGCGGGGTTTCCGCTGACCGGCCTGAGCACCGAAGCCGCCGCCGTCACCGCGGAGATCTACCGCGCGATGGTTCTGTTCCCAGGTTGTGACCGCAGTTCTTCGTCGAATCCAACCGCACCCGCCCGTCCTGGTGGCTTGTGTTCGTGAGTTTCGACCGCACCCCACTCCTTGCTGCAGTTCTTGGGGGTCGAGGGAGATCCGCGCTGGCGTTGGCGCTCACGCTGATCTACGCGGTCGGACGGATGCGTCGGGCGGCTTCGGAGGCCTGGTTCGCGCCGGCCTGAAAAGCGGACTGTCAGCGGGTCCGGTCACCCAGGTCGGGGCCGAGGCTGTTCTGCGCCGCCTCGTCAGGGACGATCCGTAGCACGGTGGCGGCGCCGGCCGGCTCGGCGGGGGACCCGAACCTGTGCGCCAGTGGTTCGATGATCACGACTGTGTCCGCGCCGGCGGTGAGGTGGGTATGGGATCCTCCGCCCAGAGCGCCGTCCATGTAGCGGCGGCCGTCGATCGTGACCGGCGGGTAGGCGACGGGCATGGCGCAGCTCGCCGCGACGGCTACGGGCAACGCTATGCCGCTGTTGCGGTCCCAGACGACGGGCTGGCCGGTCTCGAGATCCACGGCGGTGATCAGTAGCCGTCGGTCCGGCCAGTCAGGTGTACCGGTCAGGGATCCCATGCTGGCGACGTGTACGTCCTCGGGGACGGTCGGGGCGGTGAGCGCGATCCGGCCCACGCGGCGGCGGGCCTCGGCCGGGTCGAGCCCAGGATCGCCGAGGGTGGTGAACACCTCTGCCATCAGTTGGGGGTCCGGGCGCCGCTGCGGGCCGGGCAGGCCAGACGGGTCTGTTGCATTGGGGGATGGCAGGGCATGGCTGGCCCTACCGATCGGGTGATCAGATCGTGAGGGTGAGTTCGGTGAACGCGGCTGTCAGTCGTGTGTGCGGGGCGGTGTCGATTCCGAGTTCGTAGTGGCCGCGGCGGATGTTCTGGACGAAGGCATGCCCCGCGCTGATCGTCTGGACGGAGCGCAGCCGTTTCAGTCCGCGCATCGGGCAGAGCCGGGCTTTCAGGCGGCCGTGGTCGGATTCGATCCGGTTGTTCTCCCGCGCGGCGTCGACGTGGCAGGCCTCGGGTACCAGCTCGTCGAGGAGCCGAGGGTAGACGGGTGCCTTGTCGGTGGTGACCTCGACCGGCCGGCGCCCGTGAGACAGCGTCCCGGTGAGGAACCGGCGTGCCGCGGACTGGTCGCGTCGGGTGCTGGCGAGGACGTCGATGACCTGCCCGTGCTGGTCAACCGCCCGGTACAGGTACGTCCACCGGCCGGCGACCTTGACATAGGTCTCGTCGTCGAACCACCTGTCACCAGGACGGTGCCGACGCGGCCGTGCGGCGTCGACGAGCAAGGGCGTGAAGCGTTGGACCCACCGGTGGACCGTGACGTGGTCGACCTCGATGCCTCGTTCCACGAGCAGCTCCTCGACGTCCTGGTAGGACAGCGCGTACCGCAGGTAGCACCGCACCGCCAGCACGATCACCTCCGGTGGGAATCGGAACCCCGCGAACTCCGATGTCGGAACCGGTGGACGGACACGACATCGACGCATGACTCGATCATGACTGGTCGGACGCCCCGCGATGGCGGACTTCGCCGATGCAACAGTGCCCGACGAGCTGCTTCGCGTCCTCGATCGCGGTCTCGATCGCCCAGCGCGACGCGTAGCGCTCGACGATCCGCGCGCCGATCGCGGCGAGGTCGGTAGTGATCAGGGCGAGGAGCGGGCGGCCGGGTTCGCGCAGCAGGACGAGACGCACGGTACGCGGGCCGAACACCGAGTACCACAGACAGTCGGTCACAGCGATCCCCACGGTGTCGGTGCGGCCGTACCGGGTCACCGTGACGTGCTCGTAGGCCGCGGCCGCGGCGAGCTCCCTGATGGTGCCGAGCCGGTCGCCCTTCGTGCGCGGCCGGCCGCGGCGGCCAGTACGCGGCGGGGCCAGGGCGAACAGCGCGGCGTCGGCGCGTGGCCGGGTCGTCCAGGTGACGTTGGCGGGCAGGGTTCGCAGTTCGCGGCCGGCGTAGGCGGAGTCCGCCACGACGTGGATCGTCCGGGTCGGGAACAGGCGGGCGAGCCGCTCGGCGGCGCGGGCGGCCAGCCACAGCCGGGACGCGGACATCGTGTCCTTCACGACGAGGCTGGCACCGATCGGAAGGCACAGCGGGCGGCCGAACACGCTCGTCGGCAGGACCAGCGCTGTGATCACCCAGTTGTTGCCGTGGCCGACCGAGCTCTCGCCGCGCGCGGAGCCGTCGTGGCAGTAGCCGGCCGCGAAGACCTTCTTCCCGCGCCGGTGGAACAGCGTGTCGTCGATGGCTACGGTGATCGGCCCGTCGCCGACGAGCCGCTCGACGACGAGGCGGGCCAGGGCGTCGGACAGGTCGACGATCGACCAGACCGCCCGGGCGAGGAAGCGGTGGGCCCGGTCGTGCGGGACCTCGCCCTGCCGGGCGGCGCCGACGAGCATCCCGACGACAGTGCGCCGCGCGGGCGCGGCGAGCATGCCGGTGACGAGCAGTCGGAACGTCTGGAACGTCGGGGCGGTGAAACACGGCTGGAAACATTCCAGCAGGACCGCGAGTGAGACCGGTATCCCGGCATCCGGGAGCATCGGTATCCGCGCTTTCGCAGTGTTCGGATGAGAGCACCGATGCTCCCGTCACTATGCCCGTGAGCAGGGCCTTCTCCTCGCCGACATCCCGCGCGGTCCCACACGCGGATACCTCCACCGAATACCACGAAGCCGAAACGGTCCGATCTTCGCATTCATCATGCATTTGCCGTGTTTCGATCATGGAAAGCGCGAAACACGAGAGGGCCGGACAGACGGGGCGGAAAAGCCCCCGGCTACAAAGCCGGCCCAGCCCGCGGTCTATCTGGCTCGAGGTGTGGTCCGCTCGCTCCATGGAGGAATGTGGGACAACGGCACGCCGTGGGTGAGCTCATCATGGTACACGGACTCGACCGTTGCGAATGAACCCATCAGGGAGTCAAGGTTTCCCCACTCCACGCTGTCCTTCCCTACGTCCACGCCTGCGAATCGGGCAACGATAACTCGTCCCTCGCCAGCTCTCCCGCAGAGAGACCGTACAGCCCATGAGCCGCTTTCGGCGATTATCTCTTCCACTGTCGCGCGCTGGCCGTCGTCGCATTCCAGAACGAGATAGCCGCCGGCCCGGAGCAACTGGGCTGCCTGCCTCACGACCGCGCGTATAAGGCTTAATCCGTCTCCACCTCCGTCCACGGCGATACGTGGAGTGAACATACTCCACTGCGGCGGCAGCTTGGCTACATCATTCGTGGCCACATATGGCGGATTACTTACCACCACGTCAAACGGGCCCACTCTGTCCAGGTGTTCCCGACAGTCGTGGCGGATCAGCCTTACACGGTCACTTACGCCCACCTTCTGCGCGTTCACCTGCGCGATTTCGAGCGCCCCCGGGCTGATGTCCGTGGCCGTGATGCGGGCGGACCGGTGGTGGTGAGCCAGAGATACAGCGATGGCGCCGGAGCCAGTTCCTATTTCCAGCACCGACGGCGAACCTTCGATCTCAGCCAGGACAACGAGCGTCGTCCTGGTCAGAGCTGCGGTCTCGGGTCCAGGCATCAACACGTTCTCGGTCACTTTCAAGTCCAGCCCCAGAAAAGGAAGGAGCCCCGCGAGAACCGGCACCGGGTACCCCTGGTCCACGGCACGCAACGCAGATTCCAGTTCCTGTATAGGTATGCGCTCATACAACAGTGAGGCGTACCCGGCCGAGTACTCGTGACCTGCCACGGAGAGCCTTCGCTGGATATCGCGCACCGTTACATGCATATGCCCGTCACCTTCTTCCACAGTCATCCATTCGGATCTTCCACCGCAGGGCGAGGCCTTTGATCGCCTTCCTGATGTTCCACCCGCCGAGGCCGGCGGGTTTACGACTCTCGACGGGCCCTCGGAAGAGAATCATCCGAATGGATCAGCAAAAAGCCGCGCCAACCCAAGTTGGGCTTCCTTGATGCCTTGACGCTGCACCCCGTAGTCGACGGCGGCCTGCAAGGCATCGGAATCCCCCCGCTGGAGGCTGAAAACCTTGCCGCGGAACACCACCTTCATGTGATCATTTCTGACCAAGTGAAGATACCAGCCCTCCTTGATTGTCTGGACTGCCTCGGCCACGACCGCATCGACGGCTTCCTCAGGTACTTCGACTCGCCGAAAGGTCACCTCACCACGGTCCCCCTCTTCCTCGAGAGAACCAGAGCTGGCGCCGACCACGTTCACTGCGGCGAGAAGCGAGAGGTTCTCAAGACTTTCCTCGATGAAGACTCCACGCCACAGCCTGTGGTCTGTCGGACCGTCTGATGGTTCTTCGCGCCCGGCCGCCAGAGGCCAGCTCTGGAGCCGGGTGTCCGCTCGCCCGGGCCGCAGCGCTGGTATGGCCGCTGCCAGCTCAGCCAGATTTCGGCTGGCGGCATTGTCTTCCCGGATGTCGAGAAGTCGACAGACAGCAGAGACGAGAGCTCGCGTTGTATGCAGCTCACTGGCGTGGTGGGCGTCGCTGCTCAATACATAACGACCACCGCATTCCTGCAGCCTTTCCAGCAGCAGGCGGGTCTGCGACACAACCGGGTCGGCGGAGGCGTCCGGAGCCTTCTCAAGCAATGAGCGGAAAACCCAGAGGTTGACCTCAATGAGAGTACCGGTGGAGGCGGCGGCCTCGGCCAGGATCTTTCCATCGACGGGAAACGCCGAGCGGTAGGGGTGCGCGATCACATGCACAGCCGGATTCTGCGCCGCTCGGACCACGGCGTCCGTATTGTCCACGAGGGTGGCGTTTGACGGATAGGGCGTTCGGCCGTGCAAGCCCGCAAGTACGAGTTGCGGGAACTCGAGGAGGTCTCCGGTCAGGTCAAGCCGCCCAGTGCGGTCTAGGATGTTGGCCTCGATCCCGGGTAGAACCCGCACCCCATGCAGTATCGGAGGCAGGCGCCCAGCCATATCAAAGAAGCCGGCGTGAGGAGCACCGTCCATGGCAGGGCCATGTTCCGTGACGCCGAGCACGGTGATACCCGCCTCGGCCGCCGCGCGCGCCATGTCGTCGAGTGTGGAGAAGGCGTGGCCACTGGCGATGGTGTGGGAATGCAGATCCGCGCTGAAGGCATTCGTCATACGGTTCCCCCTCTACGGGTCGGTGTGCGCCAGGGATTTTCAGGAGCACGCGGTGTGTGCAGACGAGGTCCGGAACTCCTGCTTCCGGGTGGAGGATCTCTTACTGAATGATCGGGCAGACCCGTACGGACGGTGATCTGTCCGGACCCTCGGGAGACGGGTGCAGATATGGATAGGAACTCTCATTGAACTCCCGGACCGGCCGCTCATATGACGGATCGATCCACGGAGTAGTGATGTAGTAGTAGTCATAGCCTGCCCATTCGTCAAGGTTCGACGGTGGCACGAAGCCGCAGTCCAGAGCTCGTTGATAGAGCGGCGTTCCTGGATAGGGCGCGTAGAAGTGGACTTTCGCCTCGTGCTCGGGCCCGAGGTCGTGGAGCTCCGCGGCGAACTCAAGAGTCTGGTCGATATGGGACATTGGGAAACCTGGATACCCGGTTACGAAGCTGAAGCTGGCAACGATGCCGTGTTCGCTGCATCGTCGAGCGGTCCGTACCAACAGCTCTCGGCTGGTGCGCTTGCCGATCAGGTCCAATTCCTCTTGTACGCCGGACTCCGCACCCATGAGCAGACGGGAGACGCCCGATCGAGCGAGCAACGACAGCTCGTCATCGTTCAGTCTGTCGATGTTCCGGGGGTGGACTGAGGCTGCCCACTGGATCGGCAGCCCTCGGTCCACGACGCGGCTGGCAAACTCCTGTGCCCGGTTGCGCTTGATGAAAAACTCGGCATCGTAAAACTTTATGCCGTTTACGCCCAGGTGCTCAACAAGATGTTCGATGTCAGCCAGGATCCGATCGACCCCGACGCCGGTCCACCGCCTCCCCCACAGCGCCACCTCGGAGCAGAAGCCGCATGAGAAGGGGCAACCCTGGCTGGAGTGGTAGTTGATCGTCCGTGAGTTGATGTGCTCGTCATAGCGGATGTAGCGATGGCCGTCGATCAGGTCGTAACAGTTCCGGAAGGGCGGAAATCCGTCCCAGTCCGCGAACGCACGGGCGGCTGCACGCCGTGGCCCATCGGCTGTCATGACCGCCACACCAGGGAGGTCGCGGACCGGCCGGTTCTCGGCGAGGGCATCCAGCACGTCGGCAAAGGTTTGCTGCCCCTGCCCGACAACGGCGACATCGACTGCGGAATGCGCGGCGGTGAGCTCAGGCAGGACAGTGGGCAGCGCCCCGCCCCACACCCGGGGAACACCAGGGAACACCTCCTGCACCGCCTCGGCGAAGGAGATGCCGTCGGAGATCTGGTTACCTATCATCGAGCTGATCCCCACGCACAGGGGTGGCTCATCCAGTTCGGCCAGCCAGGGTCGCCAGTCCTCGACCGCCTCGACATTGTTGTCGAGCAGGCGGAGGTTGAAGCGGCTTCGGTCAAGACTGGCTGCAACGCTCAGTAGGGAATACGGAACATAGAAGTATCGGTAGTTCTTCTCGTGGAACGTCCTCGGATGGAAGAGGATCACTTCTCTACTCACCTGTGTTCCCTCCGATCACAGGCAGCACGCCGCCGGCCTCGCTCGCGTCCGCGTGGAACTGGGCCCCGACGTAGGTGTCCAGAGCCTCGTTGATGATCTTCTGCAGCGCCGTGGAATCCTGATCGCGGATCAGGTCCTCTAGTGGCACGGTGAAGTCCTCGCGCAACAGGCAGAACTGCAGCCGGAGGTCAGAGGTAAGCCGCAGCGCCATCAGCGCATCGTGGCACGGGTAGAAGACACAGTCCTTGCAGATCGTCCCGTACCACGCTCCCGCCCGGCTGTCCTTGAGCACGACCTCGACACCGGAGGGCATGGTCAGCACCGTCATCGGGTGTCCCAGGCCGCCCTGCTGGCGCACTTCCACACTCGATGCCGCGCCCCGAAAGCGATCAGCGATGCTCTTCAGGGGCGCGTACAGATCGCGCAAGGTGGCGCCGCGCCTGATCGCCAACCGGCGGGCGAAGCTCTCAGAGCCTTCGTCCAGATCCTTGATGACGTCAAGGAGCTTCAGAGTCCGAACCCCCAGGCGCTCGCAGTGGGCCACCAGGTCGGGTATCTCCTGGTCGTTGATCCCGCCCATAACTACGGTGTTGACCTTGCATGGGACTCCGGTAGCCACGCACTGCTCCAGAGCGCGTAGCACACCAGGTAGATCGTCTACACCACAGATCTCCTTGTGTAGCGCGGGGATCAATGTGTCCACACTCATGTTGAACTGGGTCACGCCGCCGGCGGCCAGAGCCGCGGCCCGCTCACCGATCAACGGATGGCGGGAGATCAGCTCGATGTCCGTGAAGTCGGCCTCACGCCGCAGTCGGTCGACGGCATCCTCCAACGGCTCGTACAGCGCGGGATCGCCCCCGGTCAGTTTGATGCTGGTGATCCCGCGATTGCGCACGATCTTCGCGATATGAATCAGGTCGTCGACAGCAAGCGCGGTATCTGCGGCTGTGGCGACCGCCTCCCCGGAGGGACGGCAGAAGAAGCACGCGCGACCACACCTAGAGTTGAGGGTAACGCGGAACTGCGGCAGTCTTTCGGTGCTCACAACATGTTCCTCCGGGCTACAGTGTCCACTATGTGGGATTTTCTGGGCGCACAAAGGAGTGATTCCGTCTTC
This sequence comes from Frankia gtarii, assembly GCF_025403375.1. GTDB lineage: Bacteria > Actinomycetota > Actinomycetes > Frankiales > Frankiaceae > Frankia > Frankia gtarii. The sequence continues at coordinate 81,577 of NZ_JAMPTM010000002.1, forward strand.
ACGAGTGGAGGCTTTCCACTTCACCGATGTCAGCGGAGCATGACGCAACCCGCGAGAACGACAGGCTAGGCGCCGGAAGGTTTTGGCCGCCCCCAAGCGGCAAGACCCGAACTAGGTGCCCCGCTTTGCCTGCAAAGATACGTCGAGTCCCTTGCAGTGCTGCGGCATCCATGGCACGGAATCAGACGTTTACCGATGGAAGGACATGTTCACAACTTTGGTCAGCGTATGTCTAGATGTCAACCAACTCGTGTATGTCAACTTTGTGTTGTGGGCCGCCTTCAGGGCGCCTCATGGTGACTTTGCGCCCTCCACGACCTGCAGTATTACCTCGGGAGACCAGCGAGTTTCTTGATCAGCCATCTTTAGCGCGAACTGAACGTGTTTAGCAGGAAAGATCACGAAGATCAGGTCAGCCGAGAGCGGCTGAAATACGAGCGTCACATATCGCTATTCGTGGTTCTCTCACACGACCTGGTGCCGCCCGACGAACCAGACCCGGTCCCACTATCTGGATCTGGCCCGGTTCTGTGTCAGGTCACCTCGATCGCGGCTGGCACTTTACCACGCCGGTGTCATCTGCCCGCGGGTCCGCGTGCGGTATTCGCTGGAACCAGACCATCGGCGCCCGGCGGCCGCTGCACGCACAGGTGACAGGCGTGGTTCCCGCGGATTCCGCATGCTCGCGGTGAAGTCCGACGAGCCGGGGCCTGTGCTCAACTCATCCAGGGGATCTAGTCAACCCTCCCTGCGGCGCCACCATCACCACGGACGAGCCGCAGGGAGACCTCGCTAGCCTTCACGTCGGGCGCTCTCACAAGGTACTCCAGGGCCGTCTCGAAATCGGCCATAAGATCCTCGATCTCATTCGGCTGGAGCCAGCTCAGATCATACTGCGCGGCCACCTCGATCGACACTTCAGAATCGGTGGAGCCCTTCCGGACCAGCCAGAGGGAGATGTTCTCGAGCTGCTGGCCCGCTATCGGCTCAGGTATCGCCTGCAGATTGCCGAGGAGGGGGGTGGATCGGCTCTCGAACTCGACCGCGAACGTTGCCGTGCGCACCGGCCACCCATCAGCGCCTGCACTCACGTCAGGCAGCAGGCGGGCCACCAGCTCCTCATGAGAGATACCAGCATGACGCTGAGCCTCCGCAGTGGATTCCTGCGCAAGCCGAAGTACTGTACCCACAGTCGCGCCTGGTGGAATTTCGGCGACCAGGACGATGAAGTGCGCGAAAGGCCCGACTATTTGTTCGCTGCCACGCGCCGTCCGATTTCCACTCGGGGCGAGCACCCCGACCTTTCCGTCACCATAGTACTGATGTAGTAGGAGGAAAATTGCCGCGATGCCGATGGTGAAAAGCGTGGTCGAACGTTCCGCACGCCGCAGGTCCTGTACCACATCCGGCGCCACCTTGCGGAATATCCGCGCGCTCGCCCTCGAGTCGGATATCGGCGGCACAGGAGCGGATCCAGGGACACGAAACTCGGGCACAGGCCCGATGCCACGGAGCACCTCCAGCCAATAGCTCCAGAGCTCCGCCTCTCGCGCTGGGTCATGGCGATGGGCACGCTCGATACAATACCGAGCGAAGCTGGATGGGGCTGCCAAGTCCGCACGGTGGTCGTCGGAAACCATCGCAGCATATTCCGCGGACAGGTCCCTGACGAAAATTTCACGCGAAGCCCAGCCGTCCCAGGCAAAACTGCTGGCGACGATTGTGAGTATCGATTCGTCCGACGAGAGCCTGAACAGAGTGGTACGCAGGAGCAGTCCGGAATCGAGATCAAAGGCTCGCAGGACCTCTCCTCTGATCGCCAGGAGAAGGTCCAGGATATCCCGATGTCGAAGGTTGACCTCCGACACGGGATCCACGGTGCCAATCGCAGCGACCGAACCGCTGAGGCCGTCGGGAGACACGCGTACGCGCAGCGCATCATGCCGCTCCAGGACCCGCCAAACAGCTTTCCTGAGGACTTCCGAATCAAAGTGGCCGTGAAGGCGGAAAGCGGCAGCGTAGTTCTCGTGGGGGCCGGCCTGGCCAGTTGAGGGCCGACTGCGTATCTTGGCAGCTCGCAGCACTTGCGCGGGGAGCAGTGGAAAGAACGGTGGATCAGTCGGTGTGCCCTCTACCGAAGCAGGCGTCCTCTCGCTCCGAGAAGTCCTCTCAAGAAGCTCTACGATAGCACCAACAGTTGGCTGGGAAGATACATCTTGTACTTCGATCTCCACGCCCATCGCCTCGTTGAGAAGATGGATCATACGAATCATCAGCAGTGAATGACCGCCGAGCCTGAAGAAGTGGTCCTCGTCTGAGATCTCGGAGCCGTCCAGATCTAGGACCGTTCGCCAGATCTCGATCACCGCTTCCCTGTTTCTCACCCGGGTCGACAGATCCGTGGATGTCATAACTGCCTTCTCCTCGCGCATCGATTCCTGACAATAATCATTGTCGAACTGTAATAGCTAGACCACGACTCTGGCGGACGGCGAACACTGTGGTTCGGCACCTCCTCGTTCGCCAGAAAAGCAGGCCGGCACTGCCGATGGCCCTCACGCCAGGCCGAACGGGAGAAGCATTACGGTAGCGGGAAGGCGGGAAAACGAGGCATGCGGCCGGTGAGCACGCTGACTACATCACCCACGACTGTATGCACCACCCGTCGCCGGGCGGCCAGGGTGAGAGCTCCGACATGAGGAGTTGCAACAACTCTGGGATGCGTGGAGAGGGCATCCGAGGAAGCCGGTTCGGACGCCCTCACATCGAGTACAGCAGAGGCAACACGACCGGTTTCCAGCGCGTTTAGGAGGGCAACCTCGTCGATGACCGAGCCGCGGCCGGTGTTAAGTAGGACAGCGCCCGGCTTAAGCTCCGTGAAGAATTTTTCACCAATTAGGAGCCTGGTGTCCGGAGTCGCGGGCAGGTGCAGGGAAATGACATCGCAATCCCTGGCTAGCTCTAACAGGCTCGAAACCGCCTGAAGCCCGCGCCTTCGAACCTGTTCCGGGCTTCGCGTATACACAAGAAGCGTTCCTACTGGTCCCTCGAGAAGCTCCGCGAGAGACCTTGAGACGGCGCCAAAGCCAACCAGTCCTACCGTGAGCTCGGACAGTTCTCGTCCGAGGCGGGGAGCCGCTGCCCATTGGCCCGCTGCTCCGGCGAGCGCTGCCTCGGGAAGGCATCGGACGGCCGAGATCAGCTGAGCGAGGCAGTACTCGGCCACCGATGACGCGTTGGCTCCTGGCGCGTGGACCACGGAGATGCCGGCCTCGCTCGCCGCAGCGAGGTCTATGTTGTCCAGACCCACGCCCAGGCGACCTATTACTTGCAGCCTGTGCGCCCCACCGATTGCGGCAGCGCCAATCCTGGTATCGTTCCCAACGATGGCGGCGTCGGCATCCTGCAACGCCTTTGCAAGCGCCTGCTCGCTCCTGGCCGCAGTAGCATCGAAAACCAGGTCGAAGAAATTCTCATATTCCGCCGGAAGGACGATCTGTGAGGTTGTGACGACACGCGCGTCTAGGCGCGGAGACCTCTCGCTCGGCCCGTATTCCCGTACCGCCCCGTTCGTGTTCGGGAGCACGCCTCTCGTCATCGGGGGTGCCGCGAGGAATCTTTTCTGGCGGTCTGGCCAGGCGTGACCAGGCGAGAAGTCTGGCATCGGGGAATTCAACTTCCCTCCATCCACGAGATAGACATGAATCTACACCGAAGACAATGTCGGCATCCCATGCTGGGCATCTCCGATTAAGATTTGGACCTAAGGCGCGCCGGCTTCCCTGATCACGAACTGGAAAACTTGTGGGAATCTGCGCAGCCACTACCATTCAGCTTCGACGGCGCATTGGCCGGCTGAACAGCCTTACTGCCCGTGGATGCGATGCCCTCAGAGCGGTACGCTGTCCTCCATAACTGTCTTGCCGATATCCCGCCAGATTCCCGGAAGAAGGAGTACGCCTGCCAGGAGGATGCCGATGCCTCCGGCCAGCCACGTGACGCGCAGTCCCCAGGCATGCGCCATTGCTCCGCCAGCAAGCGCACCGATCGGGATCGTCGCCCAGGCAATCGTACGGTAGACACTGTTTACACGCCCCAGCAACGAGGTTGGCACCATACGCTGCCTTAGCGATATCGTCACCGTGTTCCATATCAAGCCAGCGCAGCTACACAGGATAATCAGACCGGCGACTATCAGAGCGGAGCGACTGAAGCCGATTAGGAGTTGCGTTAGTCCGTTGACAACAACCGAGAGAACAATACACTCCTTGACGCCAAGACGTCCCGTGACTAACGGAGTGAGAAAAATGCCTAGAAGACCTCCAACCGCGAAGCAGGCGAGCAGCATGCCGTATCCAAGCTGACTCAGATGAAGATAGTCCTCAGAAAAAAGGACGAGGGTGGGAATACTGAAGTTGGTAAATAGGTTGAGTATTCCGACCAAGGCTGCCAGCCTGGCGAAGATTCGGTGCCTCCAGAGCCATTGAAATCCCACTCCTATATCGCGGAAGACCGACTTGCCCTGCTCTCCAGGAGTTGCAATGAACGGACTGGTATACCGTCTGGCAACTATCAGAAGGGCCACCGAGAATAGGAAGGAGGCGCTATCGATCCAGAAGGGCGCAGATGCGGCCACCGCAAAAATCGCCGACCCTATCAGAGGGCCGATAAAGCGTTTTCCGACCGAATCTGAGAAACCGGTCCGACTATTTGCGGCCTCGAGGCCTCGGGATTCTACCAGGTCCGGAAGGAGCGCCTGGCTGGCATTGTCGAAGACAGTCTCGGCGACGCCCATGCCAAGACACACGATGTACAGCATCCAGATCTGAGCTTCGCCCAGCATCACGAACACAGCGATTATGGCGGCAAGAACACCACGTATGATATCCGTCAGGACCATCAGACGCGCACGGTCACTTCGATCTACGAGCACTCCGGCAAACAGGCCGGTACATAACCAGGGTAGGCCCGCCGCCACAGTAAGTCCAGACACCACCCGTGGGTCATGGCTAAGGGACGCACCGACAAGCGGCAGGGCAGCAGCCGCTGCCCCGCTGCCCAGCGCAGATATCGTGAATGCGGTCCAGACGCTGGAGAAGCCCGGGCCGAGGGCGCTCCTCTGCTGGAGCTTCGGTGAGTCTCTCAGGTGTAACGCCGGCATATTTCTGCAAGTCCTTGTGGGGTAGTGTTCCGGATCCGTCAGCCGCGGGGACATCTCGACTGGCTGCTCCGATCGGCTGTCGATAAGAGGGACGATGGAGGTCAGGCTGGAGTTTCAGACTCCATCGGCGGGTCATGGTGCCCTGCGGAACCAACAGCTATCCAGTCGGACACCCGGTGACCGGACACCGCCGATCTGGCAGCGCTCAGAGTAGGTGATGACGCGGACCCGGGCCCCGCGGACGAAGGCAGCGGATGATCAGAGCGGCGCCAGGATGCCACCGCTGTCACCAGCGCCACTCCTGTCGGCCAAAGAGATGTGTGGCCTTTATTCCCTGCTCACTACACCATTCGATGAAGTCCGCTACCTCCCTGAGCTGATAAGAGTTTTCGTTATATGTCGTGGCCATGATGTGTCCTAGCCAGGGCTCCTCGCCCATCGCATACACATACGACTCCTTGGCTCCCAGCTCACTCGCAATCGAGGCTGCCTGCTCCGCGTTCGAGCCAGATAGCTTACGGGAGTCACTCTTCTCGCGAGCCATCGGCCTCGTGAGAAGGGCTTGGTAGAGCCAGGTCAGCGGGGCGCCGTCGCATTCCATTCCGAGGAATGCATAGTCGACAGCACCGAGGTGTTGGCGAATATAGCGGTATACCATCCTGTCGACACCCGAGGAGTCCGCACCGACGAACACCGAACGGGCTCCTAGATCCACCCGGTAAGTAGACTTCCCACGAATGTCCAGGTCGCAGTGCTCGCCCAGAAAGGGTGTTGCAGTAACCGTACCGCCCGAGATGGGAATCTCGTCAAAGTCGTCCACTTCGACAACCGGAAAGCCGATGCTCTTCAGCATCAGGCCGATTGATGGGTCCGCAATGCCTCCTCGGGAAGAACGTGGTACGACAATCGCTCCGACGCGCCCCTTCAGCTGGAACAGTGTCTCCAGCACCAGGTGGTCCTGATGGCCATGGCTTATCAGGACCAGGTCGATGTAATCCGGAAGATCGTCGAAGGTGTACCGGTCTCCGCGAGATCCGTCCGCGCTTATGAAGGGATCGGTAACAATCGCCGAGTCGGGAGTCTGTACGACCAGGCACGCATGACCGAAATAACGTATTCTGCCACCAGATTTGATATGCCGATCCGATGCCAGGTTCGGCCGATCATTCAGGAGTGTGACAAGCTGCTTTGCCTGGCTGTCATCCAGCTCTAGCAACTCCCTAAGCACGGACGGCGCGGTGGGGTGGACCCTGGCCTTGAATAGGGTCTCCAAACCCGGGTGATGAAACGGGATCTCTAGCTCAAGGACGTCAGGTGACGGGAGCCGAGGCGTACTGAGGATGAACGGACGCTCTTCGGACGGATCGAGTGAGAGCTGAACCGACTGTCGGGACTGCAGATGGGAGTTGCCACCGTAGATCAGCGGCTCGATGAAGCGCAGTGCTGCGCGGTTGTCAGTGTCATAGAACAGTTCTGTAACGCCCCTGAGTTCGGCTGGGAGCTTCGCGTACAGTGGTGTCAGATCATATCCGTCAGCTTCCTCTCGAAGTAGATCTTGAGCCTGGGAGACGGCTTCGGCGAAGCGAACCATCCGCACTCGCTCGCGTTTAATCTTCTCGGTCAGGTCGCGGACTTCGCCAGCGCGATCAGCTTCGATGTTGACGAAGTATCCGCCTCGGAGCGCTGGATTCCTGCTAGCTGCCAGGTGAATCGGCGGCGCCTCCAGATATGACTCGAGCAGCGGGATCTGAAGGTTCGCCAAATTCATGGCGGCCTGCACGGGCGCCAGTGTATGAAGCCAGGCATAAAATCGATCAACGAGCGGTTCGACAATAACATTGGAACGCAGGAACATCGGAGAATCCATGGCACACTCTCCTTCGGGTCAAGTTGGCTGTAGCACCGAAGACTAGGAGGCTTTCTCATGGAACACGTCTGGCGGGTCGGGAATCGAAGCGCCTCGTTCTATCCTTGCTAGCGCCTCACCAGACTGTTGCGGTCGATTTTGCCGCTCGGCGTACGAGGCAGCGAGCCGATCGCAATGAACTTCTGGGGGATCATATAGGCAGGGAGGCGTTCTTCGCACGCATCTCGCAGGCCGGCCGAGGAGACGTCAGCACCGGCGCGCTTCTCGTAGTAGCTCACGAGCATCGGATCTCCGTATCGGTCTTTGGTCATGACCGTTGCCACTGCAGATACCTCATGCACGCAAGAGATTACCTCGTCAATTTCATGCAACTCTATTCTGTACCCTCTAATCTTGACCTGCTCGTCCGCTCGGCCAAGATAGATCAGATCTCCATTAGGTAGCATTCTGGCCAGATCACCGCTCCGATAGTAGCGTTTCGGCCCTTCGCCCAGGTCGAGCACTGGGAATCGCTCCGCTGTCAGATCAGGCCTACCTTGGTAGCCGAGCGCGACCCCGCTACCCGCAATATATATCTCGCCCGTTGATCCCACGGGTATGACCCTGCCGATCTCGTTCACGAGTTTTACGCTGAGATGCGCAAGCGGTTTACCGATCCGGGGCTCGCTCACGCCCGGCCGCAGGTCATCGGCTTCGATGCGAGCCGCGGTAGTCACGATCGTGGTCTCGGTGACTCCGTAGAGATTGAAAATCTGCTCCTGTCCGGGTCTCAGCGCGGTCCAGCGCTGCAGGCTCTCAACATCCAGAGGCTCGCCGCCCAGGAACAGATATCTCAAAGACAGCTGCACCGGCTCCGCGCCGTATGCCTGCACGAGATAGCGAAACGCGCTGGGTATCTGGCACAGGACCGTCACCCTTTCCAGGCCAAGCAGCTTCAATAGAATCTTCGGATCCGCCGTCTGAGAATCCGTCGGCACAACAAGCCGGCCCCCGTGCAGAAGTGCCCCCCAAATCTCCCAGACCGAGAAGTCGAAGCTGTAGCTATGGAGCTGGATCCAGACGTCCATCGACGTGAACTCGACATACTCCCGGGCCGACGTGAATAATTGCGTCACGCCACGCTCCGCTACCCGCACTCCCTTCGGCACACCGGTCGAGCCTGATGTATAGATGATATAGCCGGCTTCGGCGGCCCTGGCAATAGGTAGGGTAAATCGCGGCTCCTTGTCCTGGATCAGGCTTTCCATCGAGATGGTGGGTACGTCCAGATTCCCGTCGGCCACCACACCATCGGCGTCGACAATCACGGCCTCGACCCCGCTGTCCCGAGCCATGAAAGCGAGGCGCTCGTCCGGATAATTCGGGTCGAGCGGAACATATGTGCAGCCGTGGCTGAGGACGGCCGCGATCGCGATCGGGATTCGCCACGAGCGCCGCAGGCTGATACCGATGACCGAGTTCGGTCGCAGGTCGAGATCACCCAGGAGCTCTCGGAGCTCGCTGACCTTCCGGTGAACCTGGCGGTAATTCAGGCGGACCTCACCGTCCACGACTGCCAGCGCATCCGGCGTGGTGGAGGCGTATTTTTCCACTGCGACTCCGAGCGGAGACGCATCGCCTGGCTCGACGGGCTTGTTCACCGGTATCTCCCTCCTGTGTTTCACCATTGACCGTAGGGGCAGGGGACAGCATGGCAGCCGGTGTTCGGAGGAAATATCTCCGCTGCCCCTCCGGGCTGGCGGCAGCCTGCTGGAGGCCGGCCGAGCGGCGATTGCCACCGGGTTCGACTGCCGGACTGCCCTCAAAGGAAGAAGGCCACCACGAGCTTGCCGCTGCCTTCGCCGCCGACCACTCGAGATGAGGTCAGAAGATGGCCTGCCGGGGCCGGCCATGTGACCGAACCTTGTTCACATACCTTCACTGCGCTCGTTGAGCAGCTCCTTGAGACGTCTTCGATCGATCTTTCCATATTGTGTCCGAGGGATTTCCGAATCGGCGACGACTCGCACCTGTAGTGGCCGCTTTGTCGGGCTCAGTGCAGTTTTCCATAGATTCTGCACCCGAGCGACCACCTGTTCGCTGTCACCTCCCGGGGGCTTCAGACTCAAGAGTGCGTACGGAACCTCTCCCAGTAGGTCGTGTTCCACGCCGCCGACAGCGCATTCGGAGACGTCGTCCACGGTGAGTGCGAGCCGTTCGACTTCCTCCGGCGAGACGGGCTCGTTGGCCACGTTGATGACCGTTTTGACCCTCCCGGTCAGGACCAGTTCGCCCGCCTTGTTGACAAATCCGAGATCGCCGGTCCAGAGCCGGGCAATCCTGTCGTCGGGCGTCCGCAGGTCATCGAGATATCCTCGCATGAGGCTGCTCCCGGATACTCCCACTTCTCCCGTGTGGGGAGGACGATCTCCAATGACGATCTCGACCCCCGGGATCGTGCGGCCCACAGGAATCGGCTGATCGGGTGAAACCTGGCTGCTTGACACCGCCGACCACGCAATCCTATTGGTGTTCTCGGTGCATCCATATGCGTTTATCAGGACCGCCTGCGGGAACGCCTGACGGATCTCGCCCACCAGGCGATGAGGAAGCGCCTGTCCTGCGGTCATCACGTAGCGCATAGGCGCCTGGCTTCTGGTACTGACCCGTCTGAGGAGCATCGAGAACGCTGTGGGGTTTGCGGATATACCGGTCGCTCGCACATCCTCTAGATATCTCCATAGGCTCTTACCCGTACCGACTCCATGGCTCCATATCGCCAGGTCACATCCGGCAGCCAGGGCGGAGGTCATCTGGACCATCGCGTAGGTGAACTGCGACTTGGTGAACACTGCTACCCGATCGGCGGGTCCCAGTTGCAGCAGTTCCGCAGTCGACCGAATATTGTGTTCGAGGGCCGTGAAGGTCAGGACCGCATGACGAGATTCGCCCGTGGAACCACTGGTCCCGGCGAGCCAGGCGTCATCCGGCGATAGTGGGAGTGGCTTTCGTGTACCGTCGAGATGCCTGACCACGATCGGACGCCCAAGGGCATCGACCTCGCCGACCACGATCCCGTGCCCGGCATAGCGAGCGTCTCCTCGTGCGTGGATCAGAACACTCGGTTGAACTTTGTCGAGGAGCCGTTCAAGCTCGGCGGCGGTGGTGTCCTGGCCGATGGTGAATCCTATCCCGTCGGCCTTCCAGACCGAGATCACTGATGCGAGATAGGCCACTGATGTGGGTATGCAGACGGCGACCCTGGAAGGCTGCTGGCTTGTAGCCGCGGCGTAGTAAACTAATTCGGCAATCGCCCCGACCAGGTGGTCAAACTCATTGCGATCAACCCGTCTGCCGGATTCGTCGATAGCAAGTGGGCGTCCGTCATCCAGATAAGAGAGGAGGCTGGTGCGAGCGTCGGCCTGAATGCGCCGTCCGCCGGCATTGGGCGCCTCGGATGCCATTTGTGGATCTCCCTGTCTTGGCAGTACTCCGGACTTGGCGGTGCAGCGGGCGGCGTTGCTGGTGGCCATGACTCGACGTCACTGGCATCGTGGTTCCACTCTGCCTCGGACCAAACTAAGATCCTTTGTCCTCTGTCCTTCCCGCTGGCGGGTCTGCCGGCCGAGTGCAAACGACGGCGCCGAGACGGTGGTGAGTGCTGCGCTCCACGGCCCGGCCGTTGTTGCATGTCGACAGCAGAGGATGGCTGCGGTTCAGGACACGGTACCGCCGCCGGCCAGTTGGACGTAGAGCCCGATAGCGCAGGCGAAAGACTGCGGGGCGCGAGTGGCGGGCCGAAAGACGCCACCTTGTTCGTCCTGGTTTCGTCACGCTAAGCCCTTGCGAGATCGGCGACGACAACGTCTGGATCCGCCGCAACCTGTTGTAAGGTACCCAGGTACTCCCTCGCCTTTGTTCTGATTGTGCTGGTGTGGAAAAGTGCGGTGTCGTAGATCCATATGATCCGCGTAGAGGCCCCTGATCGAATCACCTTGACGGTGAGGTCAAATGTGCCCGCGTGGTGCGGTGTGCTTCTGGCCCGTATCTCCAAATCGTCGTATCGCAAGGTCCGCGTGCTGTCGCCGGCGGCCCAGAGGTCAGCTACCGGAAGATCGGATTCGCAGACCTCGAGATTGAGTGCGGTCTGGCCAAGGATGGGTTGGCCGTCCCGGCGGGAGAGCGAGACGCAGGATGGTAACAGCGCAAACGGATAACTGCCATGGCGGTAGGCGGATAGGAGCGTCTGCCGTTGCCGTTCCAGGAGCTCACCGAATGATAGTTCTGGAGCTATTCTTGATCGGATAGCAATTGGGTTCACCAGGTACCCCACCAAATACTGGCTTTCCTGTGTGACGCGTCGAGTCAAAGGGGTAACGACCACGAAGTCGGCGGCACCGGACCACTTCCACACCAGTATGGAGTGGGCGGCCGATAATACGGTAAAGACCGTGGAGTTGTGGGCTCTGGCGATTCTGACCAGTTCTGTCCAGGTGGGCATAGGAAAAGTTTCCTCAAGCCATGCTCCGAGGTATCCGGTCGATTCTGATCGCGGCACATCCAGCGGGATCGTCGCTGCCTGGTCGGCGCCGTCGAGCTCCTGAGACCAGAATCTCTCAAGCTCTTCTCGACGGGCGGACGACAGTAGCGAGTTTTCCTTGGCAATGTATCGGTCATGTTCGATGGGCCTAGGATAGAGGATCCCCTGCCGGCCAATGTACTCGTCGATAATGCGTTGCAGCAGGACACTCTGGGAGCGAAAGTCGCTACTAATGTGGTGCACTGTGACCAGAAGTGTCACATCCTCGGGTGCATGCACGAATACGTGCACGCGCAGGGGACCCGTAGTGTTGAGGTTGAACGGCAGCCTGGTGGCCTCGGCTACCTTTCGGTTTACCTCGTCCTCCGATACTCCTGCCACATTCTCGACGTAAAACGGGGGCTGGACAGTGTTTCGATCATAGCGGGCTAGACCGCCCTTGCCCAGTCGGTATGTTGCCGTCAGCCCTGGATATTGGTGGGCGACTCTCTGCACGGCCTTCTCGAGCTCCTTAACCCGAACGTTTCCGTGGAGCCGAAGCGCCGACGGGATGTTGTACCAGGGCTCGTCCGATTTTTTCTGGTTTTCCATCCAAAGGGCCTCCTGGCCGACCGAGAGTGCCTTGGGAGGAAGCGGTTCCGTGAGCATCTGGATCCCCTGGAGAACTGGTTTTCTGCTGCAGCCTTGTAGCACCTGAGGCGGCTTTCTGGCGCAGCTTCCGGCCATATTATGTGGTATGTATTTAAGGCGGATATTGGTGTTTCCTTGCGATCTGCGAACACCTCAGATGGGCGAGCCTCTTCACACTGCTGGAATATTGGCGACCGGCGGTCCGCCAGCCAGCAGGATTCCGGTGGTTTACAGCGAAGTCTTGACCGTCCCCGGCTACACTCTTCGCCCCGACCGACGGACTGGAATTCTTGTGGCTGGCGTCCTGGCCCTCGTGTGGTGGTCCCCTTCGGCTGTGACGACCACGCGGCGCGTGGAATCGACGGCGGCCATACTGGCTTCATCCCGCTGCAGATGACTCAGGCACCCGAGGAACTCTCGATCGCCCCGAACTGGACTCATCGAGCAGCCTCTCCAGCTGGTCGGCATGGGGCAACCGGGGCGCTTCGGCACTGTCTGTTGCCAGCGTCGCACCTGACTACCACCGCGGGCTTTCTCTTTGTCTCCAGCGGTATGCTGCAGACGTCCCGCGGCCGGATGGCCTGGCGCCGCCAGCTGTCGACAGGCCGGCCTACGTCCACTTAGTGAACGGGTCTGCCCTACTGCAGCCGGACAATCAAGGTCGCCACTTCGACCAGGGACGGGCACTCCAGTAGATCGACGTAATCGAATTCGATTGGCTCGTCCCGCGTAAAGGACCGGCCTATCAGCTGAGCGGCACGCACAGCACCGAGGGAATCACCCCCGTTCTCGATAAACCCTAGGCCTGGGTCGGCGGTTTTTCCAATGACCTTGGCGCAGATATCGGTGACCAACGCTATGGCGGTCTCGACGCCAAGGTCGATGCCAGCGTTGTCTCGTGATGCGGCAGACTCAGGCGTCATGTGCCGCACGGAGCGGATAGACGGTGATCTCGTTGGGATAGGCTACGGAAATCACCATCAGATCACATGACATCGGCACCGGCAACACCTTTCACATTCTTGGAGCCAGGGAGATCAGCTCCGAGAGGTATGCTGCTCCAGCAGTGGTTGGTCTGTCAAGTGGGCCGATTGACACTCAGCGGGTATCGCCGAGCTTCCATCCAGAGGCATGAGTCAGGGGTTCAGGGATGGCACCGATCCCCTAGATGTAACTGTGCGCTTTTATTGCTTATTTATTTCTGGGTATGGCCGGAGGACATAAGGTGGTCCCAACCTGGGGGCCTACGCTCTGCGGCGGACCTCGCGCGAGCAAGCATAAAGTTACGGTGAGTGATGCCGCCGGGAGGGCACCGATGGGGAACGTGGGGGCCATGCGGAGCGTTCGGGTCCGGACGATGGGCGGAGTCCCGGGAATCGCCGGACCACTATGATGTAGAGCATGTTCGGTTGCGCCATCGCTTGCATCCGAGTATGTACGCGGGCGCGGTGGTCGCTGGTACAGAGCTTGAACGTTCGGGGTCTGCTTGATCACATCTGGTCTGTCCGGGTATGACCTGACCGCGATCCGGCCTTACCGCAGGCATGAGGTATGCGGATGGCGGCGGGTTAACGGCGCAGGGCCGGGCCCGCCGGGAAGCGGTCCGGTTGTAGGCCGCGGGCCTGTTCGCCGCGGGTGTCGACCCGGTGGAGGTGGCCGGGCAGTTGCGGGTGAGTACGAAGTCGGCCTACCAGTGGAAGCGACGCTGGCAGGCCGGTGGGCAGGCGGCGCTGGCCTCACGCGGGCCGAGCGGCGCGTCGTGCCGACTGTCGGAGCGTCAGCTCGACCGGCTGCACGCGGAACTGGCCCGGGGCCCGGCCGTGCACGGCTGGCCCGATCAGCGCTGGACCTTGGCCCGTGTGACCACGCTGATCGGCCGGCTCTTCCACCTCCGCTACACGCTGCGCGGCACCTCGTATCTGCTGCACCGCCTGGGCTACAGCCCCCAGATCCCCGCCCGTCGCGCCGCCGAACGCGACGATCAGAAAGTCGCCGCGTGGCGGGCGGAGACCTGGGCGAAGGTACGAGGCTAGCGGCGACGACCGGCGCGTGGATCGTCTTCGAGGACGAAGCCGGGCAGAGCCTGCGCCCCCCGAAGGCCCGGACCTGGGCACCACGGGGCCACACCCCGACCGTGCGGGTGTCCGGGAAAGGCTCGGGGCGGGTGTCCATGGCCGCGGTGGTCTGCTACCGGCCCGGCCAGCGGCCCCGGCTGTTCTACCGGGTCCTGGCCCACCACGGCCGTAAAGGTGAGCGCCGTAGCTTCTCCGAAGACGACTACGCCACCCTGATCGTCGCCGCGCACCACCAGCTCCATGCCCGATCATCCTGTGCTGGGACAACCTCAACACCCACGTCAGCGCTGCGATGCGGGCCTTCCTCACCGCGCACCCCGACTGGCTCACCGTGGTGCGCCTGCCCGCCTACGCACCCGAGCTCAACCCCGTCGAAGGGGTCTGGGCACACGTCAAACGCGACCTGGGGAACCACACCCGTCTCACCATCGACCAACTCACCACAACGATCAAGACCCTGCTCAAACGCATCCAGTACCGCCCCGACCTCATCACCGGCTTCCTCGGCCAGACCGACCTGGCCCTCAACCCGCAACCCCCGTAGCAAGACCCTGACCATTCAAGATCTGTACCTGCTCGACCACCCGCCGATCAGCCTGCACCACCTACCCGCCCGCCAGCGCATCCTGCGCCGCGGTCCGTTGTCGCTGTCCGACCGGCTGCTGGTCACCGTGATCCGCCACCGGTGGAAGATCCAGCACCAGGCGCTCACCCGGCTGCTGGGCTCACCCAGCGGCGCCGTCGGCGACGCGATCCACGAAATGATCTCCGTCCTCGCAGGCATCGACCGGCGCATTCCACCCGCACCGATCATCGCAGCGACCGCGCAGGATCTCACCAACCTGATCGACGAAAGCAACATCAAACCCTGAAGTAATTTTCCGGCAGCTCCCTGTCGCCCGGCCCGCCGTTATCAGGGGTGCTGGCCCTGCTCACAGTCGAATCAGCTTCTCCAACCATGGAACGGACTGGTTGCGACGCCTCCAGAAAAGGTCTTCGAAGACGTAGTGCGCAGCTAGCATCCGCCAGGGCCCCCACCGCTTCCTGACCTCCTCGAGAACGACGTCCGCAGCTTCGAGCTCAGAATCGAAGAGGAGCCGCGAGTAGATCTTCTGCTCCCAGGGCGAGATGACATCGAATGCATCATAGTGATGAAACACCTCGAAGAGAATGTACCAGACCGAAGCCGGACCAACACCGTACAGGCGCAGCAGCTCGTCCTTTGTCTCCTCGCGCCCGCGGTCACGCAGGGACAGTGCATCGATTTGACCCTCGGCAAAGAATTTGGCGATACGGCTGATGGACTTTGCGCGATAGCCGACCTTCAGCTGCCGGAGTTCTTCCTCGGACACCGATGTCAGATCCTCTGGCTGCCAGAAGCCGCACAGGTCACGATCGTCGAAGGTGACCCTGCTCCCGAAGCGGTCGAACAATGCCTGCATCATCTGCACACTGCGCCTGACTGTGGTGTTCTGCAGCACAATGGCAACAGCCAAGTACTCGTAGAGCGAGTAGCTGGAACCCACCCGCATCCCGCGCCAACGCTCCAGAGCGGGTGCCAGTACGGGGTCGTCTCCACAGGCCTCGATGAAACCGGCAAGATTGGCATCGAGATCGAACCGCCAGACCAGCTCCTCCGCCAAGGCGTCTACCAGGTCGGCCGAGAGGGGGCGATTAGCGAAGAGGTCGAGCTGGATGCGGGGCTCGTTGAGGGTGCCGCGGTCGCTCATCTTGATGCCCATAAGCTGATCTCGCCATCGGAGAGTCTGCCAGTATGCGCCGGGCTCGTGCATCCGGCAGCCGATCGGAAAGTGTGAAGGCTTGAACAAGGTCGCGTCGAAATGAAACGGTGCAGAGGGGGTAAGGAAAGTCGTACCTGCCGGCTCCAGAATCATGCTCGTACTATAGCGAGTGCGTCAGGCTCATCCGACGTGGCTCGATCTCAGGTGGTCAGTGGTCGAGGCGGGCTGGCATTTGACCGATGAGTTGGGCCGCTGTCAGCTCGACAGGACTCGCGCGTCAGGTCGGCGGCGGCCATGCGGTGAGCCGGAACCCGCTGCGAGGGGCGGCGGGCGGTTTCGGCAGGGCGTCCCGCGCTGGCAGCGTGGATGGT
>NZ_JAMPTM010000300.1 GCF_025403375.1 Frankia gtarii
GGCAGGCGGAGAACCCAGCCGGGGCGGATCAGGCCGGGCTGGGTCAGTGCCCGTCCGTCCGTTTGGACGACGCCGTGGTTGAGGGCCCAGATCTGCGGCCAGCGGGCACCGTCGCCCAGGCATCGCTCGGCGATCCGCCACAGGCTGTCGTACACGCCGTTGTGGGGAAGCTGCACCACCACGGTCCCCGGCGCGGCGGCCGGCAGCGTCGGGTCGGTCGCGCTGGTGGCGGCGACCGGGACGAGCCGAGGGGCGGCGGGTGCGGTGGCGGCGGCCGGCGCGGCGGCGGGACCGCCGGCTGGGGTGAGAGGGCCGCGGGACTGGAGGACGGTGAGCAGTACCGCGCCGAGGAGGAAGGTGGTCAACCCCCGCATCCCACCGACGGGCAGCGGCGGGCTCTGGCCAGGCCAGCGTGCCTCGCGGACGACGTCCGGTACCGCCAGGACGACGGAGACGGTGAACGAGGCCCACAGCGGCCACAGCAGCACGGCGAGAATGTCCAACAGCAGGGTGTCGTCCATCGGCCCGGTCAGCCGTGCTGAGATCTCCGCCCAGGACGGCACCTGGTGGGGCAGCGGCCAGCCGATGAAATGCCACAGCCCCCACGGCAATCCGCCGATCAGGGCGATCAGCGCGGCGAGGGCGACGGCGGCGCGGGCTACGCGGACCAGCGCCAGCCCGCCGGCGGCGAACCTGCGACGGACAGGCCGGGCGGGGCGGCTCATGGGGCCGCCCCCGCGGCTGGTGGGGCAGGGTGGGCGCTGCCGGTCGCGGTGACGGTGAGCGTGTCGAGTCCGACGATGCCGAGCAGCTGGTTGTGGTGGGCCACGGTGACCGTGACGGTGATCGTGTTGTCCGCGACGGTCGCGGTGCCGGTGGCGCCGGCCTGGGTGAGGTAGGCGCGGGCGGCGGAGACCGCCTGGTCGGGCAGGAGACGGACGGTTCCGCGCTGGCGGAAGGCGGTCAGGTCGAGGTGTTGGGCGCCGGCGCGGGCGGCTTCCTGCGCGACGCCCATCGCGCTGGTCTTGTCCGCCAGCGCGCCGCCGGCGTCGAGGATCAGCCCACCGAACATGACGAACGCGGCGAACAGCACCACCACGAACACGGTGACCGTCCCCTCGTCCCGGCCATCACGCCACGGTCGGCGGGTCACGGTGCCTCTGCGCGCTGGTCGACGTGCTGGTCCACAGGACTGGTGGCGCTGGCGTGCAGCGTCGCCGTGCCCGGAGTCGCCAGCAGGGCGACATCGTGTAGCTCGACGGTGCACGCCACCTGGACCCGCACCAGCGTTCCGGGCGTCAGACCGGCGGGATCGGTCTCGACCGTCAGGTCCTGACAGGTGACCCCCGCGTCGGCCAGCGCGGCCTGCGCGGTGGCACGCGCATCGGCGCCGGCCTGGGCGGGGCTGCGGGCGATCGAGGCGGCACGGGCGGCCTGGTGGGCGACGTCGGCGATCCGCAGCTTCGCGTCTGACACTCGGTAGCACAGGACGAGGAACAGCAGCATGAGTAGCAACACCGGCATGATCAGCACCAGTTCGGTGGTGGCCGAGCCACTGTCCCGGCCGGGATCGACGGGCCGGGGCGGCGCGGGGGCAGGGGTCACGGTGTCCGCCTCTCCACTGGCCCGGCCGCGTCGGCGTTCACCCCGAGGCGTAGTCCCGGAACGACGCTCGCAGCGGTGCCGTGGACGTGGACGGCGGCACGCACGGCGTTCCGGGTGACCGTGACCTGCGGGTCGGTGAGGGTGGCGCGGCCGAGCTGGTCGAGCGTCGCCTGCGCCTGAGTCTGGCCGGCGGCGGTGCTGCCCCCGTCGGCGCGGGCCGCGGCGAGCGCCCGAGTGGCGGTGGCCTGCGCGACGTGGCTGGCGTGCGCCCAGACCGTGACCTGCGCGAGCAGCATCACCACCGTGAACAGCAACGGCAACACGAAAATCATCTCGACGGTCAGCGCGCCGTCGTCTTCCGCCCGGCGGCCAGAGGCGGCGGGCGTGCGGCCGGCGCACCGTCGCCGGGTGCCGGGACGGCTCGGGTGTGGTCGCTGCCGCCGGGGACCGCGGCTGCCCGCACCCGGCCGGCGGGCGGGCACAGGACGGCCGCGGGCACGCCGGCGTCGATCCTTGACCGGTCGGGGATGGGCTGCCACGAGTCGCCTGCTATTTGAAGGCGACGCTTCGCGCAGCATCCAGGATTTCTGGGCCAAAAATTCCGATGACGGCCAGGGCGAGGGCGGCCAGCGCGGCGATCCAGATGACGCTTTCCGTGGTGTTGCTGCCCCGGTCCTGCTCCGGCTCGTGGGGCGGCTGACTGGCCCAGCTGGTGTAGCGCGTCCAGCAGGAACGGATGAAGGTGAACATCAGGGCCTCCCCGAGGAGATACAGCGTCTACAACGAGCGGGTGATCTGGGTCAGGGCGGGATAGAAGACAAAAAGGATGAATCCGATCGCGATCAGGACGCCGGGGATGCTCATGCGTTCGGTGGCGGCTTCGGCGTCGGCTTCGGCGTTCTGGGCCTGGCGGACTCGCAGCGTGGCGGCCTTGGCGTCCAGGGACTGGCGGACGCGGGCGCCTTCGGTGCCGGCGAGGGCGACCGCGTCGGCGAGTTCGGTCAACTCGGAGATCTGAAGCTCGCCACCGAGCCGGCCGAGTGCCTCCCACGGGCTGACGCGGGTTTCCCGGGCAGTCCGCAACGCGCGGCGTAACGCCAGGAACGGCCAGCCGTGCCCGATGCCCGCGGCGTCGGTCAGCGCGCTTTCCACCCCGGCGCCGCCGGCGAGCAGCACCTGGATCAGCGAGAGATAGGCCGACAGGGCGTGGCGGAACGCCACCCGGCTGCGTTCGGCTTCCGCCCGCACGGTCAGGTCGGGCAGCAGGAACCCCACGGCGCCGAGCAGGATCGCCATGGCGGCGGGCACCGCCCAGGGAAACGGCCGGCCCCCGGCGGCGAAGGCCACCCCCACCACCGACGGGAACAGCAACCCGGCCAGACCCGCCGTGGCCTTCTCCGCCAGGTGAGCGTCGGCGGACCGCCCGAGCACGGCCAGGTCCTGGCGCAGCGCGTCGGTCGGCAGCCCGGCGGCGCGCAGCAGACCGATGAACGGCCGGCCGGCCCGTACCGCCCAGCCGTCCTGCTCGGCCGGCACCGTCGCCGCCGCCACAGGGGTCGAGGGCGCGGGGTCGAGCCGGGCCAGGGCCTCTTCCAGGGACGGGCGTGGTGGGAACGCCCAGACCGCCAGCGCCCACAGGCCGACGCCGATACCGGCGGCCAGCAGCATCATCAGCACGGTCATCGGCTGCCCCACCCCGCCCCCGCCGGCGCGGTGACGGCGGTCATCGCCGGCGCCGTGGGGTCGTCGCCGTCAAGGAAACGACCAGGAGTCTCGATCTTCGCCATGCGCCGTAGCCACCCGAATCCACCGGTGAAGATCGCCCCCACGGCGAGCAGGACCATCTGACCCGCGGCGGTGTTGTACGGGGACAGGAAGGCCCGGTTGAAGACCACCAGGCCGCCGGCGAAGACGATGCTGGTCACGACGACGACGCGCATCGTGGTGCGCATCCTCGCCCGGCCGACCTCGATCCGCCCCAGCATGTCGACCTGCGCGCGGGCGGTCGCGGCGAGCTGGCCGAGCAGCCCGGACAGCTGCCGGGCCTGGTGCTGGCTGGCCAGGATCAGTGCTGCGATCACCAGGTCGGCCAGCGGATCGTCAAGGTCGTCGGCCAGCCCGCGCAGGGCGGGCGCGAGCCGTTCGCGGTGCCCGATCCGGGTGGCCAGCACCGTGACCTCGCCGCGGATCGCCGGCGGGGCGGCGGGCGCGGTCGCCGCGATGGCCTGTTCGAGGCCGGCCGCGGCGGCGAGGGTGTCGCGGAGCTGTTCGGCCCACACCGCGATGCCCTGCGTGCGGGCTACCTGGCGGGCCTGGTCGCGGTCGGGGCCCAGCATCCGGGGAAGGCCGAACACCGCCATCGCGATCAGCAGCCCACCGACAACCCAGCCGGTCAGTGCGCCCACCACGATGCCCGCGACAACCGCGGCGGTAGCCCACCGGCCGACGTGCGGGTCGTCCCGCCACGGCAGAGAACGCCACCGGCGGGCAGGACGCGGCTCCTCCTCGGCGGATACCCCGTGCCAGCCGTAGACGATGAGCAGCAGCCCGGCGCCGACGCCCAGGCCGAGCAGCCCGAACAGGCCGGTCATGACCACCACCCCCGGGAAAGCAGATCCGGATCGAACCCGACGTCGACCAGGCCGTCGAGCAACTCGCCGGTCGGCGGGGCAGCCGGCAGGGCACGCCGGTCGGGTCCCGGTCGGTACAGCTCGTTCGTCACGACCTGCGCGCCGTCGGCGTCCACCACCTCCCGCACGCTGGACACCACCCGCCGGCCCCGCTCACCTCGCGGCTCGACGAGATGCACCACCACGTGAATCGCGCTCGCGATCAGCAGGTTCGTGGCCTCCAACGGCAGCCGCTCGGGCCCCTGCACCGCGTAGCTGGCGAGCCGGGTGAACACGCCACGGGAGGTCGAGGAGTGCAGCGTCGTCATCGAGCCGTCGTTGCCCTGGCTCATGGCGTTGAGCATCGGGATGACCTCGGGCCCCCGAACCTCGCCGACGATCACCCGGTCCGGGGACATCCGCAGCGCGGCCCGGACCAGGTCGGACGCGGAGATCGCCCCCTCGCCCTCGGTGTTGGCTTCGCGGACCTGCATCGCCACCACATCCGGGTGCGCCTGCTCGTTCTCGTCCAAGCCGAGTTCGTACACATCCTCGACCGTGACCAGTCGTTCGGACGGTGGGATCTGGTCGGCCAGCGCGAGCAGCATCGTGGTCTTCCCAATCGCGGTACCACCGGCCACCACGATGTTCTTCCGCGCCTTCACCAGCGCCGCGAGCAGGCCCTCCAGCCCGTAGTCGATGGTGCCGTTGGCGCGCAGAGCACTCAGGGTGACGTGGCGAAACCGGTGCCTCCGGATACTCACGGAAGGCCGCTGGGTGACCGCCATCACCGCGAACACCCGGCTCTTGTCCGGCAGGTGGAAATTCACCATCGGGGCGCCGCGGTCCCAGCGCCGCTCTTCCACCCCGGCGTGCGCGGCCAGGTCCCGGATCAGACTGACCAGCTCGGCGTCGGATCCGGTGATCGGCGGTAGCCGGAGGCGGCTGCCGTCCGCCCGGCGAATGAACACCCGATCACCGTTGACGTTGATGTTCTCGATCGACGGGTCGGTCAGCAGCGGTTCGAGACCGCCGAGCCCGAGGACCTCGGCGAGCACCTCGTGGATGAGCCGCTGCTCGTCCTCCGGCCGCAGGACCGCGGCCCCGCGCCCCAGCTCCGCGGTGGTATGTGCCTCCGTGAGATCCACGAGGACGGCCAGGGCGAACGCCTCCCGCGCGTCCGCGGCCAGCGGCGCTGCGCCGGCGTCCTCGTCCGCCCGCAGCCGGGCGGCCAGCGCGGCGCGCAACCCCTCCCGCAGCCGTGCGCGCAGCGCCTCGGCGGCCGACCCCGACGTACGTCCCGGCAGATCCGTCGGCGTGACCGGCCCGCCCCGTGGTGCCAGCAGGCCGGGCCAGCCCGCGCCGTTGCCGGCCGTCGTCCGGCCGGGGTCGTTCCAGGACGGCAGGGTCATCGCGCCCCCGTCCGCGTCGGGGGCAACGCGACCCGTCCGTCGCCACCGGGCGGCGCCACGGGTAGCCCGGGTGGCGCGGGTTCGGCCGGCACACTGGCGGCAAGAGCGCCGGCCATCTGTGTCACGGTCCGGCCGAGCCGTGTCCGGCCGATGCCGGACCGGCTCTGTCGACGGCCGGCGAGCACCCCGGCGGCGGCTGTGTCATACGGCAGCGGCCCCAGCACCCTGGGACCCAGCACCCGGGTGATGTCGCGGACCCGGTAGTCCGGCGTCCGGCCCGGCTCGGCGACGACCACCACATACCAGGCAGGCACCTGCCAGCCCTGCACCACATGAATCCGGGCCGCGAGGTGCGCCAGCTCGTCGTCGCGCGGTCGTACGACCAGCAGCAGCACGTCCGCGGCGCGCAACGCCGGCGCCGCCGGGGTCAGCGGGTCCAGCCGGCCGCAGTCCACGATCATCGGCCGGCCGTCAGCCTGCGCCGCGGCCCACAGCAGCGACCAGCCCCCGCCGCCGAGCTCGCCGAGCACCTGGCGGGCATGCTCGGCCCCGGCCGGCGCCGGCAGCACCTGAAGGCCCCCGGGCAGCTGTTGGACATGCTCGTCCAGCGGGCGCGGCTGCCCGCCGCGGCGGCCGGCGGCGGCCAGCGACACCAGACCCCGCCCCGCGGCCAGCCCGAACCGCGCGCCCAGGTCACCACCCGCCGGGTCGGCCTCCACCACCAGCGGCTCCCCGCCGTCCGCCGGCCAGCGATCCGCTAGCGCGAGCGCCAACGTCGTCGTCCCGGGGCTGCCTTTCAACGACCCCAGCGCAATGATCATGTGGGGTTCACCGGCCCTGGCCATTGACGGTGACGACGCCGATCTGCCCGGCCGGGGCCGCCGCCAACGCGCGGGCGTCCTCCTCAGCGAGCTGAAGCGACACCACCGTCGTCTGATCGGTGTCATGGGCCGCCACGGAGACGACTGTCGCCTCCCACGCACTGGCGGCAGCCCCCGAGGACGCGGTCGAGACCGCGCTGGTAGCGGGCGCGACGACCACCGTCACCCGCGACCCCGCCGACAGACCCGACGGGTATTGGCCGGCCTTCAGTGCCACCGCCGCGATCGCGGAACCGGGCGGGGGGACCTGCGCGGCACCCACCGCAGCCCGGGTCAGCACGGTACCGGCCGGCAGACTGTAGGCGACGGGCCGGCCGAGCACACGGTCGCGCTCGCCGGCAGGGACCGTGTCCACGCCGTCGGCGGCGATCCGCACCTCCCGCACGTCCGCCGCCGCCAGGACCTGGCCCACCGTCACCGGACGGGCCAGCACCAGCACCGGCGTCCGCGAGCCCACCCGGGCGCCGGCCAGCAGCCCGGCGGCGGCGCACCCCACTACCAGCACCACCCCGAGCAGCAGGTAGGGAACCCTGCGGCGCCGCCGGGTACCGCCGGTCAGCCGGGTGGACGGTGCCGCACCCGCGCGCCGGCCGGCGCGGTCCCCGCCGGCGGTGCGCGGCGTCGAGGACGGTGCGGTCACCACCCCGCACCCCCGACCTGCGCTCCGCCGGGACAACGAGCGGCCCGGCTCGCCCTGGTCGCGTCGGTCACGGTCGTCATCAGCCACCGCCCGTCGTCAGTGCCGGCACATCGATCACCCGGGCCGCCGCCGTCGACACCGTCGTCAGCCCCGGGAACACCCCCGTCTGGCCCGCGCCCGCCCACGACACGTCCCAGCGCACCGTCGCCGTCACCGCAAACGTCCCGCCGGGCGCGTCCAGCGACCGGTTCCGGTAGGTGTAGCCACAGTCCGGACTGGCGCTCGCCGGATCGGCCCCCGGCGGGAACGGCGTGCCCGGACCGAGGCAGGTCACCGTTGCGCCGTCCCCGAGGGACCAGGTCACCTGCACCGGCTTGGCGACCGCGGTTACGCTCACCCCGCCCGCCGCGGCCGTCGCCGACATCGGGCCCCATCCGGCCGGGTCCAGCCACAGCCACGTCGGCAATCGCACCAGCTGATCCCCGACCGGATTCATGTCGATCCGCGGACCGGCCAACCGCAACTCGTTCCGTGCCTGCTCCGCCAGTGCTGCCGGGTCCGGCGCGGGCGCCTCCACGCCCGGTGCCGCGTCCGGAATCCACACGGGGGGCCGGTACAGAGCGTCCCGCACACCAGGGGTCGTGCACTGGAACACATACCAGGCGCCCGGCCCCTGCCCCGCCTGCGCAGCCACCGGCCGCACCGACAGCTCCGACGACTCGAACACCGCCGCCCGCACCACCAGGC
>NZ_JAMPTM010000301.1 GCF_025403375.1 Frankia gtarii
CGACAAGTCCGGGCCCGGCCCGGGCCTCGCCCGGCGCACCATGCCCGTGACGGCGAGCTTCTCCACAGCGATCAGATCATGACCGCAGACCAGCCCCAGCGCCGTCCTGTGGGCATGATCGAACCGCTGCCGGGCAACACCCCGGCTGATCGTCCCCACCCGGGTAGCGGCCTTCCCGCACCGCGCCGAACCCCGCCTCCTACGGGACAGATCCCGCTGGGCGACGGCCAGCCGGCCCGCGGACCGCTCGAGGCATGTCGGGTTCGGCTCGTGCTCACCGTTCGAGGTGGTCAGGAACGACGCGACGCCGACATCCACCCCGACCACCCCCCTGCACCACGGCCGCCCGTTCCGCGCGTCGATCCACCGTCGCACAGCCCCAGCAGACACAGCACCGACAGTGGCAACGAAGCACTACTAGGACCACAGCATGGGCAACGGGGAATGCAACGGGTGAGCCTCGACGAACAGGCGAACGTGATCCGGTTCGATCCCCAACGCGACAACCGGCCACTCGTGCTCGGCGCACTCGGCGCGGACCGGCTCGTCGCAGCGGTCCCGGACGGCGCCGGCCAGGACGGGGCGGAGCGGTACTGCGGGCACCACACGACGTGCCAGCCAAGGTCGCAGGCGCCACCCACGCCGACCATCACCCGACAGAACACGCCTCCGGCTACACCGGCGTTGCCGGTCCAACCGGTACGGATCCGTGCCGGACTCCCCCGACGCCCGAAGGCGACAGTCTCCTCCGGAGGTCTTTGATGGATCGACGGATGCTGCTGCGCTCGGCGGTGGCGGCGCTGGGCACCGCCGCGTTCTCCGGGGCGACCTGGCATGCGGCCCTGGCCGCCACCGCCCGACCCGGGGTGGGGCCGTACGGGCCACCGCGGCCGCCGGACCGCTCCGGGGTGGCGCTGCCCGCGGGTTTCACCAGCCGGATCGTCGCCCGCTCACACCTGCTCGTCGGCGCGACCGAGTACGTCTGGCACGACGCGCCCGACGGCGGGGCCTGCTTCCCCGGACCCGACGGCGGCTGGACGTACGTGTCGAACTCGGAGGTGCTGCGCCGCGGCGGCGCCTCGGCGCTGCGATTCCGGGCGGACGGCTCGATCGCCTCGGCGGGGCGCATCCTCGGTGGCACCACCGCCAACTGCGCCGGTGGGGCCACCCCGTGGGGGACCTGGCTGTCGTGCGAGGAGTTCTTCTCCGGACGCGTGTACGAGACGTGGCCGGACGGGTCACGCCAGGCCGTGGCGCGCCCGGCCCTGGGGCGCTTCGCCCACGAGGCGGCGGCCTGCGACCCCGACCACCGGGTGATCTACCTGACCGAGGATCGCAAGGACGGCTGCTTCTACCGGTTCCGCCCGGACCGCTGGGGCGATCTGTCCGCCGGCCGGCTGGAGGTGCTGGTCGGCGATTCGGACGCCGTGTCCGGGCCGGTGCGCTGGGAACAGGTGCGCGATCCGGACGGCTTTCCCCGGGCGACCCGCCGGCAGGTCCGCGAGGCCCGCCGTTTCCATGGCGGCGAGGGCTGCTGGTACGCCCACGGCGTCTGCTACCTGACGACGAAGGGCGATGACCGGGTGTGGGCGTACCGGGTGGACGCCGGGCGGATCGACCTGATCTACGACCGGGCGAGCGTGCCCGACCCGCCGCCGCTCACCGGAGTGGACAACGTCGTCGGCGCGCGCTCGGGCGACCTGTACGTCGCCGAGGACCACGCCCGCCCCGCGCTGGTGCTCATCACCCCGGACGGCGTGGTTGCGCCCTTCCTGCGACTGCCGGCGCACGACAGATCCGAGATCACCGGCCCGGCGTTCAGCCCGGACGGGCGCCGGCTGTACTTCTCGTCCCAGCGCGGTGTCACCGGGCGCAACCGCGGCGGCATCACCTTCGAGGTGACCGGACCCTTCCGTCTCTGAGCCGACCAACCCGCCCGCCCGACCTGGGCGATAAAGCTGAACCTGACTTCAACTATAGGGACGTACGATCGCGGGCATGCTGCCCACCGATCTGTTGACCGTAGGCGAGCTGTCGCAGCGCAGCGGATTCGCCCCGTCCGCGTTGCGCTTCTACGAGCGGCAGGGCCTGATCGGCGCCACCCGCACCGCCGGGGGCCAGCGCCGCTACGAACGGCACGTGCTGCGCCGGCTGGCGTTCATCCGCGCGGCCACCGCGATGGGTCTCAGCCTCGACGAGGTGGCGCAGGCGCTGGCGTCGCTGCCGGACGCCCGCACCCCGACCAAGGCGGACTGGTCGGCGATCTCGCGGCGCTGGCGTTCCCGGCTGGACGAGGAGATTGCGGCCCTCGAGGCGCTGCGCGACGGGCTCGACTCGTGCATCGGCTGCGGCTGCCTGTCCCTGCGGCGCTGCCGGATCTCCAACCCGGGCGACCGGATCGGCGCCCTCGGCTCGGGGGCCCGGGCGCTGCCCGCGACGCTGCGCGGCGCCGGGCGGATGCATCACGGCGGCCACCGCCCGCAGGCCGCACTCGCCGGCCCCGGCACCGACCCGACCGGCACCGGCACCGGCCCGACCGGACCTGGCATCGATCCGAACGGACCCGCCGCCGCAGGGACGGGGTGCGTCGGATAGGACAGACCTGACGGCGGGTGGCGCGGCCGGTCCACGACGCGCCAGGACGAGCCGACGCAGGGTCTCAGGAGGGGTTGTGGGGGACACATATGGACCGTTCCGGTCGAGCGCCGGCTCCACGGAGCAGGTCAACGGCCTCGGTCAACGCATCGGTGGCGAACCGATCTCCTCGCTGCCCAGCAGAGCAGCGCACCGGCCCGTCGACCCTGCGCCCACCGGAACCGGCCCGGCGCGCACCCGTCGCCGCCGGCCGATGATCGTCGGGATCGGCGGCACCACCAGGACCGACTCCGCCACCCATCGGGCCCTGGCCGTGGTGCTCGCGACGATGGCCCAGGCCGGCGCCGAGACGGTGCTGTTCGGGTCCGCCGAGCTGGACCTGCCGATGTACGCCCCCGAACGGCCCGAGCGCGCCGCCGCGGCGCTGCGCCTGCTCGCCGCCGTGGAGCAGTCCGACGCCGTCGTGATCGCCACCCCGGGCTACCACGGCGGGATGTCCGGCCTGGTCAAGAATGCGCTCGATTACCTGGAGGACCTGCGCGGCGCGCCGCGGCCGTACCTCGACGGGCGGGCGGTCGGTCTCATCGTCTGCGCCCAGGGCACCCAGGCCGCGGTCACGACGCTGGACGCGCTGCGCTCGTGCGTGCACGCCCTGCGCGGCTGGCCGACCCCGTTGGGCGTGACGTTGAACACCGAGGAGCCCCTCTTCGACGCCCACGGCCGGCTGATCGACCCGGCTGCCGCGGCGCGACTCGAGACACTCGTCGACCAGATCATGGGCTTCACCTACGCCTGGTCCCAGGTGATCTGAGCCACCCCGCCGAGTGACGACGCCCCAGAGGTGCCGGTTCGTGCCACCAGTGCGTGACCGTTCTCGTGCAACGGCTACCGTGGCTGGCCCCGGCGGCGGAGCGCGGTGCCCGGCGGGGACGGACGACAGGAGATGACAGAGTGCGACGACGGTACGGGCTGCGTGGACTCGCCCGGGCAGGTCTGGCCCGGGCAGGTCTGGCCGCCGCACTCGCGGCGACGGTCGTCGCGTGCGGCGGTGGTTCGGACGGCGCTGCGGCGTCCGATCCGGCCGCCAAGGGGTCGCCCGTCAAGTTGATGATCATCGCCCCGACGGGCACCGCGGGGACGAACTACCCCGAGATGGTGGCCGCCACCCGCGCCGCCGTGCGCGGGGTCAACGCCCGTGGCGGGATCGGCGGGCGTCCCGTCGAGCTCGTCCACTGCAACGAGCGCAACGACGCCGCCGCCGCGAAGAAATGCGCCCAGCAGGCCGTCGACTCCGGTGTCCTCGCCGTCGTCAGCGAGGTCAGCGGCGCCGGCGGGATCATGCCGATCCTGCAGAACGCGGGCATCCCGTCGATCGGGTCGGCCGGCATCTCCGCCGACGGCTCCGAGCTCAGCTCCCCCGTCAGCTACGTCATCAGCCCGCTGACGCTCTACCCGGCGGTCTGCCCGGCACTGCTGGCCAAGGCGGGGGCGAACCACCTCGGCCTGGTCGGCTACGACCTCAGCGCCAGCGACCGGCTGATCGTCATGGCCGAGGGCGGCGGGAAGGCCGTCAACCATCCGATCAGCCCGAAGATCCGCATCCCGATCACGACGAGCGACTTCACCCCGGCGATCTCCCAGTTGTCCCGCTCCGGCGCCGACGGCGCGGTGCTCGTGGTCTTCGACCAGGCCGCCTACGCGGTGATTTCCAAGGCGGGCCAGCAGATCCGCACCTGCCACGCGGCGGGCACCCTGTCGCCGAAGTACCTGGCCACGCTCGGCCCCGCCGCGGACAAGCTCGTCGTCGCCACCGCCTTCCCGGAACTCAGCCAGACCGCCCAGTTCCCCGAGGTCGCGCGGATGGTCGCCGAACTCGACGCCGAGCAGGCCACCGGGGACGCCGACGCCGCCCCCGCCCTGCGCACGACGACGACCACCACCGGGGCGTGGCTGTCGGTGCAGATCGCCGAGAAGGTCGGCAACCAGGTGTCCGGGCCGCTGACGTCGAAGAACCTGCTCGCCCAGCTCAACCGGACCAGGAAGCTGGACCTGGGCGGCATCGTCCCGCCGCTGGACCTCACCGCGACCACCCCGATCCCCGGCGCGCAGCGAATCTTCAACACCACGATGCGGGGCGCCCGCTGGGACAGCGCCTCGAAGTCGTTCGTCCCCCTCGGCCCCGAGACCTACAACGGCCTGGACATCCTGCGCCGCGCCGGCTCCTGATCGGCGCCCGGGCCGCTGTAGGTCGAGCCGATTCCCGGACCCACCGAGCACTGTCGCCAACGTGCCCGGTGGGCTGCGGCTTCGGCCTGCTCGCCCAGAAGTAGCCGTCCTCGCTCGAGTCGATCTCTCCCGTGGCACGATCTGGCTCCGTCGCGTCGCCACCACGCGGCAAGTCCTCGACCCCGCCGATGACCAGGGCGGAAAAACTTCAGCGCCGGCCCGGTCCTGGCGACGATAAGTTGCGGCAATGCCGCTTCCGGCCGTGTGCCGGATTTCTCCCCACAGCACTCGAAGTACCCGGCCCGGATAGATACCGGGTAACAGCGCCTCACGGCGACGCGATAGCGTCCGCCCAGGCGACCGCTGTCCACTGAACCGCCGGCTGTACCAGAGGACGCAGGTCGGCGGAATTTCAGGCCATTGACGCCGGCCCCCGACCTGCACGACGGGTCCCCAACCACTGCAACACCACAACAATTCTTGAAGCATGTCCAAAAACTGACATAGCCCACAAACTGTGGGTGACAAAGATATAGCCTGGCAACGGTTTTCCGCGCGACCCGAGCCGCTCATCAGCCTTGGCGACACGCGAGACAACGGGCTTGTGCACTTCCGCTCCGCGAGCTCGCCTGCTGCGGCTGCCGCGTCAACGAGCCCTGAATTCAATGGACGACCGGACGGGAAAATCAGGAGGAGTTCCACCGATGACGGGTATCACTCGACGATGCCGTCCTGGATGTTCAGTCGCACGCGCTAACGAACACCAGCCGAGGTGACTACTCTCATAACCCGTTCCACGCCCTACGTGTCCCTTCCACGCGCAATCCCGGGGTGCGCCGATCGCCAATATCGCCAAAGGGTGGCGAATTTTGCGTTATTCGGCCTCGCACCCACCGTTCTTTACTGGGTCTGGTATCTCGGGCAAGGAAGAGACGGGATACCGGACGATTATCATTTCCTGAAAATCGCCGCACCTCTGTCCGGCCTCTGGATATCATTGGCCCCGCTGGTCTTCCAGCAAGGAGAGTTTATATACGAGGAGCTTCTGGACGCACTCTCCACCGACGAGACGGAGGCAGGCTGGGACATCCCAGCGATTCAGTCCTCGATCGACCGGATCGATCGTCACTATGCGCTGATAAGCAGGTCGCTGGCCCTTCCCATCGCCATTAGCGTTGGTTACGTCCTACACGGAATTCGAGACATCGCACCCGTAGATTGGCCGGCGGGCCTGCTCGGCGAGTCAGTCATCCTGATCTTCGTCGGGCACATCTCGGCGACCGGAATCTGGGGAATAGTCAAAGTCCTCGCGATCCTGCACTCTGCAGTGACGCACTCCACCCCCCAATGGCGCCCGTTCAGAGCACCGTATGGCGGGTTTCAGAGTCTTTTTCGGTTTGCCTGGCTAAACGGTGTCAACTTCAGCCTCAGCAACTTCACCGTCCCAGCCCTTATTGCGGTCTGGCCAAGACTGCACGACACGACAAGATCCATATCTGCGACTTTTATCGCGCTCACGTCGATCGGCGGCCTGCTCACCTTCTGGCTAACGACCGTGTGGCTCAACAGGACCTCTCGCCGGATGCAGACCGAAGCCGTCGAAGCGCTGGCGCCCGCCATCGAGACCCTGAGCACTCGACTGGTACGCATAGATCGTCTTTCCGCTCAAGAGGCAGTGCACCTCCGGCATAGCCTTGATGCCCTCCTGATGCTACGACAGCAGCTTCTACACGAAGACCCGGCGCCCAGAATCCGGACGGCCTTTCGCGCATCGACGACAGTGGTGCTGCCGGTAGTTCTGATCTTTGTGCAGTTTCTACTTCAAAGGATCTTCTCCTGAAGATCCTTTGTCTCGACCCCTAGCAGGACGGTGGCCGACGAGCCGATGCACTGGCGACTGCCGTCCGGTCCCGCGCCGCACGAGAGCGGCCCCGCCCTCGCGGTGGGCGTGGGAACGGCGCCATCCGTCTCTTCCGTAGGGATAAATCGCCACTGAACCCAATAAAATAGACATGGAGGTGCTCTCCCCCGCATCCACCGCGGACACACGGCCGTCTCCCGGCCCCCGGTCACCGGTCACCGGTCACCTGAACGGCTCGCGATGGTCAGCCCACCACAGATCGCGCCGCCGACGACAGCAAGGCAGGGCTGGTCCAGCCAAGCGGGAGGTAGACCGGTTGGCTGGGCTGCTCGGCGTCACCGAGACAGGACACCCGCGGGCTGCTATGCCGGCCGCGCAGCGCGCCGGTGACCAGGTCATCCATCACCGCCAGCCCGTTGCGGGTCAGCACCGACGCCGCGTGGAACTGCACGGAGGCGAAGGTGGGCCCGCGCAACGCGTGCACGTCGCCCGTCGCCCCGTCACGCGCCACCTCGATCTCCCCGATCCCCGGCCCGCCCGCCAACCGGGAGCTGGGATGACGCGCGAGGAAGGTGTTGTAGAAGTACACCTGCTCCCGGCGACCGAACAGGTCGATCGTGGCCTGCACACCCTGGCGGGGCACGGCCATCCGGATCATCGGCAGTCCGAGCAGCCTGCAGGTGCACGATCCTGGGGTCATGCAGGTCCAGCGGATCACCCGGGTCATGATGGTCTCGGTCGAGGACGACCGGGTCGAACATCCGGACAGCCGCGGCCGGATGGCCACGGCGCTCAGCGACTTCCAGGGCGCGACGGACACCACCGGCCTCGCCGCGGCCAGCGCCGACGCTCTCACCCGGGCGCGCGATCCGCGGCCCCCCGCCGAGCTGGACGTCGAGTTCTTCGAGTTCACGATCGCCCGCGCCCTGAACGGGATGTCGAGCTGGTTGGACGCCCGGCAGCCCTGACCGCCCCTGTGCAGTCGGGACCCGCCCCCGGTCAGGACGACGACCCGCGGGTGGCGGTCACGAGCAGCAGACCACCGCCCAGGCGCACCGCGAGATCGGTGCGGCGAAGGACACCGAGCTTGCCGTACGCGCGCTGAAGGTGGTTGTTGACGGTCCGGACGCCGTCAACGGTCACTACCCTCCAGCAACTGCCGACGACGACCGACGGC
>NZ_JAMPTM010000302.1 GCF_025403375.1 Frankia gtarii
GTGCGGGGTGTGTTGGTGTCGGTGCTGCCGGATTATCTGGTGCCGGCGGTGGTGGTTGTGTTGGATGCGTTTCCGGTGTCGCCGAACGGTAAACTCGATCGCCGCGCCCTACCAGCACCGGAGTTCGCCGCGGTGATCTCCCGTCCGCCGGCGAACCCCACCGAGAAGGCGGTGTGCGACATTTTCGCCGCCGTGCTGGGACTGCCGCAGGTCGGCGTGGACGATTCCTTCTTCGCCCTCGGCGGTCATTCCCTGCTTGCGTCCCGGCTCGCCGTGCGGATTCGCCGGGAACTACGCGTCGAACTCCCGCTGCGCGCGGTGTTGCGCGCCCCGACCCCCGCGGCCATCGCCGCCTGGCTGGACGGGACCGGCGACCTCGCCGCGGACACCGCCCTGGACACCCTGCTGCCGCTCCAACGGGTCGACCCGTCGGCCCACACCGATCCGCCGCTGTTCTGCGTGCATCCCGGTCTCGGTCTGAGCTGGTCCTACGCCGGGCTGCTGCGCCACCTCGGCCCGCGCCGGTCGATCTACGGGATTCAGGCGACCGAGGCGGATGCGGCCACCGAACCGCTCGCGGCCACCGAGCCGACGGTGCACTCGATCGCCCAGCGGTACGCCGCCGTCATCGCCGCGACCGAGCCCACCGGCCCGATCCATCTCCTCGGCTGGTCCCTCGGCGCGGTGCTCGCGCACGCGGTCGCCTGCGAGCTCGAGCGGAACGGGCGCGACGTCCCGGTCCTCGTCATGGTGGACGGCTACCCGGACCTCGACGACGCGTCCGCAGCGGGGAACGCCGCCGCATCCGACGGCCCCGGCGGCGCGAAGGCGAACGCAGACCGCGTGGGCGAGGGTCCCGGCCTGCCAGGCCCGGACCCGGCGACCGTGCTGTCCCGGTTCCTGTACGTCCTGCTGCAACGGTCGGGGCACCCGGTGGACGGCCTGTCCGCCGACGCGGTCACTCCCGCGACCGTGCGCGTGCTCGCCGAACGGTCGGGGAGCATGTTCGCCGGGCTCGACGAGGACCAGATCCGCGCGCTGGCCCGGAGCCTGCTGACGACCGCGGCGGTCGACACCCGGGTGAAGCCGGGTCTCTACGGCGGTGACGTGGAGTTCATCCAGGCCCGACCCGATGACGACGCGGCGCCACCGGACCCGTGGGACTGGGCCCCGTACGTCGCGGGTCGCCTGCGCGTCCACCCGGTCGACGTCGAGCACGAGGACCTGCTGTCCTCGGCGGCGCTGCCGATCGTCGGGCCACTCGTCGCGCAGGGGCTCCGTCCGCGCTGATCCCTGCCGTCCCAACGACCCCTGCTGTCCCAAGGACCCCTGCTGTCCCAACGGACTTCCTGCTGTCCAACGAAACACGACCTGGAACACCAAGAGAGGCCACACCTTCATGAAGGACATGATCGAGCGTCCCATCCGGAGCTCGTTCTCCCGCAGATCGTTCCTCGCGTCGCTGTCGGCGGGGGCGGTCGCCGTCGGGCTGGCCGCCTGCGGCGATGACGGCGACACCACCGGGTCCACGGCGGGCGCCGGTTCGGATGCGGGGTTCCCGGTCACGATCGACGGCGCGGAGGGCAAGACGGTGATCCCGCGCCGTCCCAGCCGGATCGTGTCCGTCGGGTTCATGCGCGACATCGACGAGGCCGTCGCGCTGGGCGTGATCCCGATCGCGATCACCCCGGAGACCAACTTCGATTCCGGCCTCGCGCCCTGGGTGGAGGCCAAGCTGGGCAGCGCCAAGAAGCCGGAGCAGCTCAGCTACGAGGACAACCTGCCCTTCGAGAAGATCGCCTCGCTCACCCCCGACCTCATTCTCGCCACCGACAGCTACACCCTCACCGACGACTTCGGTGACCTGTCGGCGATCGCCCCGACGCTGTCCTACGACAAGGGCGTCTCCGAGGACACCTGGCAGACCCGCGTCACCCGCATCGGCCGCGCGCTAGGCACGTCCGACGCCGCGGCCAAGCTGGTCACCGAGGTGTCGGGGCGGATCGAGGCCGCCAGGACGAAGAACAGTGCCGCGTTCAAGGGCAAGACGTTCAGCTTCAGCCTGCTCAACGCCGAAGGCGCCCTGGCCACCATCATCTCGCCGACCGACGCGTCGGCGCGGTTCCTGTCCGGTCTGGGGCTGACGCTCTCGCCCAAGGTGACGAGCCTGCCGGCGGCCGGCCCGGCCGGTCGGGCGATCGTCTCCCCGGAGCGCACCGAGCTGCTCGACGCCGACGTCGTGCTGTTCTCCTTCCGCAGCGACGAGGAACGGACCAAGATCGAGGCGGACAGGCTGTTCCAGAACCTGCCCGCGGTCAAGCGGGGCGCCTACGTTCCGCTCGACGTCGAGACCGCGCTGTCGCTGGCCTTCCCCTCGACGCTGAGCATCCCCTTCGCCCTCGACGCGATCGTGCCCAAGCTCGCGATCGCGGCGAGCAAGGCCTGACGTCAACAGCTGACGCGATCGCCCCGCTCCCGCGGATCCAGCCGTGATCCGCGGGAGCGGCCCGTGGGAGGAACGATCGATGACCACCATCACCACGCTTCCCCTGCTCATCTCCGGTGACGGCGCCGCCGTCGAGGTGCTGCGGCGCGAGCGGGAGGATCTACGGCGGCGGCTCGCGGCCAGCGGTGCGCTCCTGCTGCGCGGATTCGACGTCGCCGGGGCCGACGGGTTGACGGACGCGGTGCGCGCCCTGTCCGGGGCGCCGCTGGCCTACACCGAACAGTCCTCGCCCCGCAGCGTCATCAAGGGCAACGTCTACACGTCGACGGAGTATCCGCCCCACGCCGGGATCCCGCTGCACAACGAGATGTCCTACCAGGCCGTCTGGCCGCTCACGCTGTTCTTCCACTGCGTGCAACCGCCGTCGACGCAGGGCGCGACGCCGCTCGCCTCGGTCCACGCGGTCCACGAGATGATCGATCCCGACGTCCGCGCCGAGTTCGCCCGTCGCCGGTGGATGGCCGTGCGCACCTACGGCGAGGACGTCGGCCTGCGCTGGCGGACGGCGTTCGGCACGGACAGCCGCGCGCAGGTCGAGCGACTCTGCGCGGCCGGCGGCCTGAGGGCCCAGTGGAGCGGGTCGGACGGGCTACGGACCACCGCGGTCCGCGACGCCGTGCACCGCCATCCGGTCACCGGGTTGCCGGTGTGGTTCAACCACATCGTCATCTTCCACGAGAGCAGCCTGCCGGCCGACGTGCGCGAGGGCCTGCGGGAGGTCTATGGGGACGACGGGTTCCCCAACAACTCCTGCTACGGCGACGGCGGCGTGATTCCCGACGACGTGGTGGCGCATCTGCGGGCGTGCTACCGCGCGGCCTCGGTGCGCTTCGACTACCAGCGCGATGATCTGCTCATCGTGGACAACATGGCGGTGGCCCACGGCCGGGAGCCCTTCACCGGCCCCCGCCAGATCGCCGTCGCCATGGCCGAACCCTCCCGCACCGGCTGACGCCTCTGGGGGGCTGCACTAGATTCGGTTCGCCGTCCAGGTGCGCCACAGCTGGGCGTAACGGCCGTCGGCGGCGACCAGGTCGTCATGCGATCCGCGTTCGACGATCCGGCCCTCGTCCAGCACGAGGATCAGCTCGGCGACGGCGGCCTGGCTGAGCCGATGGGCCACGACTATCGAGGTCCGGCCGCGCAGCACGCGGGCCGCGGCGGCTTCCAACAGCCGCGAGCCGCTGCTGCCCGCCTCGGCGGTGGCCTCGTCGAGGATCGCCACCGCCGGGTCGGCGAGCAGCAGCCGGGCCAGGGCCAGGTGCTGCGCCTGGGCGGGGTTGAGCGCCAGGCCGCCGTCGCCGACGACCGTGTCCAGCCCGTCCGGCAGGGTCCTGACCCAGGTGGCGAGGCCGGCGGTCTCGAGCGCCTGCCACAGCTCGCCCGGTTCCGCGGCGGGGGCGGCGAGGCGCAGGTCCTCGGCGAGGGTTCCGGCGAAGACGTGGACCTCCTGCGTGATCAGGGCGACGGTCGCGCGCAGCGTGTCCGGCGTGAGATCCGTGGTGGGCACCCCGCCGAGCCGGATCTCACCGGCGGTCGGACGATGCACCCCGGCCAGCAGCTTGGCGAGCGTGGTCTTCCCACCGCCGCTGCCGCCGACGAGAGCCACCGAGCCGCCCGCCGCAACGGTGAAGCTGATGCCGTGCAGCACATCGTGGCCCGGCAGGTAGGCATATCGCAGGTCCCGCACCGTGACGGAGCCGTCCGCGGGTCGGTTCCCGTCGGGCTGGTGGTGCTCGGTCGGCAGGTCGGTCACCCCGATCAGCCGGGCCATGCTCGCACCGGCGGACTGGAGGGTGTCCAGCAGAAACAGGACCGAATTCACGGGGCTGAAGACGTTGGCGAAGTAGAGCGCCGCGGCGCTGGCCGCCCCGATGGTCACGGAGCCGGCGTCGACGAGCAGGAACCCGGTCACCAGCACTGCTGACAGCCCGGTCACCTCCGCGACGTTGAGCCGGCCGAAGAACCGGGTCTGCAGCAGGGTGACCTCGGTGATCGCGGTGATGCTGCGGTCCACCCGCCGCCCGACCAGGGCGACATGGTCGTCGGCCAGGCCGAGAGCCCGGATGGTGGCCGCGCCGCTGAGGCTGTCCAGCAGCTGCTGTTGTTCGCCGCCCGCGGCGCGGCGTCGCTCGGCGTAGATCGGGGCCGAGCGGCCCAGGTACCACCGCGTGGTGACGGCCTGGATCGGCACGGCCACCAGCGCGGCGACGCCGAACCGCCAGTCCAGGGCGGTGAGCCCGACCAGGGTGAGTGCGATGATCAGAGCCGATTGCACAAAGTCGGGGACCGCGGAGCGGATGGCATCGCTGATCATCGCGATGTCCTCGGTGATCCGGGACGCCAGATCGCCCGACCCGCCCTGCTCGATGCGTTCGAGCGGCAGGCCGAGCGCATGGTCGACGAAGTCCTCCCGGGTCGTTGCCAGGATCTGCTCGCCGAGCTGGGCGGCCGACGCCAGCCCGGCGAACGCGAGCGCTCCCTGGCCCAGCGCCGCGGCGGCCAGCAGTCCGACCGGCGCGGTCAGCGCGCCGGCGTCGCCACCGGCGGCGAGATCGACGATCCGGCCGAGCAGCGGGGCCGTCAGCAGGCTGCAGGCTGCCGCGCCGACGAGCAGGAGCAGGGCCACCGCCGCACGGCCCCGGTGGCGGGCCAGCAGCGTGCGAATCGCCGCGCGGGTGCGCCGGGCACTGGCCACCGGCAGCAGATCGGCCTCGCCCGTCGGGTCGGCCCCGCCCGTCAGATCGGCTTCGATCATCAGGTCAGTACCAGTTCCCGGTAGGCGGAGTTGTCGCGGGACAGCACGTCGTGGTGGCCGGCCGCCGTGACGCGCCCCTCGGAGATGAGTACCACCCGGTCGGCGATGGCGAGCAGGGCCGGGCTGCTGGTGACGATCAGCGTCGTCCGACCCGCCCGCAGTGCCCGCAGGCCCGCGCCGATCTCCGTCTCGGTGACGGTGTCCACCGCGGTGGTCGGTTCGTGCAGGACCAGTACCGGGGGATCGGCGTGTAGCGCGCGGGCCAGGGCCACCCGTTGGCGCTGGCCACCCGACAGCGATCGGCCCCGCTCGGAGACGGCGGTGGCCATCCCCGCCGGCAGCACCGAGGCGACCTGGTCCGCACGGGCGGCTCGGACCGCCGGGATGAGGTCGCCCGCGCGGCCGGCGAGAATGTTGTCCCGGAGGCTGCCCTCGAACAGGCTCGGGTCGTGCGGCGACACGAGCACGGCAGACCGCAGCTTGTCCGGGGCGAGCGTGCTCAGCGCGACCCCGTCCAGCAGGATCCGGCCATCGGGCGGGTCGGCGTCGCGGCCGAGATAACGCAGCAACATGGCGGCGGCGGTCGGATCCGTGATGACCAGGCAGACCAGTTCACCGGCGGCGACGGTGAACTCGACGCCGAACAGGCCGCCGCCGCTCACCCCCGACACGACGATCTCGCCGGCGACGGCCGGGCCGGGTGCGCCCCGTCCGCCGGGCGTCGCCGCGGGGTCGGTCAGGACCCCGGCGATGCGTCCCGCCGACGCCCGTCCCGCCGCGAAGGCCGCGGTGATGTCGCCGAACGTGCCCAGCGGGCCCTGGAGGAACGCGGCCAGCCCCACCGCGGACACCAGCTCGCCCGCGGTGATGTTCCCCGCCACCGCGAGCCGGCCGCCGACCAGCGCGACCAGCGCGAGGAACAGCCCGTTGACCGCGGCGACCGCGCCGGACTGGCCGGCCTCGGCGCGGGTGCTGCGCAGCGTCGCCGCCAACGACTCGCGGCTGATCGCCCGGTACCGGGCCAGCCCGGCCGCCTCGGCGCCGATTCCCTTGAGGACCCGTACGCCGCGGACCAGGTCGACGGCGACGCCCGCCGCGCGGGCCGCACTCTCCTGCTGCGCGGCCGCCCGGCTCTCCAACGGGTTGCTCAGCCACCGCACGACCAACAGGAGCAGCGGCGCGCCGAGCAGGATGAGCAGGCCGAGGGGGATCGAGACGACCAGCAGCGCGATGCTGGCGACCGCGGTTCCGACCACGGCGGCCACACCGTGCGGCAGATGGAAGTTCAGCATGGTCGTCCGCCGGACGTCCGCCGTGGCGATGCTCACCAGGGCGCCCGGCAGCAGGTCGGACCGGACCAT
This sequence comes from Frankia gtarii, assembly GCF_025403375.1. Classification (GTDB taxonomy): domain Bacteria; phylum Actinomycetota; class Actinomycetes; order Frankiales; family Frankiaceae; genus Frankia; species Frankia gtarii. The sequence goes on from NZ_JAMPTM010000302.1 coordinate 6,626, forward strand.
GCCGCGGCTGTCGAGGACCCTCGCCGTCACCCCGAGACGCAGGGTGCGGTCCGCGCGGACCCCGGCGAGCAGCGCGACCCGCATGCCGAGGCGCCAGGTCAGCGACAGGACGAGAAAGTTCCCGGCGAGCACGGCCAGCCACAACAGCAGCGTGGACAGTTCACCGGTGGCGGTGGCCCGATCGATGATGACCCCGACGAGCACCGGGACGAGGGCCTCGCCGCTTTGATGGCAGACGAACAGTGCGGCCGCGGCGGCAATGCGGTTGCGGTGAGCAAGGATCGACCGGCGAAGGGTGGCGGAACCCTCGGGCGTGCTGGCCACAGCTCGCGCCACCGTCCTTAACCTGGGGATCTTCTTCGTAGGTTATGTTACCTTAACCTTAATCGTCCGGGTTTTCGTCAGGTGCGGTGGAGGAAGAGGCGATGGCCAGCCAGCCCGGGTTCGTGGGTCTCGCCGACGCCGCCGCACCCGATCGTCCCGACGCTCCCGCGGGCGGGGTCGGCCCACCGCCGGCCATGGCCCGGGGCGCTCTGGCGGCGCGATCGGTCGGCCTGGTCGCCGCGTTGGTCGTCCTCGCCGTCATGTGCGCGGTCAGCCTCGCGGTGGGCACGCGGCACATCGGCCTCGGCGGCGTCTGGTCCGCGCTCGGCCACGACGACGGCAGCGAGAACGCCTACATCGTGCGCGAGCTGCGGGTTCCCCGGACGATCCTCGGCGTGCTCGTGGGGCTCGGGCTGGGCCTGGCCGGGACGGTCATGCAGGCGCTGACCCGCAACCCGCTCGCCGACCCCGGCCTGCTGGGCGTGGAGACCGGCGCGTCGATGGCGGTCGTCCTCGCCTTCTTCCTGCTGGGGGTCACCACGCCGGCCGGCTACGTCTGGTTCGCCCTGGCGGGTGCCGCCGCCGCCTCCCTGCTGGTGTACACCCTCGGTTCGGCGGGGCGCAGCGCCACCCCCGAACGGATGGTGCTGGCCGGCTCGGCGGTCAGCGCCGCGATCAACTCGTTCGTGGCGGCCATCCTGCTCATCCACGGACGGACCTTCGACCAGTACCGGTTCTGGGTCGTCGGCTCCCTCGCGGGACGCGGCTTCCCGCTGGTCTGGCAGCTGGGACCGATCATCGTGGTGGGCGCGGTGCTGGCGCTCGGCCTCGGCCGGGCGCTCAACGCGCTGGCGCTGGGCGAGGAGACCGGTCGCGCCCTGGGCG
>NZ_JAMPTM010000303.1 GCF_025403375.1 Frankia gtarii
GGGTGGACCGCCGCAGGCGGATCCGGCGGTGGCCGGACGGTCGGCGAACGGGGGGCGGATCCCCGGCGGGAGGGTGAGGTGTCCCCCGCCCGAGCGGTGCCCGCGGGTGTCGGCGTCGGCGCCGAACGGGCCGGTGGGGGCGTGGCGCGACGTGGCAGGCAGCCGCGGATCGTCGGCGCCGCCTGCCGGCCCCCGCCCGTCGAGCCCGGTGCCGGCAGCGGGTGAGGTGCCGGGACGGGTGCGGTCGTCGCCGCCGTCCGGGCCGCCGTTGCCGGGGCCGCCGCCGTGCGGGCCGCCGCCGTGCGGGCCGCCGGGGTGCGGGCCGCCGCCGTCGGGGTCGTCGTCGGGGTGCGGGTCGCGGCCGTTCGGTCCGAGGTGGTCGAGGCCGGTCCCGTCGCGGGCGTCGCCGGTCGCGTCCTGGCGCGCCCTGGCGCCGTCGCCGGCCGTACCGTCGGCGTCGGCGTCGGCTGCTCGGGTGGTGTCGGCGTCGATGGTGGCGTCGAGGCCGTCGAGCGCGGCGTCGAGGACGGCGTCGAGGGTGGCGTCGTCGAGGTCGGGGGCGTCGAACGGGCCGCGCCGGCGCCGGTGGGGCAGGGCCAGACGCGCACCGGCGCGGATGTCCGCGGCGCGGACCGTGTCATGCCCGGACCAGGCGGCCAGCGCCATCGCCGTCTTCGCCAGGACCACGTCCGCGCGCATCCCGTCGACGTCCACCCCGGCGCACACCGTGCTCACCGCGCGTAGCGCCGCGTCGGTCAGCGTGACGGCGCGCAGGCGGGCGCGGGCGTCGGCGACCCGGGCGGCCAGCGCCGCCTCCGCCGGCGCCCAGGCGGCGGCGAACGCCACCGGGTCGGCCTCGAACGCCAGCCGGCGGCGCACGACCTGCGCGCGCAGCACCGGGTCGCGGCTGGCGGTGACTGCCACGGTCAGTCCGAACCGGTCGAGCAGCTGCGGGCGCAGCTCCCCCTCCTCCGGGTTCATCGTCCCCACCAGCAGGAACGACGCCGGATGACGCACCGACACCCCGTCGCGTTCGACGTGGGCGACGCCGAGCGCGGCGGCGTCGAGCAGCAGATCGACGAGATGATCACCGAGGAGGTTGACCTCGTCGACGTAGAGGATGCCGCGGTGTGCGGCGGCCAGCAGCCCCGGGCGCAGCACGCTGACCCCCTCGGCGAGCGCCCGGTCGAGGTCGACCGACCCGGTGACCCGGTCCTCGGAGGCGCCGACGGGCAGCTCGACGAGCCGCGCCGCCCGGGTGGCGTGCGCCGCGCCGCCCGGATGCGGGCCGTCGGGGCAGTCCGGGTTCGGTGCGTTCGGCGCGCAGGCGAACCGGCAGCCGACGATGACCTCCACACCGGGCAGGAGCGCGGCCAGCCCCCGCACCGCGGTGGATTTGGCCGTGCCCTTCTCCCCGCGCACGAGCACGCCGCCGAGTGCCGGGCTGACCGCGTTGAGCAGCAGCGCCAGGCGCAGGTCGTCGGCGCCGACGACGGCGGACAGCGGGAAGTTCACCACGGCCGCGCCCCCGCGACCGCGCGCCGCCGGGGCTGGTGGAGCTGGTGGGGCCGATGGCGCTGCTGACGCCGATGAGGCTGATGCGACGGTGGTGTTGCAGGCATGCTGATGTCCTCCCGGAGGGTCCTCGCCCTTGGTCATCGCCTGCGACGGCCGGAGTATCCTGGCTCCCGGCTCGGGCGCGACGAGCACCGGATGTGCCCGCCCGCGCCACGTCGCGCCGGTAGGCCCATCCGGGAAGACGCACTTCCCGGTGACAGTGGCGGGACCGCGCCGGATTCGCACCGGCTTCCTCCCGAAGCTGTCGCGTCCGTCAGCATGGCATATCCGTCGACGTGGAGGAGGCTCGCGCGGTGACCGGTCCCGCCCGTGCGCGGTTGGCGGCTGACTGCGGGAACTGCTTCGCGCTGTGCTGCGTCGCCCCGGGCTTCACCGCCTCGGCGGACTTCCCGATCAGCAAGGCTCCCGGTGTGGCCTGCCGGCACCTGAGCGCGGGCCACGCCTGCTCCGTGCACGACGAGCTGCGCCCGCGTGGGTTCCGCGGCTGCGCGGTGTTCGACTGCTTCGGTGCCGGCCAGCAGGTCAGCCAGGTCACCTTCGCCGGCCGGGACTGGCGGTCCCATCCCGGCGACGCCGCGTCGATGTTCGACGTGTTCGCCGTCATGCGCACCTTGCACGAGTCCCTGCACCACCTCGCCGAAGCCCGCAGCCTGCTTGCCGCGCGGCCGGCCGGCGCCAGTCCGTCGGCCGGCGCCAGTCCGCCGGCCGACGCCACCGCCCGCGCCGGCCTGCTCGCCGAGGTGGACGCCACCACCGCGGCGACCCTCGCCCTCACCGACGCCGACGCCGACACGCTGCTCGCCGCGGACCTGCCCGCCCACCGCCGCACCGTGCATGACCTGCTCACCCGCGTCAGCGCCCTGCTACGCGGCGGGTTCACCCCGGCCACCGGCGGGCAGCGACGGCCGCGCGACCTCGGCGCGGGGAGTCCACGAAATCTCGGCATCGACCTGGTCGGCGCGCGCCTGGCCGGCGCCGACCTGCGGGGTGCGCAGCTGACCGGCCGGCTGCTGATCGCCGCGGACCTGGCCGGCGCCGATCTACGCGGCGCGGACCTGCGCGGGGCGGATCTACGGGGCGCCGACCTGAGCGGCGCGGATCTGCGCGGGGCACTGTTCGTCGTGCAGGCCCAGCTCGACGCCGCCCGCGGCGCCGCGGCCACCACCCTGCCCGCGGCGCTGAGCCGTCCCGCGCACTGGACGCCATCCCCCACCCGGCCGCAGCCCAGAGCGAGGTGACGGTCGAACCCGTCAGGCGGTGACGGAGGCGGCGCGGCGTCCGGCGGCCATGAGGGCGGCCTGGCGGGCGACACGGGCGCCGAGGTGCTCGGCGGTGGTGACGTCGGCGGTGTGGACGGTGTCGACGCCACCGTCCAGCGGGGTCTGGGCCCCGGCGCCACCCCAGAAGCCGAGGCGGTTGAGGTCGTTCTCGGAGGCGGTGGTGGAGTTCCAGCCGGGGGCGAGGCCAAGACTGACCCACAACATGCGGTGCTGGGCGGCGAAGGTGGCGAAGAAGGCGAGCGTGCTGGACTTGTCGCCGCTCTTGGACGCCGAGTTGGTGAAGCCGGCTGCGAGCTTGTCGGCCCAGCGGCCTTCCCCGAAACGGCGGCTGGTGGCCTCGGCGAAGGTGTGGAAGGCGGCGGACGCGCTGCCCATGTAGGTGGGTGAGCCGAAGACGATCGCGTCGGCGTCGTCCAGCCGCTGCCACTGTTCGTCGGTGATGGTGTCCACCGGCACGAGGGCCACGTCGGCGCCGGCGTCGGCCGCCCCGCGCCGGACCGCCTCGGCGAGCACCGCGGTGTGCCCGTAGCCGGAGTGGAAGGCGACGGCGACCGAGGGGGTCGGGGCAACGAGCTCGGACACGTGAACTCCAGTGATTCGGGTGGACGGATGTGCTCGGTGGGAGGTGCGCTTCCCGTGCGCTTCCGACGCTACGACGGCGGGGCGAGACAGAAGAACGTTCAACGTCTTGTTTTTACGACCGATCGTCTAGGGTGGCGAGGTGGATCCCCTCGACGATGTCCTGGCGGCGAGGTCTGTCGAGGACTCGCAGTACGTGAGCGTGCAGGCCCACGGGGCGTGGGGGATCTCCTTCAGGTCGCCCCACACGACATACGTGATGATGATCAAAAGCGGGCGCTGTTGGTGGCAGCCCGGCTCGAGCGCTGTCCCGGAACTGCTCGCCGCCGGCAACTGCTTTCTGGTCCGGGCCGGCGCCGAGTTCGCCCTCGCGGACGAACCGGGGCGAGCCCTGGTCAGCTGCGAGAGTCTCCTGGCGTCCGGACGGGGTTCTTCTGTGCGCCACGGCACGCAGGGGCCGGTGACGGAGATCGTCTCGGCTCGGCTGGCCTTCGACACGGGTGCCGCCGAGCCGCTGTTGAAGGTGTTGCCCGGCGTGCTGCGGCTCGATCTCGACGACTCGGCCGGCGACGCGTTGCGTTCCACCTTCAGGCTGCTGGAGCTGGAACGACAATGCTCCGGCTCCGGCTTCGGCTCCGGGTTCATCGTGGGCCGCCTGGCCGACGCGCTTTTTGTGTATGCGCTTCGCACCTACGCCTCGTCGTCCGCCGGGAGCTCACCCGGCTGGCTCTCCGCGCTCAGCGACCCGCAGCTCGCGCCGGCACTGCGCGACCTGCACGCCGATCTCGCCCATCCGTGGACGGTGGAGGAGCTCGCACGCCGAGCCGGGATGTCGCGGGCGGCGTTCGCCGCAGCGTTCAAACGGAAGACAGGTGACTCACCCATCAACTATCTGACCTACTGGCGCATGTACCGGGCGAAAACGCTGCTGCGTGACACGGAGTCGGGCCTGCAGCAGATCGCCCGCACGGTCGGGTACGACACCGACGCCGCCTTCAGTCGAGCGTTCCGCCGCTCCCAGAGCATCGCACCCGGAGCATGGCGACGCCGATGGCGTGCCTCAGCCGGGACCGTCGACGAGACGGCCGCGTGACACCCGGTCGAACAGCGCCGTGCCGTCGCTGTCGCGTTCCTCCAGCAGCCGCATGAGTCTCGCCCGCTGACGGCGAGCCGCAGGCCGGTGAACACCCTGTAGGGCGCCCTCAGGTCTGGGCCGGCCCGGTGCCGAAGCCGCGGACGACGACCATGTCGACGACCAGCACCGCATGGGTGAGCATGAAACGTGGCGTGCAGGCCCCGGACCTGGCGACTTCCCCTTCACGTTCCGATTCCCTTCACGTTCCGATTCCAGGAGGACCTCGAAACCCGGACAGCGGATGAGAGCATCGTCGGATGCAGCCGGTCACGTCCACCGAGATGATCGCCATCCCGCCCGGGCAGGTGACGCTGTCGGACCGGCGCACCCGACGTCGCTGGTCGGTGGATCTGGCCTCCTACCGGCTGGCGGCCCTCCCCGTCACCCAGGCGCAGTACGCGCGGATCACCGGCCAGCGGCCCGGCAGCGTCCAGGGTGATCGGCTACCCGTCGAGGGTGTCAGCTGGTGGGACGCCGTCCGGTTCTGCAACGCCGCGTCCCGGCACGAGGGGCTGACGCCGGTGTACCGGCTGCCCGCCGCCGTCGAGGACGCCCACCTCGACGGCGACGACCGCGACACGGTCACCTGTGACGCCGGCGCCGAGGGATACCGGCTGCCGACCGAGGCGGAGTGGGAACACGCCTGCCGCGCCGCCACGACAGGGCCCCGCTACGGCCCGCTCGACGACATCGCCTGGTATCGCGCCAACGCCGGCACCCGGCCGCACGACGTGGGCGGCCGGGTGCCCAACACGTGGGGCCTGCACGACATGCTGGGCAACGTGTGGGAGTGGTGCTGGGACGTCTACGACGCCGAGGTCTACGGCACCTACCGGGTGCTGCGCGGCGGCGGGTGGTTCGACGAGCAGTGGAGCTGCCGGGCCTCGGTGCGCCGCCGCAGCCATCCGACGTTGCGGCTCGACGACGTGGGATTCCGCCTCGCGCGATCCCTGCCGGGATGATCCGGCTGCGGCCGGGCGACCGGCACGTCGAGTTTCCGGGTCGCGACGGCAGCACCGAGCCGCGCGCGGCCGGGTCAGCGGCTGAGGGCGGCGGTGACCAGCGGGAACAGGGCCGCGTGGACCTCGTCGGTGGTGCCGGAGGCGGGTAGCTCGCGGAACGTGGGAGCTTCCGGCAGGTCGGCGTAGGCCTCGGCGAAGGCGACCAGCCGGTCGAGTTCCTCATGGTCGCGGCCGCGGTGTTCGACCCGCTCCTGGGCGAGCGCTGCCGGGACGGTGAACAGCACCACCAGGTCCGGGGTGGGGAAACGGCGGTAGACGGCGCGCACCCGCCGGGCGCCGCCGTCGCCGCGCAGCCGCATGACCGCGTACTGGCAGTAGGTGTAGCGGTCCATGACCGCGATGCGGCCGGTGAGCCGCGACAGTGCCAGGGCGCGGGTGATCGCCAGGCCGCGAAACGTCGCCTCGACGGCGACGTGGACGCGGGAGCCGAGCAGGTCCGGGCCGTCGCGGCGGCCCAGCAGCCGGGCGAGCGCGTCGATGATCGGGCGCCCGCCGCCGTTCTCGAAGTAGCTGGCCGGCTGCCCGGCGGCGCTCAGGGCGCGGGCGAGTAGCCGTGCCTGGGTGGTCTTACCCACGCCGTCGACGCCGAGCAGCGCGATGATCGCAGGACGCTGTCGCCGCCGCATCCAATGATCGTATCTGCCACCCGCGGGCGTGGACGTTTCTCGCTCCCGTTGTTACGGAGCGGTTCCGGTCGGGGGTCTGGGGATGTCAGCGCCGTAGTCCCCGGTCGATCTCATCCTGGATCATCGCGTGATCCGGGATCCACGGCCAGCTCTCGGGCCGGTACCGCACGACCACCGATCGGCGAAGCTGCCGGGCGCGTTCGCGCGACCTGGCGCTACCTTCGTCCAGGATCGCCGCCCGACGCACCGCGACGACCAGGGTGTACGGGTGCGCCTCACCCAGAGTCTCCCGCCGCGCCCGGTGCAGGAGCTCGTACAACGGCAGCGCCCACGATCTCCTCCCCTGCCGGACGTGCAGGGTCACGAGCATACTGAGGACGTTGAGTGTAAACGGGGTGTGCAGGCCGAATCTGGCAAAGCTGCCATCATAAATATCCTGCGCGAGGCAGACAGCCGACTCCTCCGCGCCAATCCCAAAAAGGATTGACACAAATTCTGTCCCGAACTGCAAGGTGTCCGGGTGGTCGGGCCCGAGGCTGTGGCGTAGCCGTGCCATGGTCTGCTCGCCCAGGTGGCACGCCTCGGACAGTTCCCCCACATTCTTCAGTGCGATGGCCAGGTTGGCAGCGGTTCGCAGCGTGTGAGGGGATCCGTCCCCGAAGACCCGAAGGTGGGCCTGGTAGGACGTGCGGGCATGGCCCAGGGCCTCGGTGGAATGGCCGAGGTCGATCAGGTCGACGACGAGGGAGTTCAGCGAGAGCAGGGTGGTGGGCGCCTCGGCGCCGAACCGGCTGGCCTTCTGCTCGTACACGGTGAGATCGAGCTCGAGTGCCTCCTGGGAACGCCCCAGCATGGTCAACTCGATGCTCAGGTTGCTCGCCGAGATCAGTGTTTCGAGATGGTCCGGGCCGAAGACGGCCATCTTGGTTAGCCAGGTCTGCATGTCGGCGTCGTAAGCTTCCTCCATTCTGCCCTCCGCCCGAAGCAGCGAGGCGACGTTTGTCAATGTCGCCAGCGTCGTCGGATGCCGATCGCCCAACCGTTCAACGCAGATCAGCTGAGCACGTTGTACGAGGGATCGCGCCCCTTTCACGTCCCCGGCGTGGAGTCCCACGCCCGCAGAGCGGCGGAGGCCCCGCACTCTTCCACAGTGGCGGCGACCCATTCGGCCCAGGCGAGATCGTCGTCGATGTAGGAGATGAAAAAGGTCGCCGCCCGCTCCGGTGAGGACATGCCCATGTCGTGGCGTCCCGGGAACCCAGCGGCCATACCGCCAGCCTCCCACAGCGGACGAAACGTGGGTGACCGGACGCTGAGAGCACTGGGGGTCCGGGTCGCGTTCGATCAGTGCCCCCGAGACCGGCGGCGGGTCAGTCGGGGCTGGCGGCTGCTGGTGGGAACAGGTCCCAGAGGATGGTGAGGCGGTCGGCGCCGGCGGTGGCCAGCAGCCGGCTGTCGGGGGCGAAGGCGACGTCGTGGACGGCGCCGGCGTGGGCGGGCAGGCGGTGCGCGGGGCCGGGG
>NZ_JAMPTM010000304.1 GCF_025403375.1 Frankia gtarii
CCCCCGATCCGGCCTCGGTGGACAGCGCCCGCTCCCCCGGCGCCACCACCCGGCATCGCGACCCCGCGCAGGAAACGGCTGGTGGCATCGCGCCCCTCAGCCGTCGCCGCATGGTCGGGCTGCTCGGCGGCACAGCGGCGCTCGGAGCCGCCATGGGCGCCGGCGGAACCGCGGCCGGTGTCGCCGTCGCCTCCACCGACGAGCAGAGCTCGTCGGGGTCGGGGCAGGTGGTGCCGTTCTTCGGCCCGCATCAGGCCGGGATCAGCACGCCGGTTCAGGACCGGCTGCACTTCGCCGCCTTCGACCTCAGCCCGGGCGCCACCCGCGACGACCTCATCGCGCTCCTGACCGCCTGGACCAACGCGGCGTCCCGGATGACCACCGGCCATGACGTCGGCACCGGCGCGGTCACCGGGCCACCCGGCTCGCCGCCCGACGACACCGGCGAGGCACTCGGCCTGCCTCCCGCCCGGCTCAGCCTCACGATCGGCTTCGGCCCCGGCCTGTTCGTCGATACCGACGGCAAGGACCGCTTCGGGATCGCCGCCTCGCGGCCACCACAGCTCGCGGACCTGCCTGCCTTCGCCGGCGACGCGCTCGACCCGGCCGTCAGCGGCGGCGACCTGTGCATGCAGTCCTGCGCCGACGACCCCCAGGTCGCCGTACACGCCATCCGCAACCTCGCCCGCCTCGCCCGCGGTACCGCGTCGGTGCGCTACTCCCAGCTCGGGTTCGGCCGCACCAGTTCCACCTCGACCAGTCAGACCACCCCACGCAACATGATGGGATTCAAGGACGGCACGGCCAACCTCAAGACCGAGGACACCGCCGCCATGAACACCCATGTCTGGGTCCAACCCGGCGACGGACCGGACTGGATGACCGGCGGCAGCTACCTCGTCAGCCGCCGTATCCGAATGCTCATCGAACCGTGGGACTCCACCCCCCTCACCGAACAGGAACGCGTCATCGGTCGCGGTAAAGGGAGTGGCTCTCCGCCCGGTCGAAACGACGAGTTCGACCCGCTGGACCTCACCGCAAAAGGCTCCGACGGCGAGCTGCTCATCGACTCCACGGCCCACGTACGGCTCGCCCACTCCTCGCACAACAACGGCGCCGTGCTGCTCCGCCGTGGCTACTCCTTCACCGATGGCACCGACAACCTCGGTCGCCTCGACGCCGGGCTGTTCTTCATCGCCTACCAGCGCGACCCACGCACCCAGTTCGTCACGATACAAACCTCACTCGCCGGTAAGTCCAACGACGCCCTCAACGAATACATCCAACATGTCGGCAGCGGGCTGTTCGCCTGCCCATCCGGCGTCCGACCCGGCCAGTACTGGGGCCAACGCCTCTTCGAACAGGCGTAGTAGCGTGAGGCACCGGCGGCGATGCGCGCGGAGGTGATCGTGGGACGTGGCATCACCGGCGCACGTTTCGCCCCGGCTACCCCTTCCTTCGCGGTCGGGCCCGCAGCGACGTTGAGCGGCTGATGCGCGGAACCGTCGCGGTCGTCGACGACGACGAGACGCTGTGCGCGACGATCGTGCGGGTGCTGCGCCTCGAGGGATTCGACGTGGCGTGGTCCGCGGTGACGGGCAGCGATGCCCTGCGGCGCGCAGCCGGTTCCGTCTCTCCCGACGTGTTGATCCTCGACATCGCGCTGCCCGACACCGACGGACGGGACCTACTGGGTGCGCTGCGTAGCCGTGGCGTCGCGGCACCGGCGCTGCTGCTGTCCGCACGAAGCTCCGTCGCCGACAAGGTGCTCGGCTTCGGTGCCGGCGCCGACGACTACCTGACCAAGCCGTTCGCGATCGACGAGCTGCTCGCGCGCCTGGACGTGCTGATACGCCGGGCGCCCGGCGCCACCGCGACCACGTTCGTCCTCGATCCGGTCCGGCACGTCGTCGCCGGCCCGGGCGGCACGCGGCCCCTGTCGCCGACCGAGTACCGGCTTCTCGCGGCCCTGGTCAGCCGGCGCGGCCAGGTGGTGCGACGAGCGTCGTTGATCTCCAGTGCGTGGCCGCCGGGTTCGGTCGTGCGAGAGAACACCCTGGACAGCTATGTCGCACGACTGCGGCGCACGCTGCGTGACGTCACCGGCGATCCGTCGATCGCGACCGCACGTGGCATCGGCTACCGGCTCGACTGATGCGCCGACGACTGACGCTGGTCACGGTTGTGGCCATCGGAGTCGCGGTCGCGTTGCTCACCGCGACTTTCTGGCTGCTGCTGCGTGGCTGGCTACGCCACGACGCCGACGTCCTGCTGGCGTCGCATGCCCGATCGGCGGCGGCGCTGGTCGCCGTCGACGCCGGCCGGCTCGTGCTCGAGGAGACCCCGGGGGACGAGGCCATCGAGCCGGGCATGTGGCTTTTCGACCCCGAGGCATCGCCGGTGGTGCGCCCGCCCGTGGATCGGTCCCTGGACACAGCGGCGGCGGCGCTCGCGTCATCCGGACCCGCAACGCGGGTGATCGGTCAGGTTGAGCTGCGGTCGTTGCCGGTCCAGGACGGTTCTCGACACGTGGGCACGGTGGTGGTGGCCCTCAGTCTGGCGCCCTACGTGCACAGCGAGCGACTGGCCGTCGGCGCCGCGATCGTGCTTGACGTCGTGATCCTGATCGGAGCGGCCGTTCTGGTGCGCCGGGTCGTCGGCTCTGCCCTTCGTCCCGTGGCCGAGATGACGGCACGCGCTCGTGACTGGGGCGCGCACGATCCGGACCAGCGGTTCGGCCTGGGGCCACCGCACGACGAGATCACGGGCCTCGCCGCGACACTGGACGGCCTGCTCACCCGGCTGGCGGCGAGTCTGCGGCACGAGGCGCTGGTCACCTCGCAGATCGCTCACGAACTCAAGACGCCGCTGGCCCGGATGCGCACCAGCGCCGAGGCGAGCGCCCGGTACGACACCCGGGCCGAGTCGCTGCGGGCGGCCCTCGAGGGAGTCCTCGCGGAGGTCGACCAGCTCACAGGGGTCATCGAGACCCTCCTGAAGGCGCCCGGCGGCACCGCCACGATGGAAGGTGCGGATCTCACCGAGGTCGCGGCGCGGCTCAGGCGGACCGCCACCGCGGAACATCCTCGGGTGCGGATGAGCCTGCACGGTGCCGCCCGGCCGGCGCTGTGCGACCCGGCCCTGGCCGAGCGGATCCTCGCCCCCGTTGTCGACAACGCACTGCGCCACGCCCGGTCGGCCGTCACTCTCCGGATTGACCAGGCCGAGCCTGCCGCGGCCAGGACGGATGCCACTCGGGTGACCATCACGGATGACGGCACGGGGTTCACGCCCGACGAGGTGGACGCGGTCTTCGAACCCGGATATCGGGGCGCCGCCTCGACCGGCGACGGAGCGGGCCTCGGCCTCCCGCTCGCGCGCCGGCTGGCTCGGCTCGCCGGCGGTGACGTCCTGGTCCTCCCCGGGCCGGGAGGCCGCGTGGTCGTGACGCTCCCCGTGCTGCCCGACACCTGATCATCGCCGCCGGGACAGCCGCCGACGACGACGGCTGCTCGGGGCACACGTGCCGTCAGTGGTCCAGGACGGCGGAGCCGTCCGTAGCCCGTTCTCCGACCGCATCCGCCTTCGTCACGGTCAGGTAGACCACCGTGGCCACGATCGCGGCGAGGAACAGCAGGCTGGTGGCCAGGGTGCCGAGTCCCGCGCCGCCCTCGTCGGTAGCGCCGCCGAGGTAGTCGCCCGTCGAGCCGCCCAGCGGGCGGGTGAGCACGTAGGCCATCCAGAACGACAGGACCGAACCCAGCCTGATCCACCGGTACGCGATGTACACGACCGCGATCGCGACGGCGAAGATGACGACCGCGGTGAGCAGGCCAAGTCCCAGCCGATCCGTCAGCAGGTCGCCCGCGGCGGTGCCGAGCGCAAAGGTGAACAGCACTGTCAGCCAGTAGAACGTCTCGCGGCGCCTGGTGACGATGGTATGGATCGACAAGGTGCCTTCTACCCGGTGCCACGCGACAAATGTCATCGCAAGCAGCAGGGCGAAGACGACCGTGCTGACGATGAGGCTGACGCCCAGGCCATCCGTCAGGTTGTCAGTGATCAGCGTACCGACGACGCTGATGAGGACGACCGTGGTCCAATACACGGCCGGGATGTAACGGCGTAGCCGGAACTGCGCCACCAGCGAGGCGGCGAGCAGGACGGACATCACGATCGTCGTGTTGCCGAGCCCAAATCCCAGTGTGCTGTTGAGGTAGTCGGCGGCGCTCTCCCCCACCGTCGTGCAGAGGATCTTGATGACCCAGAAGTAGAGAGTGATCTCCGGTACCTTGTTGAACATCGGCCGACTCGGGGCCCGCGCGGTCATAGCTGAGGTAGGTATGCTCACGTCGCCGAGAATGCCGCCGCCAACCTGACGAAAACCTTACCGCCGACGAGCTCGCTGGCCCCATCGGAGCAGCTTGACCGGAACGCCTGATATGCATTCGAACGCCCATCACGGGTGTCCGGGCCGATCCGGATGTCCCGAGGGTGCGCGTCTGGTCCTCGGGCTCGGGTGCACCGGACCACGGACGTCCTCGCCGGATGGCACGAAGTGCCACAGTTACGCAGGCTCCGGCGAGCGGTTACGCAGGCTCCGGCGAGCGGTGCATCGGGATCACTCGGCAACCAGACCGGCAGAAGACGGTCGAGTAGACCCCACATCGACCACCCCTTCATCGCCCACCGAGCCAGGCGAAACGGGCGTCGCCATGAAACCAGACCTCCATCGGCCTTTTCGTTCACACCGCTTTCACATGCTGGCGCGCCTACCGTTCGGCGGCATGAACACCGGCAGCAGCGAGCGGAAGTCAAAGTCCACGTCCGTCGGACGTGCCGCTCCTCGGGCATGAAGTATCCCGCATACGACCTCCAGGAGTCAGGATGGCGGATGTAGTCGAAATCGACCAGTACGACACCGTCGGCGCAGTCGGGTACGCGGTGAAGAAGCTTCCGGAGATCACGGTAGCATTCTGGATCATGAAAATCGCGGCGACGACGCTCGGCGAGACCGCCGGCGATCTGCTCGCTCAGACGCTGCGTCTCGGATACTTCCTGACGACGGGGTTGCTCATCCTCGTCTTCGTGGCGACTCTTGCCGTCCAGCTACGGTCACGGAGGTACAACCCGTTCTTCTACTGGACGGTCATCCTGTCCACCAGTACAGCCGGAACCACCATATCCGACTTCATGAACCGCGACGCGAGCGGGAAGTACCTGGCCACGGGAACCGACTCACTGGGCTGGGGGCCGCAGGGACTCGGCCTGGGCTACCCGGTCGGTGCGGCGATCCTGATCTCCCTGCTGCTCGCCGTCTTCGCGGTATGGAAATGCACCGGCCTGACGTTCGCGATCCGCGACATCGATTCCCTGCGCGGCGAGATTCTCTTCTGGTCGGCCATCCTCGTGTCGAACACCCTGGGAACCTCCATGGGCGATTTCCTGTCCGACAGCTCAGGGCTCGGCTACGCGGGCAGCGCACTGCTCATACTCGGGCTCCTCGGGCTGCTGCTCGCCCTCAAATACACCCCGGCGGTGTCCAACGTGCTGCTGTTCTGGTTCGCCTTCGTCCTCACCCGCCCGCTCGGCGCGACCGTCGGTGACTTCCTGACGAAACCGGCCACCAAGGGCGGGCTCGCCCTCGGCACCCCCGGGTCCTCGGCGGTCCTGCTCGCACTCCTGTGCGGCCTCGTCGGGTACGCCCATGCCCAGGAAAGACGCCGCGCCGGCACCCGCGCGGCAGCGGCACCGATCCACGCGGCCTGACCTGGGACCGCTCCCGCCTCCACCCGCGCAGCGCGCCGCCCGCCTCCAGGGATCACCCGGCTCGCGGTGACCGTGCGGCGTAATACGCCGTGTTACGATGCGGGAATGGCGAACATCCGGTTCACGATCTCGACGGCCTCGGATGTCCAGGCCGCGATCAGAAGGCACGCCGAGGCGGCAGGTCTGGACGTGTCCGCATACATGATCGCGGCTGCCGCCGCGCAGATGGCGCGCGACGACGCCGCCACCGCGACCTTCGCGGTACTGGACGCACGCAACCAGGCTGCCCTCGAGCAGGCCGCCGACCTCCCCGAAGCGGACCTGCCGTCCTTCGACACCCTGACCACGCACGAGCAGGCCCTCGTCCACCGGGTCCTGTCCAGCGCACTCGGATCGGACGCCGCGAGCGTCGCGTGACCGCCCGCACCGTCGTCTACGACGCCGGGATGCTCATGGCGCTCCTGCGCGACAACCCAGCCGCACGGCTGCTCCACCACGGCCTACGCGCCGCACCGCACCGGCCGGTCATCATCGGCCCGGTCCTCGCCCAGGCCTGGCGACCGGACCCGAAAACGGTGCACACCTTCAGCCAGTACCTCAGGGACTGCACCGTGCCACAGACCCGGGACAGCACCCCACCGCTACGCGGCGCGACCAGTGTCCCCGCCGGCTGTGTCGCCTGCGCGCGGACCTTCACCCTCGACTCCTACAAACGGGCCGGCGCCATGCTCGCCGAGGCCAGACTTCCCACGAAAAAACGGCCCGACGTCATCGACGCCCTGGTCGTCATCGCCGCCGCACTTCACGGCCCCGCCCAGATTCTCACCAGCGATCCCGACGACATCGCCGCCTACACCGCCACCCTCGACCGCGCCGACATCGTCGTCGAGCCCATCTGACGAAAGATCAGTAGCTGTCCCAGGGATAATTGGGTCATGAGGGCACGGGTCGCCGTGCCGGGTGGGGGCGAACGGGCCAGGAGCCGTCCGCACTGCGGTCCTGGCCCTGGGACTGCCAGTAACGGTTGAGCGAGTCGGCCCATTCCTGCGACCAGAGCTTCTGCTGCTCGTGCAGCCGAGGCAGTGGCGCCGCGCCGACCTCGGCCGGGTAGTGGCGCGCGAGTCGCCAGGCCAGTCGGGTGGCGGCGAGAGCATCCTGGGTGGCATCGTGTGCGCCGTCGTGGCGGACCCGGTAGTGGCGGCAGGTCTCCTCGAGGGTGCGCTTGCCGCGGCGGCGGTCCAGCGCTCGGTCGATGATGTGCGGGTCAATGACCGGCCCGGTGATCTCGAGGGTGTCTTCGGTGTGCCGGCGGAGCTCCCGGTCGAGCACGGTGAAGTCGTAGGAGCCGTTGAAGGCAACGACCGGCAGGCCGTGTTCCCAGGTGGCACGCAGCCGCCGCACGATCTCGACCAGTGCGTCGGTGGGAGCTCGCCCCTCGGCGCGGGCCCGCTCGGTCGTGATGCCGTGCACTGCCGTGGAGGCGGCAGGAATCTCGACCCCCGGGTCGACCAGCAGATGGAACTCCTGGGTCGGCCGGGCGGCGCCGACCAGCACGAGCGTCGCGGAAACGATCCGCGCCTCGTCCGGATCCGCGCCAGTAGTCTCCACGTCGAACCCGCACAGCCGGCCATCCGCCCAGCTCACGGCCCTTCCCCCTGTCCATCGCCACGACACCCCGGCAATGATTCGCCATCCTCCCATATATATGGTGCCCAGGCGGCCCGGCCCGCGTCGTGTTGACCTGAGCATTGGTGGCAGGAGAGAGCTTTGTCCGGGCCGCGGAATATGGTCCGCGGCATGTCCACTGGTCGTGCGGCCGCATCCCTGTTCGACGCGTCTCGTGACGGGATGGAGGACCGGGACGATCCGGGCAACCGCGAGGCCGGCATCGGTGGCTACCGGCCTGTTGCCTGGCTTACGCCGCTGTCCCGACCGACCCCGGCCCCGAAC
>NZ_JAMPTM010000305.1 GCF_025403375.1 Frankia gtarii
GTCCGGTGGAGGGTTGGGCGGTGTGTCTGGTTGGCTGAAGGACAGTTCACTCATGAACTCTCATTCCTGGCTCCGGGCGGCCTGTCGACCAGCCGCAGGTGATCGGGCACCCAGTCGTGCCGCGTGAAGGGCTCGAGCGCGGTGGTCAACCGGTCGGCGAAGGGGATCGCGGTCGGGCCGAAAGCGTGTTCGAGCACCGACGGTCGCTGGGTGACGTGGGTGACGGCGGCGACGGCGGCGGCGTCACGGAGGTCCTGGCGCAGCCAGGTGACCACGGCCTCGAGCTGCTCGGCGCGGGTTCTCCCGGGGATCCGGCGACGCATCCAGACTTCCCGCTCGGGACTGCGCGGGTCGCGGCCGCCGCTCCCGTCGTCGGCCCCGGCCCCGGCGCCGTCGACAGCGTCGCCGGTCGGCGTCCCGGCACCGGGCGCTTGTCGAAGTCGTCCGCACGAGGTGGGGACGGTGTCGTCAGGCTGTGCCGGATCAGGTCCCAGCGAAACGGCGTTGCCAGGTAGCGCAGGGCATCGGCGTCGCAGCCCGAGTCGTTCCCGCGTAGCATCCGGGCGAGCGCGTTGCGGACATACAGGGACAAGCTCTATCTGATCCGTGGTGGGGCGCAGCGTCGAGGCGCGGGCCGCGACGGCCGCGTCCACGGCGTGCGAGAGCGCGCAGGCCACCACCCGGCTGCCGTGGTTCTGACCGGCGAAGGCGGCCCGGACCTCCTCGATCGGCACCGGGACGGTCCGACCGGTCAGGTGCGCGAGCACAGCGAGTTCCACCCAAAGGGTCAGCCAGCTCTGGTCGGCGAGCAGGTGCTGCGCGACGCGGATCTCGCGCAGAGTGCACGGCACCGCCCGACAACCGCTACCGTAGGTCGGGCTACGCCGTCCGATGATGTCGGTTATAGGTGCCAGCACCACGCCAGCACGGTCCTCGTCGGCTCGCCCGTCCCGCACCCGCACCCGAATCGGGCGGTCCATCCCGTCGGTGAACACGGCCGCCTCACCGGGCACCAGCGTGACGAGGTGGCGGGACTGTGCGTCATCGACATTCGTCGTGGCGCCGACGGTCGCCCTGCCGTCAAGGGCGGGCAGTCGGTGCACGATCTTCACTGCGGTTTTCTTGATCACGTCGAGGGCCAGCTTGCTGAGGATCTGCTCGGCGACGACCAGACCTTCGCCGTAGGCGCGCACCTCCGCGAGCAGGGACGCGAACATTTCCACGGCATGCGCCCCCGGCCCGGCCGCGCCCGGTTCGGGCCGACGCAGCAGCCGGTGTGCCTCCTCGATCACGGTGAGGTGGGCCAGGTACCGAGGCCGGGTGTCGTGTGCCTCGGTCCGCAGGTGCTCGGCCAGACGTATCAGTATCTGGCTGACGGCGTTGGCTCGGCGGTTTCGAAGGGCCGAGGTGTCTGGCCGCTGCGAGGCCGGCCATTCGGTGCGAGGTTGTGGCAACAACGGTTGAGTCAGGTCTGCTAGCACCGGCGCTGCCTGCCAGCCCCACCGAGCCGGCGACGCGAACAACCGGGCGGTGAGTTCCGCCGACCAGACCGAGCCTGATTCAGGGCCCTCCCGGTAGTGGCGTGTCGCGGCCCGGCCGGCCCCAGATGCCGATACCTCACCCGCATTCTCCTGATCTGCCTGGCCCACGGCCTCCGCCGCGACCGACAGGTCCCCCTGTCGTCGCTGATGATCCGGTCGAAACGGCGACGCCATTCTCCGTTCTTCATCCTACGGGCACCCCCGAGGTTCCTCGATCTGGCACTGCGGAACTATTGGGCGTGAACGAAGGAGAAAGCGAGGTAAAGAAATCCGAAGAAAAGCGCCAGTTTCACCAGGTTGACGAAGACTCCGCCCCCTCCGCCACTGTAATGCCGGGGAGCGTCATAGGACCGCCGGTGCTGGTGACCCATGTTCGGCCGGTGGGTGTCGGCCACATGGTTGCGAGCATGGCGTTGGTGGGACTCGACGTGGCGCTGGTGTGACTGCTGATTCTGCCAGATCTGGTTGAGCTGATTCGGGTCCATGATTCTTCTCCCGACGATATCGATCGTGGGTGTGGGTAGTGGCTCCGGCACGGCATTCCCGCGACGGAGCCGAACGAGGACCATCGGGCACATTTCGACCCGCCGTCCCTGGACAGGGCCCGGGGGCCCGGGGGAGATAGCTCAGGTCGACCTGCAGACAGACGTTCTGCCCGACGGCGACCCGGGCGGCGTCGCGGGCCACGCCCGCGCCAAGTGGAGTGAGGAACTCGCAGACCGTAGCCGCCAGAGGCTTCCGTTGGCGGTCTGGTCAGAGGGCCGTTGTCGGTTGTACCAAGTGCTCCGAAGTCGTAGGTCAGCTGGCCCTGAGGGCTCTACGGTCGCCTGCCGGCGTGTCGGACGGGGCGGCAATGTCAGTTGGAAGGCGACCGAAAAGTTCATTTCCGGCGTAGGTGGTCGTCGGGATCGCCTGGCGAGGATGGTCTCACAAGCAGTGCGGCCATCATCAGACGGACGCGAGTGCGCTGGGGATGGGAGGTGAACGGCTTCGCCGATAGACGGCTCGGTTGTCGGAAAACTTCGTTTTCCCTCGTGTCTCGTGAAGTGGATAAAGGTGTGCCGGTGCGTGCACCGTCATCCACGCTTCAGCCTCCGTCTGGTTCTGAGCGGGACCGGCCGGTCCCGCTCATAGCCGCTCGGAAGCTTCGACGAACTGCGGAACTGCAGTCAGCCGCTGAATGGGGTGCGCAAGCCGTTCATGCCGTTGATGGATTCACGCACCGGCTCGGCGCCGAGGAAGGCTCGGCCTACAGCTGCGGGCGCCCTCGGTCGGATGACACGACCTGACGGTAGTCCCACAGCCGACCCACCTACATACGGCTACTACCGAAGGTCTTTCGCAGGAGAGTGCGGGTGGAGCCGTAGGCTGTTGCCCTACGGGATCATGCGGGCGGGGGCTCGCAGCCTTCGGCTGTGTCCGTTCTGCCCGCGGTGCGTCCATGCGTCCGTGACAGGCCGGCGCGGGGGAGGCTGGGGCGACGTGAGTGGTCTGATCGAACGTGACGGCGAGTTGAAACGTGTCGAGGAGGTTCTTGCCTCGGCGGTGGCAGGCCGGGGGGCGGCGCTGCTCGTGGAGGGCGCGGCCGGAATCGGTAAGACCGTGCTGCTGGCAGCCGCCCGGGACCTCGCTGCTAGTCGCGGCGTACGCGTACTGTCGGCGACCGGCGCCGAGCTGGAGCGAGAGCATGCATTCGGCATCGTCCGCCAGCTTCTCGAACCCGTCCTGCGGCGAGCCGACCGCCAGCAGCGCGCGGAGCTGTTCGAGGGCACGGCGGCGCTGGCCGAGCCGGTCCTCATGGAACGGACGGACAGAACCGGAGGCACGCTGGGCGGCATCCTGTACGGCCTGTACTGGACATGCGCCAACCTGGCCGACCGCGCTCCGCTCCTGCTGGCCGTGGATGACGTGCACTGGGCAGACGATGCCTCTCTGCGCTTCATCTCCTACCTGGCCCGGCGCATGGTCGATCTTCCCGTGTTGCTGCTGCTCGCAGCCCGCCCGATCAGTAACGTCGGTTCCGACCTGGTCGACAGCACGCTGGCCGGGCTACGCCTGGAAACCCTCAGACTGGACGCGCTCAGCACCGACGCCGTGGGTGAACTCGTCCGTGAACAGTTGTCCGCCGATGCCGACGACGAATTCTGCCGGGCGTGCGCCCACGCCAGCGGTGGAAACCCGTTTCTCCTCACCGAGGCGTTGAACGCCCTGCGGGCCGACGGCGTCCACCCGGTGGCAGCCGAGACCGGCCGACTCGACACTCTGCGGGCCGACAACGTCTCGCGAGCCCTACTGGTCCGGCTGGCCCGCCTCGGCCCCGACGCGGCCCGGATGGCACGCGCGGTCACCGTCCTCGGCCCGGACGCGATGCTCTGGCACGCCGCGAGCCTTGCCGACCTCGAGGAGACCCGCGCGGCGAGCGCGATCGACGCACTCATCTACGAAGGGATACTCGTTTCTGGCCAGCCACTGACGATCGCGCATCCCCTCATCCGGACCGCAATCTATTCGGACACGGACAGCTCCCGACGTGCTCTCGCTCACAAGTGGGCCGCGCGGCTGCTTCAGGCCGGCAATGCCCCTGCCGAACGGCTCGGCATGCACCTGCTCAACTGCGAGCCCACCAACGATCAGTGGGTTGTTGCCGGGTTACGTGCGGCGGCGGCCGAGGCGCTGGCGCGCGGCGCTCCCGAACCGGCCACCGTCCTGCTGGAACGAGCGCTTGCCGAACCCCCTGCGGTCGAGGCGCTTAGCGGCCTGCTGCTGGAGGCTGGTCTGGCCCTGGGGATGGCAAACCGGCCCGACCGGGCGGCAACCGTGATGCGCGAGGCACTCGACCTGGCCACCGACCCCTCCGCTCAGGCCGAGATCGCGCTCAGCCTCGGGGCTCTGATGACGATGCTCGGCCGGGGTGATGAAGCCGTGGCGATCCTGGAACGAGTCCGCTCGAGTGGATTCCGCGACGAGCCCGACCTCTCGCGTCGTCTGCTCGCCGGGATCGCACTCGCCGATCTGCTCGCGGGCCAGCCGGTCGAGTCCTGGCTCGACCGGCTCGACCGGCTCACCTCCCGCGGCACCGCGGGCGAGACGGAGGAACGGGTGGCCCAGGCAACAGTCGCCTTCGCCGCGGCCGCCGTCGCCGACCGCTCCGCAGCGGATGTGGCGCAACTGGCAGAAGACGCCGCCGCCGGTCCGCTTCCCGCCGGCCGGCAGCACGCGCGTAACCGGTTCATCATCGTGAGCCTCGCCGGCCCCGCGTTGGCCATCGCCGACCATCTCGACCCGGCGTTGGCACTGTTCGCCGCCGGTATCGAGGCCGCCCAGCGGGACGGCGACGCAGCCGAGTTCGCCTACCTGTCGATCCTGCGCTCCCACACCGCGCTGTACGCGGGCCGACTGCTCGATGCCGAAGCCGACGCCCGCATCGCCCTGGACATCCACACCGACCACAACGGGCAGACCCCACTCGCCGTCGCGGTCCTGATCGACGCACTCGTCGACAAAGGCGCGACCGAGGACGCACAGGCCCTGCTGACCTCCCGTCAGCTCGACGGACCGGTCCCGCTCAACATGCTCGCGGCACACTTCTTCCACGTCGCCCGTGGACGGCTACGCCTGCGTCAGCACCGCCCCCAGGACGCTCTCACGGACCTGCGCCTCTGCGGGGACTCCCTGACCACATCCGGCTACACGAATCCGGGCTTTGCCCACTGGCGGGCAGAAGCGGCCCTGGCGCACCACGCACTCGGCGAACATGACGATGCCCGCCGACTCGCCGACGAGGAGCTCGCGCGCAGCAGGCAGTTCGGCGCCGCCCGCGCCCTCGGCATCGCCCTGCGGGTCGCCGGCCTCGTCACCGACGATCACCACCTCAGACTTGAACGGCTCCGCGAATCCGTCGCAGTGCTGGAAACCTCGCAAGCCCGGCTGGAGCGGGCCCGCTCCCAGATCGAATACGGTGCCGCACTGCGGCGCGCCCACGCACGCAGCGAAGCCGAAGAACAGCTACGCCTCGGACTGGACCTCGCCACCCGCTGCTCCGCGCAGCCACTGGCCGCGCAAGCTCGCCAGGAGCTCCGCGCCCTGGGAGTCCGCACCCGCAGAGCCGCTGTCAACGGGCCGGCATCGCTGACCGGCAGCGAGCGCCGAGTCGCACTCCTTGCTATTGAGGGCCTGACCAATCGCGAGATCGCGCAGGCCCTGTTCGTTTCCAAACGCGCCGTGGAACAGCACCTCACAAACACCTACCGCAAGCTCCGCATCGACTCCCGTCACGCCCTCGCCGAAGCACTCGGGGCCGAAGCCGGGCCTCGGCGAGGTAGCTCATCGTGTTGATCTGCTGCAGACGGTAGTGAGAAGTGGGAGGGCTCCGTAACGGTCGGCCGCGACATTTTCGAGGGTTTCTTTAGTCTTCCTGGTGCCATTGAGGCGGATCACACCGATGGCCAGGTTGCGGAAACTCGCGAGGGCATGGTTGGTGTTCCCCGTGTAGGTGGGGTTGGCAGCCTCCCGCCAAGCGGTATCGCGGGTGTAGTGGATTTCGTTTTCGATGCCCCAGTGCCCCCGGGCGTGGGCGTGGAGATATGCGGCGGTCGCGTTCTCGTCGGATGTGCTGGTGAGTATGAGGGCGTGTTCACGGCTGATACGTCTTCCGGTGAGGTCGAACTCGTCACGGCGGATGACGCCGGCTGTGGCGGCGTGTGGGCAATCGATCCCGTCGGCTGCCGTCGCCCAGGTCCTCCAGTTCTTGATTCTGCCATGGCCGCGTTCCCCGACCTCGTGGTGCGGTGCTTCCTGGAGCAACAGAAGGATCAGCTCGAATATCTTCCTTTCCAAAGTCGGCTGGTTTCGTTTAATGGTCATGATGTAGTCCATCCCAGCTTTCACGAGAAGCTCCGCGGTGTCGTGCTGGGCGTGGACGGCGTCGAGGGTCACCGCTGGCCTGCCAGGAATGTCCGGGAGTTTCCCGACCAGTTCTTCGACTTGGGTGATCTCGTTGGTGTCGTCGGGGACCCGGACCTGCGCGATGACCACACCCTCGCCGTGGAGCATCGCCGAGAGCAGTCTGACTTGGGTGTCCTCGTCGGACCAGGCGCCGCGCAGGACCTTGCCGTCGATCGCGAGGGCAACGTGTCCACGGGCGGTCTGTGCGCACAGCCAGGCGCCGAAGGCCGCGTCAAGGGCGTCCACATCGATTTTCTTCAGGAGCATGCGGACCGTCTTGCCCGAAGGCGCCCGACAGCTTCCGCGGAATCTGTCACGCGGAGCCCCCAGACGGGCGAGAAGAGGCTGCGGGAGGGCCGCGGCCCGGCGGTGGAGCTCGCGCAGGCATTTCGCGCCGGTAAGCGTCGCGACAAGTACCACGGCCAGAACGAAAGAAAGACTGTAGATCTTTCCCCTCCTGCGCCGTTGACCGGGAATCTTTCCCAGCATTCTCAGGAGACTTGTGATGTCACAGCGCTCGACGTCGAACGGGACGATGGACATGCCGGGGCCAGGCTGGCCTGATGACACGTGGTGGCCTTCTGTTCGTGCCAACAATGGTGGTTGGCGCTTTCATTGTCCGAACGGGAGGCCACTTTTCTCACAACACTGGTACCAAATCCTCCCATCGCATTACCCGCCGTTTCCCAAACCCGTCGAAGATGCCCTGCCCCGATCGCGCCAGGCGTCCACCGACGAGCGGGCGAAAGACTACTCCGGTCCGTCTGGCCAGCTGCTGACCGCACGCATTGCAGAAACCACGCTGCCAGGCTCCCGACCCCCGCGAGAGAGCCACCGATGTCACCACATCACGTAGTCGATCGAGATCGATATGCTACCTCCCCGCAGCCCTGCTCCTGGCCCTTCCCAACCTCCGCGACACCCCCTCAAGGAGGGGGGTGAAACAGTCGAAGTATGCCGCCGATCTACTCGCGGAATCGGGTCAGACGCTCGCTCAGGACCCGGTCGAGCGCCGCCCGTCCCGCCGGACCCCACGCCGGCTTGCCGCCGGGCAGGCCGCGGTCCCCGTTCTGGCCCATCAGCATCAGAAAGAGGCTCTTGCACGCGGCCAGCCCGCGGGCACGCCGGACCATCGCCTCGTCAGCCTCCGCGTACGCGGCGAAGAAGCGTGCGGCCGCGCCCGCCGGCAGCAACACCCAGGCGGCCGCCAAGTCCG
>NZ_JAMPTM010000306.1 GCF_025403375.1 Frankia gtarii
CCGCCAACCCCACCGCCGACCCGAGCGAACCGGTCGAGCCCGCCGTCCGGATGGGCTGGCATCGCCCGCTCGCCCCACGACCTGCGCGAGAACGACTACGGGCTCCGCGGTCCCGTCCGGCCCTCAGAGCACCGTCGACGCGCTGTGCTCCCGCACCGCCGGACCGACGGAGACGAGGATGTCGAAGGGTTGCATCTCGGTTGAGACGGAAACCGGCAGGGTGAGCATGACGTGGGGTGAGCGGGTCGGAGTCGAGTACCGCAGGGTCTCCCCGAGCTTCTCCACGAACCACCCGAGACCGTCGACCTCCGACAGCATCGAGTCCCGCCGATAGCTCGCCGGCACGCCCGCCACTCCGCAGGTGAGGACGATCGGTCCCCGACCGTAGGCCGCCGCGGAGTCACGCGGTGGCTCGAGTCGACGCCGGTCCAGGTCGTGGCCAAGTGAAGATGGCAACGCCCCGATGAGGGCCGCGCAGGTCGCGTGGTCGGACGGCGCCGGCACCGGGACGTTGGTCAACCTGACCGGTCCGAGCCCGCCGCAACTCGTCAGCAGCAGGCATCCCACGGTGCCGCAGACGGTGAGTCCGATGGTCGCCCGGCGCGACGCCGAGACCCGACGACGGGTCAATGCCCGCCAGCCGGTGCCCTGCTCGTCACAACCCACTGCCGCCCGAACCACCACTTCACGACCCACTTCTGACATATCCGATCGTGGACGCTCAGAGGCCGCCCGGCGGACGGCCATCGCCTCCCTACCGATCACAGCCGCTGCCGGCTGGCGGTGCGAACCAGCCCGCTATCTTGCCTGTTTACTCGCATAAGCCGTCGGCCGACGGTGCGCCGAGCGTTCGCCACCCTCCACACCGGACCACGGGCCCACAGCTTTCAAAAATGGACGACCGGACAGGTCAGCGTGCGGGTGATGCCGTCAACCGACTGCACCCTCGACATGACCATCTTGCCCAGGTCGTCCACCGTGGGCGCCTCAGCACGCACGATGACGTCGTAGGGACCGGTCACGTCCTCTGCCTGGGTGACCCCGGGGATCTGCTCGATCTCCTTGGCAACCGACGCGGACTTGCCGACCTCGGTCTGGATAAGGATGTACGCGTGGACCACAGACGCTCCCTCGTCGGACGTCAACAGCCCGTCGAGCAGAACTACGGGCCGACAGAAGGTAACAGGCAAACGGGCCGGATGAGAGCCTCTGACGCCGAGGAATTTCTTCGACTCGACCGACGGGCGTCGGTCGACGCCCCTCGCACGCTCATCCGGCCCCCAATCCTGGGGTGCAGCAGCCCGGTCTCGTACCCGATTGTGATGGCAACCACGATTCTCGCTACGCATAGTGAAGCTCAAGGAGACACATGAAGGTTCCGAGCGTCCCGTGAGCGAACCCGCTCCCATCGCCGCGCCGGCCGCGGCGCCGCCGCGCGTGCTGACCATCGCGGGCTCCGATTCGGGCGGCGGCGCGGGGATTCAGGCTGATCTCAAGACGATGTTCGCGTTCGGCGTACATGGGATGAGCGCCATCGTCGCCGTGACGGCGCAGAACTCACTGGGCGTCCACGGGGTGTGGGATCTGCCATCCGCGGCGGTACGCGCCCAGATCAGGGCGGTGGTGGACGACATCGGGGTCGACGCGGTCAAGACCGGCATGCTGTCCTCGGCCACCCTGGTCGCCCTCGTCGCCGCGGAGCTGGACCGCGTCGACGCACCGGTCGTGGTCGATCCGGTGGGCGTGTCGAAACACGGCGACCCGCTGCTTGCTCCCGACGCGGTCGACGTCGTCCGCTTGGAGCTCATGCCGCGCGCTACTATCGCGACCCCGAACCTCGACGAGGTCCGCCTCCTGACCGGGGTGATCGTGCGAGACGAGGCCGATCTGCCCCGGGCTGCCGCGGCGATGCTCGCGCTGGGCCCGCGCTGGGTGCTGATCAAGGGTGGTCATCTGCGGGGCGATGCGGTCGATCTGCTGACCGACGGGTCCACAGAGATTCTCTTGCGTGGCCGCCGGATGGACCGGCGGCACACCCACGGCACCGGGTGCACTCTGGCCTCCGCGATCGCCTCGAGACTGGCGCAGGGCGACTCACCGACGCAGGCCGTCCGGGCCGCGAAGGAGTACGTCAGTGGGGCGCTGGCAGCTGGTTTCCCCCTCGGGGCGGGGATCGGCCCGGTAGATCACGGATATCGTCACCGCAGGTAGCCGCAGGTGGTCCGGGTCGAGCCGGGCCGGCTACATCTGATTCAATCGCCCAGCCGTGTGTGACTTGACGCATCCACATCATCGCCGGAGAGGTAGCCCGTGGGGTCGAAAAGTGCTGCAGTGGCCACGCAGGGAGGCGTGGACCACCGGTGGTACCGCATCAGCGGCGGCGCTCCGCTGCGGGGCTCTGTCGAGGCGTCCGGCGCCAAGAACTCGGTCACCAAGCTGCTCGTGGCAACCCTGCTCACTCCACAGCCGTGCACCCTGACCCGGGTCCCGCGGATCGCCGAGGTCGACGTCGTGCTGGGGATGCTGACCGAGCTCGGCACCGAGGTCGAATGGCTCGACGAACACACGGTGCGGCTCACCACTGAACGGATCGTGGACGCCTCGCTGTCCGAGGCGTATTCCGGGGTGAACCGCATCCCCATTCTCATGATGGGTCCACTGCTGCATCGCGTCGGCGAGGCCGTGATCCCGCTACCCGGTGGGTGTCGCATCGGGAAGCGACCCGTCGACTTCCATCTCGCGGGGCTGCGGGCGATGGGTGCGGAGATCATCGAACAAGTACGTTCCGTCCAGGTCAAGACTCTCGGCCTGCGCGGCACCCACGTCGCCCTGCCGTTCCCGAGCGTCGGTGCGACCGAGAATCTGCTGCTCGCGGCGGTGCGCGCGCAGGGCACGACGGTGATCTCCAATGCCGCGGTGGAACCGGAGGTCGTCGACCTCATCCTGTTCCTGCAGCAGATGGGCGCCCTGGTCGACGTGGAGGCCGATCGGACGATCGTCGTCCAGGGCGTGGCGAAGCTGCGCGGCGCCACCCACGCGCCCATTCACGACCGGATCGAGGTCGCGTCGTTCGCGGCGGCCGCGGTGGCCACCGGGGGGCGGGTGGAGGTGATCGGCGCACGGCAGGAGCACCTGATGACGTTCCTGAACCATCTGCGCCGGCTTGGCGGCGAGTTCGAGGTGACCCCGCGTGGCATGACGTTCTTCCGCGCCCGGCCGCTCACCGCCGCCCATGTGCAGACCGACGTGCATCCCGGGTTCATGACCGACTGGCAGCAGCCGCTGGTGGTGCTGCTGACCCAGGCCAGAGGAGCCTCGGTCATCCACGAAACGATCTACGAGGACCGTTTCGGGTACACCCGCCAGCTCGCCGAGATGGGCGCGGACATCGCGCTGTCGACGCTGTGCCTCGGCGGAAAGGCGTGCCGGTTCGCCGCCCGTGACTTCGAGCACTCGGCAGTCGTGAGCGGGCCGACCCCCCTCGCCGGCGGCGAGCTTACGATTCCCGATCTGCGGGCGGGCTTCGCCTACGTGCTCGCCGCGCTGGTCGCGGAGGGGACGAGCATCATCCGTGGAACCAGATTTCTCGAGCGCGGATACGAGGACCCGGTCGGCAAGCTCCGTTCGATCGGAGCCAACGTCGATGCCGACCCGGTGTCCACCCCCCCTGCCGCCAGCCCGTCACCGGGGGTGCTCCCCGCCTGACCGGCGTCACCGATGTGTTCGGTACTCCGGCCCCGGCTCCCGGCTCATCAGATCCTTGACCGCCTCCAGCGGCGGCAGACCCTCGTAAAGCACCCGCTCGACCTGCTGTGTGATGGGCATCGAGACGCCGAGCTGATCGGCCACGGCCAGCAGCGGTCGGCAGGACCGCACCCCCTCCGCAACCTGCCGCTGCTCCGCCTCCACCTGCGCCAGGCTGAGCCCACGTCCCAGCTTTTCGCCAAAGGTCCGGTTACGCGACAGCGGCGAACCACAGGTCGCCACGAGATCACCGAGCCCCGCCAGGCCGGCGAAGGTCATCGGTTCCGCGCCCAGCGCGATGCCGAGCCGCGACGTCTCGGCGAGACCTCGGGTGATCAGGGATGCGAGGCTGTTGGTGCCGAAACCCATTCCCTCGAGCATTCCGGCGGCAAGGGCGATCACGTTCTTCACCGCCCCACCGAGCTCGCATCCGATCACATCATGATTCGTATAGGGACGGAAGTAGGGGGTCCAGCAGGCAGTCTGGACGATCTCCGCCGTTCGGGTCGAGGTGCTGGCGACGACGGTTGCCGCCGGATGTTCCGCGGCGATCTCATGTGCCAGGTTCGGGCCGCTGACGACGGCGATCCGGTCCGGCGTCACTCCGGCGACCTCCGCGATGACCTGGCTCATCCGCAGCCGACTGCCCGCCTCGACCCCCTTCATCAGGCTCACGTAGATCGCATCGGAGGCGATCCGCGACACCCAGCGGGCGAGCAGCGAGCGCAACGCCTGCGAGGGCACGGCCAGCACCACGAGCTCGGCGCCCGCCAGCGCGTCGCCCGGATCGCCCGTCGCCCGGACCCGGTCGGGGAGCTGGACCGTGGGCAGATATCGCGGGTTGACATGCCGGCGGTTGATCGAGCGGATGACCTGCGGATCCCGGGCGACGAGGTCGACCTGGGCGCCCGCGTCCGCGAGGACCTTCGCGAAGACGGTCCCCCACGATCCGGCGGTCAGCACCGCCACCCGCCTCACCTCCTACTCCCAGAAGCAGTGCGGCGACCGACCGCGGTCGCACCGTTGCGAGCCCCGGCCGGCTGGGCCGGGACCGGGGCCCCGTTCACGGCGTCCTCGGACCGGTTGTTGCTGGGATCGGCGGTAATGGTTCCCTCCGGTGGGTCACGGGACCGGCGTCCACGTCCGGTGCTGCGAGCACCCCGACGCTGCGCGATGGCGTGCCCACCGCGTCCTCACACTCGACCGTAGACGCCGCTCTGGCGGGCATCACGCAGGATGCGCCGCTCACCAGCGACGTTGTCGCCCACCAGGGACGTTGCCACGGCTCCATCGACGTGAGACCACGCTCGGCGAAGGGCCGCGCTCGCCGCCCGCACGATCAACACAGGCAGCGACTGGAGGCGAACACTGGAGATACGCCTACGGACGACGTTCACCCCACGGTCAAGGCGTGGCGGCGGCCGACTCTCCCGCGTCGCGTCCACGTCATCGTCGATCATCGCCTGGTTCGCGCCCTCCGGCTCGCCCCGTCGCACGGCGCCATGGCCTATGGTCACCTTCGTGTGGCTCCCACAAGGCGGGGCGTCCTGGACGGTCCTTCTGCCGTTGAAGAACCTGGCTCGGGCGAAGAGTCGGCTGGACCGGCCGGATCGAAGCCTGCTGGCGCTCGCGATGGCCATCGACACGGTGACGGCCGTACTCGCCTCCGCAACCGACCTCGTCGGCGCCGTGGTGATCGTGACAAATGATCAGACGTTCCGCCGGACGCTGTCACGGCTGCGCGACCAGGATGACCTCAGCGCCGGAGACGGCGCGGATCCGTCACCGGCCCCCGCGCTGTCGACCCAGATGCGCGCCCGCCTCGTCGTCGTTGCGGATACCCCCGACCAGGGCCTCAATCCGGCGCTGGCGCACGGCGCGGAGCTGGCGGCCGGCCGCTGGCCCGGGCATCCACTGGCGGCGCTGTCCGGGGATCTGCCGGCGCTGCGAACCGCGGAGCTGCACCGGGCCCTGGCCGCAGCCGGCAACCACCGTCGCGCGGTCCTCGCCGACGCCGCCGGCACGGGCACCGTGTTGCTCACCGCCACGACCGGAGCACCGCTGGGGCCAGCGTTCGGACCGCACAGCCGCGTCGCGCACCGCCGCTCAGGGGCCGTGGACCTGACCGACGCCCTCGGATCCTCGGTCCCCGGGCTACGACGCGACGTCGACACCGTAGATGATCTCGCACAGGCGCGTGACCTGGGGGTTGGCAGAGCAACGGCGGCGGCTCTTCTGGTCGGCCAGCCGGCGGTGCCCTGACCCGGCCCCGACGGGAGTCGGGTCAGGGCACCGCCTCGGAACGGAGTCGTCAGGCGGCCGGGTCCGCCCCTCGGGCCGGCTCTGCGGCCGGCAGCTGGCCATCGCGGGCAGCCCACGGCCGCGTCGGCGCGAGAGGCAGCGGAGCCGGCCGCGCGAACAGGTAGCCCTGGCCCAGCTCGCAGCCAAGCTCCTCCAGCTCGGCAATCTGGCCTTCGCGCTCGATGCCTTCCGCGACGACGACGGCACCGAGGGCGTGCGCCAAGGTGATCATTGAGCGACGCATCACCGTCACCCGACCCCCGTCCCGCGGCGGTTCGAGCAGAGTCCGATCCAGCTTGACGACGTCCACCGGTAGCAGGTGCATCGCGGCGAGCGTGCTGTTGCCCGCGCCGACATCGTCGAGGGCGACGGCGACACCCAGTGCCCGCACCTCGTCGAGCACCTCGCGTGCACCATGCAGGTCGTCTATCCGGCTCGTCTCGGTGATCTCGACGACCAGCCGGCGGGGATCGAAACGGCTCGCGGCGAGCGCGCGGGCGACGCTGTCGAGCAGGGTCATGTCGGTGACCCGGCTGGCAGAGACGTTCACGTGCAGGCGAAGCGCGGAGTCCGGGTAGGCCACCGCGATCTCCGCGCAGGCCTGGGTGAGAATCATGTCGTCCAGCGCGCCGACGATGCCGCCGCTTTCCGCGGCCGCGACGAACGTGCCGGGCGGCACCGGGCCGCGGCCGGGCGCCGTCCAGCGGGCCAGTGCCTCCAACGCGACCGGAAGGCGGTCGCGCAGACGCACGATGGGCTGGTAGTGGACGTCGAACCCGGCCGATCGGCCGCCCCGGCGCAGCGCGGTGGCCAGTGCGTCGGCCAGATGGGTGCCGGCGACGAGGTGGGCGCCGGGAGTGGAGCCCAGTCCCGGCCGGTAGACGACCAGGCGGTTCTTGCCCGTCCGCTTCGCCGCGTGCACGGCGGTGTCGGCCCGTCGTAGCAGGACCTCGGTCGTCTCCTGGGTACGACCGGCCACGACCAGGCCCACGCTGCCCCGCACGGGCCAGTGGTGGCCGCCCACCGACACGGGTTGGCGCAGGGCCGCGAGCACGCGTTCGGCGATCGTCTCGGGCAGCTCCCGCCCGCCGTCAAGCAGTACGGCGAACTCGTCGGAGCCCAACCGGGCGACGGTGTCCGAGGCCCGCACGCAGTGCCGCAGGCGCTGGCCGACGGCGCGCAGCAGATGATCCCCGGCGGCGTAGCCGAGGCTGTCGTTGATGATGCGGAAGTCGTCGAGGTCGCAGTACAGGACGGCCACGTCCCGACCGTCACGGCGGCTGGCGGCGAGGGCGTCGGTGAGACGCTCGTGGAACAGCGTGCGGTTCGCGAGCTCGGTGAGCCGATCATGTGAGGTCCAGTGCCGCACTTCGCGCTCGGCGTGCCCAACCTGCGCGACCAGTCGCTGGCTCACCCGCAGGGTGACCATCTGCCGGACGAGGACCGCGGCGACCAGGGCCGACCCGACCACGATCTCGACCGGGTCGAGCACAACGCCGGTCCGCGATCGGCCGAGCATCAACCCGCCGATGCCGGCGGCGGGGACGTAGGGCACCGCCAGCAGGAACCAGCCAGCGAGGTCGCCACGCGGCATTTCCCGGGCCGTCCCACCCCCGTCGCC